>NZ_JACJEB010000005.1:0-324338 GCF_014163845.1 Shewanella sp. SR43-4 | reverse complement strand
TAACACATATGAGCCTTCCGCCAGTCAATAGGCGAGCCTAACTTATTTGACTGCTTTTGCAGTCAAATTAAAATCAATCAACAAATTCATCTACTTCGTCTGTCATTTAGCTGTCAAATCATCGTGCTCTTAGAAATCAAAACATGCAAACACATATAGAGGCTCTCTTAATGCGATCTTATCGCTGCCTGATGTTTTTAAGATTTAGCTCAGTGGCAGGCAAGTTGTATTGGCTGTTGGTGTTAACCACATGACCTTTGAGCATGGCACCGTGACGGACAATTTTCATTCGTCGACGTAATAGGTCACGGGCAGCGCGCATTTCGCTGGGGTAATCGTAGGCTATCGGAAAGTTACCACCACGCAGTAATGAGGCAATTTTAAAGGAATCGACTTTATCATTTTTGGTTTTACCGCCGTGAATGGCCTTCATATACAACGCATGGCCTAAGATGAAATCAATGCCCAGTTCAGCACACCAGTCTGACACCCAATACCAACAATGCATGCACTCAACGCCGACAATCACATTACCGATATAAGGTTCGAGTATGAGTAATAAGTCATCTTTGTCAGCACCTATCTTTTTATGAACAACAACTTCCCCTTTAGAATCAATGATGCAGACATAAAGTAAGCGTGCATGTAAATCGATACCACAGTAGTATGGATGTGAGTTATTATAAAACCTCATTGAGTTTTCTCCTGTTGGTTTAGTCACCTTAAGCATACCGCTGATGCGGCTTGCTAGGGAGGAGGCTCAATGAGTATCAAACAAAGCCAGCCGACGCGTACCGCGCAGCTGCTTTGAGCGTTAACTGCTCGGTGGAAAATGAAGATTATCTCTAAATTTCGAAATAGGGCCGAAAAGGTAGAGTATTATTTTGCAATCATGCCAGGCGAAATAGATCGTCCTTTTGTTTTAGGTGCTCAAAGTGCTGACCCTGAGTTGCCTTCGATTGCTCAGTGGGGGGCATCTTATCGATTTGGGCTTGATAATCTTGATTCCATTGGAGGTGAGCAATGGAAAGACTGGCGTTCCTCTTTAGAGATGGTAGGTTCTTCATGGGTCATACCAATTATCGAAGAGTCAGTAATAAAGGAAGATGTATCTCATGCAGTTAGTGAAATTATTTCTAAATCATAAATTTGCAGTTAACAAGGCGCTGTTGTCGGACTGTTTTTCTCGCTCCGCTCAAAAAATCAGCCGCAAATTGCGGCATTATCAGTAAATGAATGTATGGAGTAAAAATGAAGTTTGATGCTATAAATTTTAAAGATAAGTTCTCGAAATTTACTGAACACTGGTCTCCTCGTGTTGTTGCAGAAATGAATGATTACCAATTCAAATTAGTGAAAGTTGAAGGCGAATTTATTTGGCATGATCACCCTGATACTGATGAAGTATTCATCGTTTTGGAAGGTATCCTTAATATAGAGTTCCGTGATGGTCTAGTAACTCTAAACTCCGGAGAAATGTTTGTAATCCCTAAAGGTGTAGAACATAAACCAGTTGCTAACAGTGAATGTAAAATAATGATTGTTGAACCTAAAGGTGTTGTTAACACTGGTGATTCAGGTAGTGAACTTACAGCTGAAAATGATGTATGGGTGTAAAGTTACAGCTAACGAGAATTTAAAGCATGACTCGTAACGTTTTGCTCGATACCGCTTTGCTGTACATTTTAGCAAACAATTATTAGTCCTTTAAATAGGCGTTATCATTACAAGGATTTGATGAAAAGTTATGATTATAAAAACAAGAATACTATCTTTAGCTTTTATACTGTCTATGGTTTGCTCTTGCTCAACGACTCCACCAATTGTCATTCATAACGAATACGGTGAGATGTCAGCTGACAACGAACTGTTTCGAAAAGAAGCTAGTGAATGCGCGTTAGAAGCTAGGCAAGGCATTAGGAGTACAACATTAACTAAAAACTCAGAAGAGCCTGAAATAGCTTTTGCAAGTGTTCAACTTTTATCTTTTTTTAGCGCAAACGCTTCATGTATAAAATCAAAAGGTTGGCGTATTAAAGAGTAATGCTAACACATATGAGCCTGGCGTCAGTCAATCGGCGAGCCTAGCTTATTTGACTGCTTTTGCAGTCAAATTAAAACCAATCAACAAATTCATCTACTTCGTTTGTCAGTTAGCTGTCAAATCGTCGTGCTCTTAGAAATCAAAACATGCAATATGGTCACTTTGCTAAAAATAGGCGATACATCCTTGATAGGCATTGGCTATAGCAAAGTCGTTGATCCAGCCTTGTGTGTACTGCCGCACTTTAAACAATAGCTGATCTCACACTCACGCCCCAATTTCGGTCCGTGAACGTTTTATCATTTGTTTGAAAATGTGCAGCGTTTAGCATGCCACAGTGAAAGCCCGACTTTGGACTTGGTGGCGCAAAAATAAAGCAGATATTGGCGTTACTTACAAAAATGCTATGTTAACTTCACTTATCGCTGGGGACTTTCGTTCAACTTATTCCACATATTTGGCGTTGTACCAAAGCTTTTCTTGAATTGGCGAGTAAAGTGGCTTTGATCTGAAAAAAAACAATCTTGCGCAACTTGCGCAATGGGTATTCCTTGCGACATAAGTGACTTGGCTTTTTCAAGACGTCTTAAGGTTAAGTATCGATAAGGGCTGGTGCCAAACAATGATCTGAAATCTCGAGTGATTTGCCATTTACTGTAGCCTGTAATCGTGGCTAACTGATCCAATGTTATGTCATTATCTAGCGAGTCATCGATATATTCCCTGGCCATCTGAATAGCCTGATAATTGGCTGTTGTATGCTTGTGATGTATTGTGGTTTCTTTTTGTAAGGCCGTGGCAAAATCATAGATAAGGTCTTGGTATTCTAACGGCTCTAGTGGCCGTTGGAACTCAGTCAAGAATCTCTGTGCAATATCGACTAAACAGGGTTTGCCTGTCACGCCATTAGGTAAAAATGGCAAATGATGCCCTTGCAAAATATTTTGTACGTCGACAGGATCAATGTTAATGGCTCGATAACCGAAAGGAGCATCTGTTCCCGCTAACCCGTCATGTAATTCATCCGGATGTAAAACAACGACTTCACCGGGCAAAGAATAGCGCAGGCTTCCTCGGTAATTAAAGCACTGTACGCCAGTGGTTGTTAATGCCAGAGTATAAGTATCATGTCGATGCGGAGCAAAAGTAAAGCCAACCAAATTCACCTCAATACGAGGTTTGTCGCCTACAGCAGTGTTGAACCATGTGCTCAATTTTGGGGTCGTCATAGTGTTAACGTACTTTAGTTCCGATGATTGAATATATCATGATGAGGAGGTGGCGATATTATTTTCTAGCAAATATTCAAAAGCGTCTTGAGTTATATCGCTTTCAGTCTCACCAGTATGCTTAAATGACTTTGATTCAATCAACAACACTTGGGCCAATTCATTTGTAGTCACTTTGTGCTCTATCCCTTTCGCTACCATGTACAATTCTCCAGAGCAGAGATGCACTGACTCGGTTCGAGTGTGCACGACGATATTTCCTTTCATTACCCAAAGTAACTCGTCTTCGTTAGCGTGGCAGTGCCAAGGTATCTTATCGCCTATAATTTTGACCAGCATAATCCTAGAATCGTTAACATCTAAAAGTACTTTTGGGGTAAAGGTGTCTGAAAACATATCGAAGCAATCTGAGACATTTAATTTTCGATTCATAACGACTTCAATTTGTATTGGTTTAGTGTAGGCCAAGCATAGTTGATAAACCTGAAACTTATAGAACGATATTGCGATTTTACCGGCGTATTTATAGCCTCAATCGCCGCAATATCGTTCTATAAAATGCCCATGGCTTCTCGTAATATTTGATATCACAGTTGATATGTATTTATTAGAGAGTCGTCAAAATGAAATTTAAAGGTTCAAAGCGCATTGCAAAGCTATCCTTCTTACACTTGGTAATCATTTTACTCGCCGGTTGCGGTGTCACTGGGCTGATTAACTTGCAAAGCGGTAATCAATTTGCCAAGCAAGACTGGCATGGGGCAGATAGCAGTTTCACCGTACCATTTGAATGGCATGACGGTCACGTTATCATAAATATAGCCTTAAACGGCCAGCAGGATTTGCGCTTTGCGCTCGACTCAGGGGCCGCAGCGACGGTGTTGTTTGAAACTGAAAAAACCAAAGATCAGCCACTGTCATTTGAGATGCAAATAGATCTGCAAGGTCGGAAAGTTAATGTAGTCAACGATGCGGAGATTACTATCGGTCAGATAACGTTATCGGAAATGACAATTATTCAGGTCCCCATCGATCAATCTCCTTTATTTGGCTCTTATGATGAAGCTTACTTTGATGGTGCTATTGGGTTTGATATTCTCAATCGATACATGACTCGTATCAATTATGCAGACAAAACGGTTACCTTTATTAAAGATAGTTCGACCGCTTTAACATCAACTGAGTGGGTAAAGTTACCCATGGCTATTCATGGCCGACTCCCTTACGTTTCAGGTGCAATACCTAATCAGCAAGGTCAGCCAGCCCATTATGATTTAGTTGTAGATACTGGCGCTCCCGATTATCTATACATTAATTCGTTACTTGCGACCGACTTTAATTTTCCATCTTCCTACTTTGAAAGTAACACCAAGAATTTTAATGGCGAACAGACGGTAAAAACTAGCCGAATTAATTATTTTCAAATAGCAGGCACAAGCTTTGAAAATATCGCAGTGCATGATCTACCTGACTTCGAAGACGACAATGGTATTGGCTTAATTGGTAGTGGTCTGCTGCGAAATTTTGATGTGGTTTTCAATTATGAAAATGGCTACTTAGCTCTGAAAAAGAATATACAGTTTAACCCTCAAACCTTTATTGACCGAAGTGGTTTGCAACTAGAGCCGCATAGAAATGGCGGATTAGTAAAGGGTTTAGGGGAGACCGCTGGCCTAAAGGCACTCAAGATTTCCCTAGGCGATGTGGTTTCCAACATCAACGGCAATAAAATCAATGAAATTAACTTTGATGAAATTAGGGGCTTACTCAGTAGCGAAGCAGAGCATGTCGAAATCTGTTGGACGTCTAGCGGTGTTGATATGTGCGGCACCTTGGTTTTGCAGGATCGCTTTTAGGACGAAAAATTGCCACAATTAATCAGACCGGAGCTCATTATCAGGAGTACCGGTCCGGTCGCTGTATCGAAGAGTAACCATTTTCATTAGTCTGGCGATAATCATGCAGGTGGTTATATTTGAAGCCCAGACGGTTTATTCATACGGCTTTTTAGTCGATGAGGTCGTCATTTTTGTGAGCATATATTAGCTCAAAATAATTGACGGCTTTACTCAGCGTGTTAAGTCGCAAATTACAGCGACGTTATATCGCGACGTTAGTTGTGCAAATCGGCTATGCACTTTATGGTTGAGCGAATAGAAAATTCTCACTTTGAAAAGGTTTTATTTAAGGAACTATTAATTAATGAACTTTAACCCCATAGCGATGAAGGCTTTGATAACACTGTTATTTACTTTTCTTGCAAATAATGTGCACGCTAGCTCTGATGAGCAAAGTACTAATGACTTTTTCTCACTTGCTGAGATTAAAAATGCCCCTAAAAAATCATTACAGCCTATTAATTATGTACAGGCAAGTGATGATGTTTCCTTGGCCTATCGTGCTTATCTGCCAAAACAGCCCCAAGCAATGTTAATCTTTTATCATGGCGCAGGTGCTCATAGCGGCCTTAGCTACAATCACATCGGTACGGGTTTACGTGATAATTTTAATATCGCTGTATATATGCCAGACATACGAGGTCATGGAGGATCTGGCGGAAATAGAGGTGATACTCCACAGGTTGAACAAGTGTGGTTAGACATTAATACAATGGTTAACGTTGCTCGTGATAAATACCCAAATCTTCCTCTATTTGTTGGTGGTCACTCAAGTGGTGCTGGTTTAGCGCTAAATTATTCTAGTTGGGATCAAAGAGCTGAGATTGATGGCTATGTATTTCTAGCGCCATATTTTGGTTATCGTTCAGAAACTAATTACGATGCTGGTGAGAGTAAACGCTTCGAGTTTTCTACAGTAACAACCTCTGACTTTGTCATCAATACGATGAGCGGTGGTTTATTTTTCGGTCATTCAAAAGCAGTAAAATTCAATTTTCCAGATTCTGTGTTAAGAGATAACCCTGAAATTGTCCCGTTTAACACTGTTAATATGTCGAACGCTGTGACCCCTCATTCACCTGACTCTCAATTATCTGATATACACCAATTTGGCTTATGGATAGGAAGGCAAGATGAGGCGTTTGATCCATTAAAAGTCACTATGTTCGCAGAGAAATACAGTGGTAAAGACGCTCGCAAGGTAATTGAAATAGTGGATAAAGAAAATCATTTTTCAATAATGTTGAATGCTGCCAACTTTATTGGTCCATGGTTAAGAAATGCGATTAAGTAGTGGCAATTTTTGCATCATCTGACTCTTAGTAGCTAAGAATTGGTTTGTTGGATGAAAAGTCAGCAAACCAACCCAAGACAAACTTTTATTTCAATCAAGCTTTGAGCTCATATAAAGATAAAAAATTGAAATAACGCAATTGAAAGATGTTGTATTACAGTGAGATGCTAAGTTCAGCTAACCATCGTCATCAAAAACTCGCCCGTTTTCTGCGGGCGTTAAATCCAAGTTTACAAATTGGCTTATTAATATGAAGATTTTCATTAACTTGCTGAAATATACAATCCTATCGCTGTTATGTGTACTCGCTCTGATATTACTCGCCATCCCAATATCAATTTATGAAATGCCTAACGATTTGCACGCCGTTGATAATACGGAAGATATTGTGCTCGACAATGCAAATTACATTGATGTATTAACCGGTAAAACAATAAGAAATCAACGAATTTACCTTTCCAAAGGCCGGATCGTCTCTATTGGAGAAAAAACATCTAGCCAAAGTCGAGATGCTCGGGTGATCGATTTGCACGGCGAATACGTCGTGCCCGGCCTGTTTGATATGCACGTTCATCTGCATGACCGAAAATACCTAGCCTTGTACCTCGCATATGGCGTTACCTCTGTGAGGAATATGAGAGGGTTACCCATGCACCTTAGATGGAAAAATGAGTTAAACAGAGGTGATTGGCTTGGCAGCAATTTGTATACGTCATCCCCCGTTTGGGACGGTGAAAGATATGCTCATGCTCTTCAGCAGGTAGTGATATCACCAGCAAAAGCACGTGAACTGGTTAGAAAATATAAAGATGATGGATATGATTTTATCAAAGCCTATGGCTACTTAGATAAGGAGGTTTTTGAAGCCATTACTGATGAAGCCAGCCGGTTGGATTTCCCCATAGCCAAGCATGGTCCTAACCCGATAGATGGGCTTGGATTGCAATCTAACAGTGGCTTGCAATCTCTGGAGCATGTAGAAGATATTTTTCAAGGCCCGCTTAATTTTTCATTTGATCAAAACAGCATGGCTATTTGGGTGAGCCAATTAAAGGCGATTAATCCGACTGTTACTCCGACGTTGGCGACATTCCATCACTTGACCAAATTAAGCCAAGACAAAGCCGCGTTCGTCGATAGCCTGCCGTTGAACACCTTAAATCCTCTTTATCGCATAATTAATACTGAGTTTGGCGTTAAAAGATGGCTAGGAGCATCACAGGAACAAGCGGACTGGAATAGCAAAGAGGAGCAGTTTCTTTTTGACATCGTTAGGGAGCTGGATAAACAAGAGGTGACATTGTTGTTAGGCTCTGATGGCGGAACCTTATATATGCCACCAGGGTTATCAACCCACCTTGAAATTGAACTGATGGTGAAAGCGGGAATATCGCCAATAAAGGTCTTACGGGCTGCGACTATCAATGCGGCAACCGCATTGGGAGTTGACGATAAATACGGCTCTATAGAGAGTGGCAAGGTAGCTGATTTGGTTGTGCTAAAAGAGAACCCTTTAGATGATTTGCAAGCACTCGCTGCACCCATTGCGGTTATTAAGGCCGGGCAATGGATCAACAGCAGTGAATTATCGGCATTAAGAATCTCCGCAGAGAAACCATCAAATCTATACATAAGTATGGGGAGGTTGCTTGAAGACATTATCTCACGAGCAATGCCCTAGCAATATTGGCAGTGATTATTTTAATTTAACAGGTGCGTCAATTAGGACGCTGGTAAACTCGCACCAATTACGTTGGCGTTATATGCTCAAGGATGATTATGCGAATCGTTGACAGTGATCGAAACGAGCATATATTAAGTCATTGCAAAGGACTAAAAACAGCTGACTATTGATCGTGCTTCGCTTATTTTAGTCATCAATTTTGTGCTCATTATTAGGGCGTTAAATACAAGGATAGTTTTGTGGAAATAAAACAAGTCAGTTCGATATCGGGTTTAGTTGAGCAATTACATTCGTTACTTGCTGATTGTATCGTGAGTGGTGCATCTGTCGGTTTCTTAACACCAATCAATGACCAAGAAGTGAAATCATATTGGGAGTCTGTTGAAACAGAACTTGAGTCGGGTACTCGAAAGCTGTTTTTAGCCTATGACAATGATAATGTCATTGGCGCCGTTCAATTATCTCTTTTTGCTAAAGCTAATGGTGCACATAGAGGAGAAGTTGAAAAACTCATGGTTGATACGAGGGCTAGAGGCAAAGGCGTGAGTAAAAAGCTGATGTCGCTAATGGAAAGTACCGCATCTGAAATGGGCTTGTCACTACTTGTGTTAGATACTCGGTTAGGCGACGTAGCTTCTTCGTTATATCGTTCAATTGGTTACACCGAGGCAGGTCAAATCCCTCAATTTGCTCGTAGCTCTACAGGGGAGTTGGAAGCAACGGTCTACTTCTTCAAGTTATTGTAATTTAAAAAGTGTTCAAGACTGATTCCCTATGCTTGGTGGTTTCAGCTCAAGTTGAGTTTGGTGTTTAAGGTGCAATGTTTAGTTTAGGTCGTCGCGTTGCTCACCGCTTAACGCGGCGTTACGTGTGTTGCAATTGGAGGCCCAGTGAAAGCAGAAATACAGGCAAAATTTGCGACTTACCCCGCTGAAGCGCAAAGACTGCTTAACGCCATTCGTCATCTCATTCTTGCCGTTGCGGAAGAAAACGACTTGGGTGCTGTTGAAGAAACGCTTAAGTGGGGCGAGGCCAGCTATCTTGTAAAAGGCGGCACGACGATTCGAATGGACTGGAAGCCAAAAGATCCTGATTCTATAAAGGTATATTTCCATTGCCAGACTCGATTGATTGAAACCTTCAGGGAGATATATCGAGATGAATTCGCATATGAGGGTAAACGTGCGATTGTGGTTCCTCTGGATGCTGCTATCAAAGAAGGGCCTCTAGGCCATTGTCTCCAAATGGCATTGAAGTACCATAGTTTGAAACATCGACCTTTGCTTGGCGCTTGAGGGACATTGGAAAGGTGACGATTGCACTGAAGGTGCAATTATCCAAGATGCTGAGGTGTTATCTTGTAAAGAATAAACGCTAGAGGCTGGAACCTTTATGGTTTATTCCATCAAATACAAAGGTAAAATTACGAACTCTAGAGGCTATTATAGTGCTGACACTGTAGATGTTCATTTGTATGCGGCAAAGGCAAAAACATTCATTAAGCTAACTCAGCAGCAAAAAGATTACTTCTATGTTGAAGAGTTACAGAATATTCTGATAAATACACGCTAATAGGCAATTCAAGTGGGGCTGTTACAGTTTGCTTGGTTCACTTCGTACAGCATGTTAACAAACGATTAGCTGCCCCATTATTGGGCGTTAGATTACACTCGGAGCCATTGAATGCCTTCCAAAGAAATATCTACGTACTTCAAAGCAACAGAAAATCGGCAAACTAGAGATGATCTTAAGCGAGCGATAGAATTAGTTGGTGACCGTAAGATAGCGATTGATTGTGGCTGTGGTTCAGGAAGCGATATTGCGTTCCTTCGATCTAAGCAGTTTCAAGTGCATGCTTTTGATATAGAATCAGAAGCTATTGAACGCTGTAAAAGGCGGTTTGGTAGTGATAAAAACGTTTGGTTATCACAAAGTACGTTTGATGCTTTCACATACCCTTCAGCTTCACTCATAGTGGCTGACTCAAGTCTGTGTTTTTGTCCTGAAAATAAGTTCGATGAAGTATGGCACAAGATTACTCGCTCATTACTGCCTGGTGGGATATTCGTTGGTTCGTTTGTCGGGTGCGAAGATACAATGGCTGGCCCTAATTATAACAAGGAGGCCTATTGGCCGGATGTACTCGTAGTATCAGAAAGTGAAATTATCAATTTGTTTCGAGGCTATAGAATAGAGTCTTATACTGAACACAAAAGTTTGGGTGTTGGTCCTGATGGAGAGCATCAGTCTTGGCATAGGTATGCCGTTATCGCACAAAAAATCTAACAAATTGCAAAAGTATTGTTCTTCTTAAGGCGTTGGCAGGCTTTATAGTGTGTGCTTTTAAACCCTATAACTTATCAGTGTTTGATTTAACATATTTTAAAAATCAAAGAGTCACTATTTTTCATTGAGTTTAATGCTAACTGCTATCGGTACAGTTTTCACTACACTTAAAATCGATTTTTATCTAGATATTATAGTGTTAAGTTAAGTTATCGGTGTAATGGTTGTAGCAAAGGTAAAAAGTAAGTGCACTGCTAATAAGAATATTACATAACCTGAACTCGGTATCGCAAACGTCTCTTAAATAGTCTTTTGCCTTGTTAACTGCGTTGAATTAGCTTGCAATAACCCGGTTATGGATGCAGTTATAACTAGTTCAGGTTACATATTCTAATTGTTTCAAATCCTGACATGTTTTCCAAAATAAGTTAACCGTTAATCAGGATCATCATTAAAGCCCACTCGAATAAACATTTAATCAAGTGCTTGCACATATCCGGAGGAGGCGATTGATAAACATAAAAGCAAACTCTTAAGATCATCTTCAAACATCCCAGCTGTGAAATTTACCTGCAAGAAAAACGTGCTTATACCTTCCTCAAGTATGGTTTCACTATTCCCAATATTCTTGAATATTCTATGGCGAACTGACATGTTCACAGCAAGCAAGTAACTGTGTTGCCTCATGCTTGAAGTAATTGATCAAAATAACTTTAAGTTTGATACTCCCAATAGGCTGGTGTGCCATAAACATCAATAAAGTAATCAATCAGTACCCTAACGTTTAACGGTGGGCGACGCGCATTAGGATAAATAGCGGTAATATTCTGTGGTCCAGTTTTAATTGTCGGTTGATAGTCGTTGAGCAGTGACACCAGTGTGCCATTGTTTAAATGGTTGCCGATTAACCAATTAGGGAATAATACCAGCCCGCTATCATTTAACGCTGAGATAAGTAATGACTCGGCATTGTTCGATACCAGTGTCGGCGTTACGGCTTGGTGAAGCCAAGTGGTTGCATTGCTTCTGAATAACCAGCGATTTTGCCCAGAATAACCGCTATACACTAGGCAGTGATGGCGAGTGAGATCGCTAGGTTTTTCGGGAGTGCCGTGCTTGATTAAATATGCCGGAGAGGCGACCAAATGGTAGCGCTGTACTCCAAGTACTCGGGCATGAAGTGTTGAGTCAGCAAGTGAGCCGATTCGAAAGATGACATCTGCGGCGTCAATATGCGGATTGATGAAATCGTCGGTTTGAATGAGCTCAACTTGCACCTTTGGATATTGAGTTAAAAAGCCTGCCAACCAAGGGGCTATGTGTTTCTGGCCGAAGAAAACGGGTGCATTAATTCTTATTAAACCTTTTGGCTCGGTCGCCCTATCTTGTAATTCATTACGAACTTCATTTAATTGCTCAGTCATCGAGCGGGCGTAATCGTTAAAAATCCTGCCAGCTTCAGTTGGGATAATTGCGCGGGTATTGCGGTAAAACAGCTGCTGTCCTAGTGACTCTTCAAGCTGCTGAATCACTCTTGATATCATAGACGGCGAGACACCTTCACGGCGTGCAACAATAGAGAAACTCTTACTTTCATAAACTTCGATAAAAAACTTTAACGCTCTGATATTGATTGAGCTTGCATCGTTCATCTGTGCAATTCCTGCAAAGGTGTTTGTTGTATTATCCCATTTTTCGCGTTAAAGCACTAGGTTATGATGCGCGCTTTATGATTAGGGGTTCAGTTATGCAGTTGATGTTGATTTTACTTGTGGTGCTCGGCGGGATGGGATTATCCGTTGAAGCAGGGTTGTTAGGTCCGTTAGGGGCTGAGGTGGGTGAGCTATGGGCAACCTTTAGCATATTTGGGGTAGGTGCGGCGTTAACCTTTATCTTGATGCTTTTTTTCAGCCCAAGAAATAGTCCGTCATTTTTTTCCCAGCCTTCTTGGACACTGCTTGGCGGAATATTAGGGCCAATATACGTTGTGATTTTAACCATTACTGCGCCAGCAATCGGTATCGCCATGACTATGATAGGGATTTTAACCGGCCAAGTGTCGAAGAGTCTGATTATTGATCACTTTGGCTTATTTGCCAGTCAACCGCGGCCAATTGATCGAAAACGGCTTATCGCACTGGGATTTATCGTAGCAGCACTTATTTTAATGGCACAGGGTTAAGGGGGGAGTAATGACATTTATTATGATTATGTTGGCGGTCATCGGTGGCGCAACATTGAGTATTCAAGCGGCAATTAATGGACAACTTGGCAGTAAAGTCGGCGTATTTCGTTGTGCCTTTTTAACCTTTTCGTTAGGCGCCTTGGTGACAGGTCTGCTTATTTTTTATTTTGAACCTGCGCATTCGTTAACTTTGCTAGAGGTACCTAAATGGCAGTTGCTGGGCGCGATGTGCGGCGTACCATACATAGTTATCATGGTGTTTGCGGTGCAAAAAATTGGTACTGCGGTAGCAACCGTAGCCGTTATTTTTGGGCAACTGTTAATGAGCATGTTAATCGATAATTTCGGCTGGTTCGGCAATGACGCGATAGTGTTTTCACCAAGTCGAATAGCGGCGGTTATCTGTTTAGCTATCGCGCTGTACTATATCCATGCCAGTAACCAAGCCAACGTGGAATAAAGCTGGATGACATTGCAGTTTATTGTTATTTGATCGGGTGTTAAAGCGTGTTTAAGTGACGTTGAGAGTCGTTTGGCGATACAAGCGACTCAAGTCGGACGGTTAACGCTTTGCGCTTTGGTGACGTTATAGGTAAAAGAGAGCCAATCACTTATGAATAAATTAGATATATTCAGCAAATTAATCTATCCACCAGTTAGTGACGTTAAATCGATACTTGGACTTGGACATAGAAATTGGTCATTGTTATTGAGCCGTTATAAAAAGTTCAAATGAAAAATTATCTGAACCCATAGAAAAATATCTAATGAAACAAAGGGTAACCGATATGGTTGACTCAGGCGTTCATGATTTGTTATTCGAAATGCACCAAAGTGAGGAATTAAAAATGTTGTCCCGCAGTGAAAATGTGGTTTAAATGGACAGATATCTTCGAAAGACGGTTGGTTTTAAAAATACAGCCTCTATCAAGAATTAGGCATATAAGACGTTACAGCTACTCACACAAAACCGTTGTTACCTTTTGTACTTCAGCGTATTGGTAAAAATTGCCAATTATTTTGTGCGGCAGAGCAATGTGTTAGGCGTTAGTCGGTCACACAGAGCGATAGTGGCTCCTTAAGTTAATGTCTACATGTGTTCAAGCGCATTTTAAGTGTATGGGAGAGCTATATGCCATTAGAAAAACAATGGTCCTTTGAAGATAGTGCGATATGGAAGCTAAAGTTAAGGCTTCAATTTAGTGGTTGGTTACAATATATTATCCATGCAATATGGATATTGGTATTGCTACTGATTGCTGGGATTGGCTGGATTATTGGGCATTGGCAAGCTTTGTTGTTTTGGCTGCCGCTTGGTCTGGCGACATTGTTGAGTATCGCGCTGCTTGGCACCATTGTTATGGTTAAATATGGACTCCATCCTACCGAAAAGGTACCTGCCAATAAACACCATCTTGATGTATTTGATCTGATGCGATCTCGCAAATCATGCCGTTCATTTCAGTCTCGCAATTTAACGGCGGAACATCATGCTGAATTACTTAAGACGGTTCAGTTTCATAGTCAACCAAGTCAATTACTTGGGCAAAAACCCATTCGGTTTGAATATATCAAAGCCGCATTAACGGTTTGGCCAGTGGTTGGTGCACACGAATTTTTAGTTGCCATTGCTCCACGCGAATATGATCGCTTATCAATAATAGATGTCGGTCGAAGTTTGCAAAAAATTGTTATTCAAGCAACACGTATGGGAATTGCAACTTGTTGGATAGGACCTGGCGCTGATAATAAAAGCATTCTGCAGCACCTCGGTAATAAGATCGACCCAACAAAAGATCATGTTATTTGTGTGTGTGCAATCGGCTATGATTCTATGTATAAGCCATTATTTATTCGTTTGTTTAATAAGTTAATGCATAAACGTTTACCGTTATCGGAACTGTTTTTTACCGATCCGTCATTCGAAACGCCGCTGGATACTAAATCCAATCCCTATTGTGATTATGGACGTTGCTATGAGGTTTGTCAGTGGTCACCGTCTTCATACAATGGACAGACCACCCGCTCTGCTGCCGTAACAGAGCAAATTAATGGTGAAGAAAAACTCATTCGCTTTGATTTCTGCACTTCTATCAGTTCACGGTATTACGCCGCTGTTGCTCTTGGCATCTGGTGTGCGAATTGGGAAACCGGTTGTGCGGCTCTGAATAGACGAGGCCATTTTGCAGTGCTTTCATCTAAAGAAAGAGCGTCTGAAGCTGTTCCTGAATTTCCACACTATGACATAAGCTGGATCGTAGATTGATATGAACTAAACCAATTTTATTAAGCTTTGTAAGTATACCTATAGAATTTAAATAGTGAATATTGCTAACAAATGCATGCCACACAGTGTCGCAGATGCGAGCGTTAATTTGAGGTGAGAAGGAGCGTAGTCGATGTTGAAGAAATTTATTTGTTCGCTAGTTATGATTGCATCGCTGACCGCTTGTAGTGCCACCGGCGCTAAATTTACTCAAACGCAAGCGCCCGAGGCAAATAAAGCTAAAGTATATTTCTATCGTCCTTGGGCCATGTTGGATGGCGCAGCAGCTCCGACAATACAGCTAAATGGTGTCGACAGTTTCAATATCAGTAACGGAGGCTACCATGTTTTGGATCTTAATCCTGGTAGGGTGATAATTGCAGTTAAAGAAGGAGGGATTATGTCCAATTGGCGTGCCGGTGGATTGCAAATATCTTTTGATGCTCAAGCCAATAAAACGTATTTTGTTCGCTTAACTGCTGAGCTTGCCAATGCAGCTTATGTGGGCGGCGTATCAAGTATTTCTGGTAATTACTCGCTTGGGCTTATTAATCAAGAAACGGCATTACAAGAGTTACTTGAGACTAAGACAAACTAACAAGGCGTAGCGTCGCTTTTACGACAGAGCTTTGCTTCCTAATCATTGATCATATTGGCCATTGTAATTGGCACATATGAGTCAACAGGCGAGCTATTTTATAATTAATCTACTTTGTATTTAGATTTCTTCTATGGTTTTGTCTTTTAACGATTCAGCTGTTTTATCCGTTAACGTTATCAATAAGCTCGTGAGTAAGCTCATGCTGTAACCGAGTACAGCGCCTATAACGAGCGGTGGAATAATGGCTGCGATATCTGCATTTAGGGCAAACGTAATACAACAGCCAATAAATGTGCCGGGAATAAAAGCAAAGTTTTTATTACTGGCTTGTAAGCACATAAGCGCAGTAACAATTCCCGTTAATGCATAGCTTATTACGGGCGACCCCAAAACACCGCTACCCGCAATAATTAACCATCCCCAGAATACGCCGGAAAGATTGGTCATCATCGCCATTATCATGCCTTTAGCGCCCGATTCAGTTTGAGCGAAGAAAGTACTGCAACCGAGAAACCCGACCCAGGTTACCAGATGAAACACATCAGCAACTCCAGCCCAAATAGCCGCTAATAAACCCGCAGAAATTGCAATTTGCCAACGATGGGCCATAGCCGCCTCTTAAAAGATAAACTTAGAACTCTGAATTCTAAATTTAGCACAATAAATGAGGTTGTTGCAGTTTTGTCTTATAAAACTCGATCCAGTTCGCAAATAATCGCAAAGGCTAATAAAACCAAACATTATTGGCTAGGTAAGTGGATGACTTATTTTGTAGCCAGGAAAGCTGATTCATTGCCGTCTTATTATATGATTAAGATTGGGTTGAGCGATCAGTAAAGTGATACAAATAAGATGCTTGTACTCATTGTTGGGGCAAATGCTGCAAATATCTAAAGGGTAACAAACCCTAAGGTTCAGCAGGTGTTAATTGTACACATCGGGGTTGTGCTTAGCTTTAGAGATAAGTCTTTGGCATGAAGGGTGATTAAAACTGATACTAACATCCTAATGCATCCGTCTGAATTAGTGCAGTTGATGCTTATGATATTGATGAGAGTGCGATGAGGCTATTTGAAAGTGACTTTACCGCCTATCATTTTAAATGCTGGCGCGCCTCTTATTAAGGTATCACGGGCAAATATCTGGCCGCACTCTGGGCAAGTGCAGGGAACTTTAGTGCTATCTTCAACGATTCGTTCTTTGAAGCATTTGACTAAGGCACCTTTACCTCCCTTACGATATTTAAACAGTTGGGTTTTACATTTAGCGCAGAAGATATCAACGGTACGTGAAGGGCCTTTTTTATTCGGTTTTGCCATCTTTAGGTTACTTCAAAGTCGGTATTCGACCCATTGTAATGAAAACCGTAGGATTAGGCTAAAGTTGACTCCATGAAAAATGGTAAAACCGCTTAAATCGCATATGGGGTAACGCTTTTGGTGGTCGTAATGTAAATAGATCTATGATTGAAAATGAATAACGCTGCGGTTTCAATAGCGATTGGTTTGAAAGTGACTATATAAAGGGAGTACCGAAGTTTACCTCGTATATTCGCTGTGGAGTAGGAACTAAAATTCGCGGGTAAACCATAAAGTAGAAGCAACAATATATTAAGATTCGCAGCTGATTTTTTGATAAGCATCGTTGTTAACTCAAATGCTTATTAAGCAAAAATGACGCAGCCAACTCAATTGATGTCTAAATTGAGTTGGCTACGGCAACACTAAATGCTCTTAATTACACCATCATTATCACTCAGCATCGACTCAATAATTATCGCTGATTGATAAGGTTTAATATTATGCCTTAAACTGGTTAGTGAGTTGTTTTAAGTCCCGTGATGTCGACTCTAAATCTTCAGAGTTTTGATTCATTTCACTGAGCAGCGTAAGGTTGTCCTGACCAGATGAGACAATACGATTGATATTGTGGGTTAAGTCTTCTGCCACGGTACTTTGTTGCTCTACTGCTGTTGCGATATGCGTCGCCATATCGGTAATTTGTTCTGTGGACGTTAAGATTCTATTAATGGCTGTTCCCGAACTTTGGGCATTAACAACTGAAGCCTCACTTTTACTCTGACTATCAAGCATGACTTTAACGGCTGACTTAGCACCGGATTGCAACTTATTGATACCAGTTTGAATTTCGGCTGTACTTTGTTGGGTACGGCTAGCAAGGGCGCGTACTTCATCGGCCACAACCGCAAAGCCACGGCCTTGTTCCCCAGCTCTCGCGGCTTCAATCGCGGCGTTTAATGCCAGTAAGTTTGTTTGTTCTGCAATACTGCGGATAACATCTAAGATAGATACTATGTCTGTTACGTCCTTATCTAGCGAGTTGACCACAGCGGCGGCTTCGGTCAATTGGTTAGATAAATCATTAATAGAGTCGATAGAATGATTAATAATGTCAGATACTTGTTTAGCATCCATGTTGGCTTGAAGTGCAGAGTCGGCTGATAGTTGCACGCTAGTAGCGATTTCTTTGGCTGAGGCCGACATTTGTGTGATTGCTGCTGCAACTTGATCTGTTTCTAATTGCTGGTCGTGTACATGACCACGACTGCTTTCTGCACCTGTGTGTACATTTCTCGCGGCTCGAAATACATCATCAACCGAGACTTGAATTGACTGCACGAGTATTTGAATTTTATCTACAAATAGATTAAATGAACTGGATACCTTGCCAATTTCATCTTCACGACTGACATTGAGCCTACGGGTTAAATTGCCTTCGCCACTGGCGATATCTTCTAAGGCATTAGCGACATGGGTGAGTGGCCGAGTGATCAACTTACTAAAAAGAATAGACAGTGCGGTGACGAGAAAAATATCCAGCAATAGACCTTTTAAAATTATTTTAAAGGCGAGTTCTGCGAGCTCGTCTTTAATACTGGTATCGTCGATGTATAACTTGACTGAACCTATCTCAGTAGCGGTCTCATCTTCCACATATTGCAATTTTATGGTTCTAAAATTAGCACTCATTTCCCCCTTGGATTGGGCTATCTGATCACCTTTATCGTTATGATAAGTTAAAAAAGCAACATCATCAGACTGCTGTTCTGAATCAAGTATCCGAGCCATTTGAGGCTCATCGTAATTCCAAACTGCGCTAGGAAGGCTTAACTGTAATCTTGAGGCGACTAAATCTAGTTGCACATCTTGTTTGTGTCGTAATTTTTCACTTTGAGCAAAATAGTCATACACCCCAAAGATCACTACTAAAAAGGTGACTGCGACTAAGGCTGCCATAATTAACTTAAAAGAAATTGATTTGAATAGCGTCATAAAATTACTCATTTTAACTTGAGTTCAATAACGCATCGTAATCTAGTTTATTACGATACTTTAAAATTATAGGTATCGATAACAGCGTCCGAATAAAGTCGGATCATATCGACACTTAATGTGCAGTACTGCTTCACTGTTACTTTAAATGCTCTGTCATGAGTGCATTAATATCAATTTTACTTAAACCTTGGTCATAGATATCTTGCCATTTCTTTCCCTCAGCATCATTGCGAAATGCAATGTAAAGGTCTTTATTCATCAATAGCTTAGCGTTCATCTGAACCTGATCTTTGTCCTTAGCGAGTTTGCTGCTATGGGTGAGCATGTAATTGAGAACGTTAGCGTCAATTACAGCTGCATCGATGCGGCCACCTAGGACTTTTTGTACGTTAATTTCATCTGATGTGACCACTTGAGGTTTGATCTCTTTACTGGCGATAAGTGCATCAAGTTCTTCTGTATTGACGTAATCTTGAACTACGCCCAGTTTATACTTGGAAAGATCGCTTACCTTAGCCCAGCTGATCGGTGACGATTTCTTTTCAACTAAACCTAGTGGACCTTGTCCCATGGGAGCAGAAAAAGTAAATTCGCTTGATTCATATAGGTATTCTGGAAAATACCCCACATATTGAGAGCCTGATTCGGAGGCTAATTTCACCGCACGGCTCCAAGGAAAAAAATCGACCACAAGCTCATGGCCCATGGCTGTAAATGCAGCTTGGGCAACAACCACACTGGCACCTTGATTTTCTAAGGTTTTTCCTGAATACGGCGCCCAATCTAATGAGGTAAGGTGCACGGTTTCAGCGTTTGCTGTACTGCCACCGATAGCGAATAATAATCCTAATATGGCATAGTTAAACTTCATAAAATCTCCTAGAAATGAAAGATGTAAATCAGAGTCAATAACACGTTAGTACCTTGAGAGGTATCAAGCGTTTTTCTTGCTTACCTAAGGTAAAACCTCAATTTTTTTATTGTTAAATCAACTTATTATTTAGCAATAGTCTTGTTGTTATCATGTTTCCAATATCATCCATGAGCATTTAAATAAGTCGATTTACCTAACTTGTATGCCTGTGATTATTCATATGTTACGACACTTTATGGCATACAGCGTCTGACCGAGACAATGACTCCTTTAGTATAGACTTAAATTTTAAAACAAGAGCAAGCAATCGAATTTAAACCATAAACCTCATTAATTGATGTTTATCGACTTTTGATTTTGAGTTAATTACGTCGTTAATGTGATGTGGTTCAGCGTGATATGGGCTTTAAGTCTTTGTGGGAATGGGGCTGATATAAACGATTTCTTTTTATTTACAAATTTAGCACTGCGGCACAAGTTTTAGCTCAAGGGGATGAGTTCTTTGTTGTGCGTTATCGGATGCTGATCAACGACAACCTGATGTTAATATTGCAACAGCTCCCTAGTATGGATCAGAGTTTTGAGTATCGATTTAAGTCATGGGATGTTATAAGTTGCATTCAGTGACAATCTAACAAACGACAATAGAACCGTTTCATTCTTGTCAGTTGGCGCGATATTTAGATTCATGCGGTTAAAAATAGGTTAACGATAAAATGATAAAAGTTGGTGTAATAGGCTACGGATATTCTGCGAAAACATTTCACATTCCATTGATTGAATCGTCAGCATCTTTTGAATTAGTTGCAATCAGTAGTTCTCAAACAGAATTACTTAGGATGAAATATTCTACTATTTCACTTTATGATAATGCACCAGCGTTAATCGCGGGTGCCGACCTAGATTTAATCATTATTACCGCGCCCAATAATGTTCATTTTTCATTGGCAAAATTATGTTTAGAAAAAGGCATTAATGTTGTTATCGAAAAACCTATGGTGACCACAAGTTTACAAGCGATAGAGTTAATTCAGCTTGCTAAGGATCGCGGTTTATTATTGTCTGTTTTTCATAATCGGCGTTGGGACGGCGATTTTTTAACTGCTAAAAGCCTTTTGCAACAGAATCGATTTGGTAGTGTACGATTCTTTGAATCTCATTTTGATCGTTTTCGCCCCACCGTTCGGCCAAGATGGCGAGAACAACCAGGCGAGGGCGCTGGTATTTGGTTTGATCTTGGTGCTCATATCGTTGATCAGGCTATCTGTCTTTTTGGTTTGCCAGAAGCACTTACTGCAAGATGCTTACCGTTAAGAGAAGGATCGCAAACGACGGATTACTTTCATGTGATACTCCATTACGAAAATCTTGAAGTCGTGCTGCACGCGAGTTCATTTTCAGCAGCTCCAAATATGCGTTTTCGTATTGAGGGTACGCAGGGAACATATGTTAAATACGGTTTAGATCCTCAGGAAGAGCAATTAAAAACCGGTATTACTCCAAATGATCCATTGTATGGTGTGGAAAAGGCCGCCAACTATGGCCGTTTTTACGGTGAAATTTCGGGCGATACTAGTGGCCAAATTAGGCAAACCACAGTCGAAACAGTCAATGGTTGTTATCAGCAATATTATGCCGAAATAGCACAAGCAATCACTTTAGGTGGTCCTAATCCTGTCGAACCAAATGATGTCGTCGAGGTGTTACGGATACTTGAGTTAGCGGAAATAAGCAGTATGAGTGGTAAAACAATGCTCATGCCTAAAGTTAATCGTTAATCTTTTGGATTCACTTGTGTCTATGATTAGCCTAATAGCTTGCTCTACCTCAAACCGAGGTTAACATCGATTTGGCCATCACAGTGTCAATTATCATCCACATTAGAAAAGGTGATCTTTGGTCATTGTTGATTGCTGTATACTGCATTTTACATTGCTGCTGATACCACAGCATTAAGCCACCATAGCAACGATAATCACTGTTATGGTGACAAGTGTTTTTTGTCAGCCGTCAGCTTTTTCTCATCATTCATTAACCTGGTTAGGCCCATTTAGGTGTGGATGGGGAGAAAGACGCTTACGGTTAATCCGCCTTGTTTTGCATGGCTAAAGTTGAGTTCGCCTTGATAGCTATCGACGATATCTTTACAGATGGACAGACCCAAGCCATGGCCTTGGATACTCTCATCTAGTCTGACTCCACGATTAATAATCATAGATAATGCCGCATCAGAGACTCCCTCACCATCGTCGCTTACCTCAATGAGATAGCCAGCTTTAGGGATACTTTGCTGCTTGATCTGTATTTCAATATTTTTACTGGCATGTTTGCAGGCGTTATCAAGCAAATTACCCAGCAGTTCGAGTAAATCGTCGCGATCAAAGGGCATGACTAAACCGTTATCGTAGTGGCTTAGAATGATCTGCTGGGGGTAGATGCGCAACATCACTTGGATAAGTGGCGCGAGATCATCATCTAGAACGGTAAAGCGACCTGGCATAGAGAGGCCAACAATTTTAGTCCGCTTGAGCTCCCGCTCTATAATGTGGTGCAGGTTTGATAATACCTTGCTGCCTTGCGTTCTTTGTTCCGGTGGCAGACTTTCTAGATAGGACTGCAACCCTTGCAGAGGGCGTTTCATTTCATGAGCTAAGTTACCAAGGGCATTGCGGGATCGTTGTACTCGCTGCCCCAACTGATTAACTAAGCGATCTATCTCTTCAATCAGCGGAACTATCTCACTCGGCATGTTGCCAGGATTGATTTCTTGTCCTTGGGTACGCATCTGCCTTATGGCTTCAGGCATCTGTTCTAAGGGTTTAAATCCGCGTTTGAGTAGCTGATTTTGTGCAAGTAATAGAATGATAATAGTGAGTAATACCGCCGCGCTGGCAAAGGCTAAAAAGTGTACTTGAGTTTGTTCAAGTGCGCTGATGTCTTCCGTTATCCAAAGGATAACTAATTGATCGTTCTTGATAATCGCTTGACTGAATATTAACCAATGTTCTTTACCCACAAATTGGCTGGCTTGTTGTTGCTGACCTGCTTTTAGGGCGGGAATACTTATTTCATGGTCGAATAAGGAACGCGATCGCAGGGTTTGCGTGCCAATCTGAATGGCAAAGTAATGTCCTGAATTTACCCTATGGTAGACATTGGGTAAACGGTCTGAGGTGAGCGACCAAGTGGTATCAGGATGTTGTTCAAGTGCGGAGATCAGACTGTCGGCATCATGTTGCAGGCGCGAGGCGACAAAGTCTTGAGTTAATATTTGGATACCCTGATACAGGAAATACAGTAATAACACCATAGTAAAGGTAAGAGTGATCAGTAAGTTACGGGTAAGATATCCTTTGAGTGAATACACGCTTATTGCTCCTTAAGCCGATACCCTTGGCCACGACGAGTTTCAATATAATCTTTGCCCAAACGTTGACGTAAGCGATTAACATATACCTCAATAACATTACTGTCTTTGATATGTTCCTCCTCATATATGCGCTCACTTAGCTCTGTTTTAGAGACTATTTTGCTTGGATTGACCATCAAATAATGCAGCAGGCGATATTCAATTTTAGTCAGCTCTATCACTTCACCATCGCAATTAGTCACGGCTTGTTTGTCGACATCAAGAGAGACGCCTGCATGTTGTAATACATTATCGGCACGACCAAAATGACGGCGAATTAATACTTCGAGCCTTGCGAGTAATTCTTCGACATGAAAAGGTTTGCCTAGGTAGTCATCTGCTCCCGCTTTGAGACCATCAACACGCTCGTGCCAGGCATCACGCGCGGTGAGGATAAGTACTGGCATAGTTAAACCTTGTCGTCGCCATTGACTGAGAACCTCTAAACCTGGCTTGCCGGGTAAGCCGAGATCGAGGATCACGGCTTCGAAGTTTTCCTCCTCCCCAAGAAAAGCCCCATCGATACCATTATCTGCATGTTCGACAGCATATCCCGCCTTGTTAAGGGCGGGAATGAGGCGAGCGACTAGATCGGTATCATCTTCAATAAATAGCAAACGCATTAGTCGACCTTTTCTTTTAACCACTCGCCGGTTTTGGCGTCAATCTTGATCTCATACACTATGCCATCATCGCGTAAGATTTCGAGTTCGTAGATGATACGTCCATGTTTCTGCTCAACTTCTAGGTCGAGCAATCGGCCATTTAATCGTGATTCATAGCGTTGCATTATGCTGTCAAACGATAACACTTTGCCTTCTTTTACCCACTCTACTACTTTGCTTGAAAGATCATCATCGTGAGCATCACAGCTTGAGCTGCTAATCATCCCAACGGCCAAAACCAGGAATATTAACGGTATCTTCATTGAATACGCCCTTCTCTGCGAGGTTGTGGCAATTACTGCATTGACTGAATGAGCCGACTTTAGGGTTATCTTGTGCCATGCGTTTAGGGATCTTATCGTGTTTACGAATAAAAAATGCCTGCTCGGTGATTTTTTGCGGCCCCATGCCTGCTATTAATGGCTTACTGTTTTTTAGCACTTTACCATTTTTAGCTGCATGTAGAAGCAGATACTCCTCAATTCTAGCCGTTGCTTGAGGGTCTAGGCTGGCGTTATCACCAAAATGATCCTCAAGATTAGCTGTGATGGCGCGCCATTTTTCTGCAGGTAATAAATTGGCAGGGTAGGCCATGTGGCAACTGCCACATTCGGCGCTATATTCCACATTCTGTGGAATTCCCCGCCCTCGGTTATGGTCATCGTCGGCATATCCTGTGCCTGTTAGAGTCAGGCTGATACCGATAATACCAATGGCTAGTGCGGCTGCCGTAATCGATGAACCTGCAATCCAGCTTATCAGATGCGTTTGCTTTGTCATGAGATGTTCCTTTGTTCGCAGTTGTCTTTAATAAAAATAATGATTGTTTATCACTGGTTAATCTTTGTTATTGCTGGCTTAACCAGAGTAAAGCATCGCCTTTTTCTTGTGCTGTACAGTCGCGTTTGAAGGTCCAATTACAGTTACGAGTAAACCATTTTTCTATTTTGGCTGTGTCTGTTAGACGAGCTTGTGTGATAGATGGCGCCATAGGATCAATCATCTTACGGGTATTTTGGTGCATGCCCATTTCACTGACTTTAGCCGTGTGGCAGCTAGTGCAGCTACGACCATCCATTTCCTTCATCCATAATGTTTGTCCCGCTGCCGCAGAGAATGGCCCTGCGCCTAGGGATTGATAGTTTTGCAGTTGTCTGCCAATGCGCTCGGCACTTAAGGGGAGGCTATCCACTTTACTGTTAGCGGCATTTACACCAAAGCTGGTGAAACTTATGCTTGTGATAGCAAGGCAAGCAAGGGTTAAACTTATATTGCTCAGCATTAAGGCCGATATCTTAACCAGATTCAGCTTTTGGCTAATGGTGGTTTGAGTCATTGTGTTCATAGGGCATTCCTTTTGGGTTAAAAATGTCAGGTTGACGATGAAAGCTCACTTTATGAGTGCTTTCTATCTCAAAATAGGTTGATTAAATCAGTATTACTTTTCTAGTGGACGGTGTTTTTTGCCGGTAATCATGGCTCTGATTAAGTTTTCTTTGTGGAGCAAGCTGCTGACTAACACGCCGCCGACATGGATAACCACTAAGAACACGGTAAAGTTGGCAAGAAACTCATGGACTTCTTTTATTGCGCCTTCTGGCCAAGTGGCAAAAAAGCTGGTGGCTAATGGCCCATACCCATCGGTGGCGTATAGGGCCATTCCTGAAAATCCGGTGATGGCGATACTGATTATCAAGGTGATGATCATCAAGGCTCCAGCAGGGTTATGGCCGACATAATCTTTGGCTTTACCAGTGGCAAGTGCCTTGACATAAATTAAGGCGTTTTTAGGCCGAGTGACAAAGTTACTGAAGCGCGCATGATGAGTTCCAATTACACCCCATAACAAGCGAAACACCAGCAGGATTAAAATGCTGTAACCTGCGTAGCTGTGGATCGTCATCCATTCATCTTCGCCCTCTGTGAGGTACGCTAAGGTAAAAAAGCCAACGAGTGACCAATGGAATACGCGGATCAACACATCCCAGACTTTAATGGTTTGCAGTGTATTTGATGACATAATGTGACTCTCCTAATTGTGGTCTAGGAGTAGGTTACTGAACCCAAACTTAAACCTCGCTTAAATTTTCAGAAGGTCAAAGGAGTTGCTTTAAGCTGAAATGATATGAGCCCAGCGGGCTTTATGATTGATTAGCAAAAACGTTGCTGTTGAGCTTTATGGTTTCGAACAACGAAATAGCAAGGATGTGTACACACTTGTTGAGTGGGGATTGTCACTTTGAGGAATATAAATATTGAGCACCCTATTAATAGAGTAAGGCAGAATCATTATTGACTAACACTGCTTGTATTCATGTCGATGGCGATAGATTGTTATCACTGTTTATCGATTTAAAAGATGGTTTCTTCAAAGCAATAGCCTAGTTTTCGCCAACAAGGTTATTTCAGCAAAGCAGAACTGCTTGCTGTCAATCAAGCAAATGAACCGTTGCAATGGCAATAATGGGAGCCACGCTATAAGATTCTGGCCCCATGGTTTTGTAGAATAGACTTAATGCTTTGTCAGATACTGGTTAAACATTTTTAACGGCAAGGGTTTACTAAATAAATATCCTTGGTAGTTTAAACAACCTTTGTTAGTGAGTAGTTCTTTCTGTTTTTCTGTTTCAACGCCTTCAGCGATCACCTCTAGATTTAAACTATTTGCCATGGCAATAATGGTCCGCACAATTGCCCTGTCATTGGGGTCATTTTCAATATCTTGAATAAATGATTGGTCAATTTTAAGCTGGTCCAAGGGTAAGCGTTTCAGGTATTGCAAGGACGAATATCCGGTACCAAAATCGTCGATAGAAAATTTGATCCCCCGTGCCTTAAGAGCGGTCATTTTTGTAATTGTATCTTCCATATTTTCCAATAAAATACTTTCTGTAAGCTCTAGCTTAAGTTTCTCTGGGTTAATATTCGCCTGACTCACGATAGTTAATACATTCTCAACAAATGCTGGAATGCCCATTTGTCTTGCACTAATATTCACGGCCAAGGTCAAATGAGCTGATTTCGGTTCTAATGCCCAAGTTGCAAGCTGCTGACAGGCTGTTTCTAAAACCCAATCTCCCAAGGGTAAAATCAAACCTGATTCTTCCGCAATAGCAATAAACTCTAAAGGTGAAACAATACCTCGATCCGCAGTATTCCAACGAATTAGCGCTTCAGCTCCCGTTACAATACCTAATGAGTTAATCTGAGGCTGATAATAAAGTTCAAATTGTTTTCCCTTGCTAATGGCTTCGCGTAATTCGGTTTCAATACGAATACGCGAAATAAGATGGGCTTGCATGTCGGGGTCATAGAAAAATAGTGCACAGCCACCTGATTTTTTAGACTGATACATAGCAATATCAGCTTGCTTAAATACTTCATCAGCATTTTGATGGTCTGCACTTAATAATGTAACACCTATACTAGGGGTTATAAGATATTGATGAGACGCAAGTTGATAGGTTTCAGACAATGAGTGGAGAATTGTTTTGCCGACAACTTCCGCTTCTGACACCGCGACAATCGCTTGTTCACTGAGCCCTTTAAGCATGACCACGAACTCATCGCCACCTAAACGAGACACGGTATCACTCTCTCTTACACAAGCTTTGATGCGACTTGCAACCTGTTGTAATAATAGGTCACCCATATCATGGCCTAATGAGTCATTGAGCGCCTTGAATTTGTCTAAATCAATAAATAAAAGAGCGGCTTGCTTTTTACTGTGAACTCTTGCAGCGAGCTCCTGATTTAAACGGTCGAGTAATAAGCGCCTATTCGGAAGCAGGGTCAGTGAGTCAAAAAAAGCCAGATTATTAACTTCATCTTCTGCATACTTTCGTTCAATTGACACACTGGTTAAGCGAGCCGTTCTCTTAATGAGTTCGATATCATCTGCAGAAGGTGTCGCCACTTCACGGCAATACATTGCAAAAGTACCTAATGTTAAGCCTGTTGAAGAGATAATAGGCTGAGACCAGCATGAAGCTAAGTTTGCCTGTGTTGCCAGTGCTTTATAATTACTCCAAAAAGGATGTGTCTGAATGTCTTCAACAATGACCAGTTCTTTAGTGAACGCCGCAGTGCCACAAGAGCCAACACCTATGCCAATTTCAACCCCTTCAAGCGCTTCATTATAAAAGTCAGGTAAGTTAGGGGCGATCACTTTAATAAATTTTTTACCGCTTTTATCAATCAACAGAATGCTGCAAATAAATTTTTCTTTTAGCCCCTCGATCCCTAATACGATCGATTCAAGAATATCATCTAAATTTTTATTCTGGGCCAATAACTCTAGAGTATGTGTATGGAATTTATCATAAGCTTCAATTTTTTCTCGCTCGTGAATCTCGTGATTGAGTTGAGTATTTTGGTCATTAAGACTCGTTAAATGAGTCAAAATACCTTCTTGCATACTGACGATACTATTTGCCAGCAGCCCTAGTTCATCTTGCTTATAATTTGAGAGTCGAGTCACCTGATTTGTCTCACTAAACCGACGCACAACCGCGACCAAGTTCTTCAAGGGGCGCACAAATATTCTTGCCACTATGAGCGAAATAAGAATACCGAGAAAACTCAATCCCAGAACAACTCGCAGGCCTGTTTCAGTCAAAATGTTCGTTTCAGATAAAGCAAAATCAATCGGCACAGTTAACCCGATAATCACAAAGCGATTACCGGTAGATTGACTAAAAGGAATACTGGTAAATCCACCGATACTTTCAATATTATCAAAACCTAGCGTTTGGCGAATCGTGACGGCTTGTACGCCAGAATTAATAATTTGATCAACCGCCTCAAAGGTATCTTGTACTAAAAATTGTCGTCCACGATCAAAACCAAAGGTTTCTAGTCTATTTGGATGAATAAGAAAATCACCTGTCTCATTAGTCAAATACAGTTGATACTCTTCAGACATATCTGACTTCAATATGCTAAACATCAAATTCAAGTCGACATTAATGACAATCACCCCAATGGCTTTGCCTTTATCATCAATAACAGGCGATGCCACCTGCAATGTCGGTTGGCCTAATCCAGCATGAGCCCCCCGTTCATGATTAATGAAAATTTTAGAAAAGAACACTTCGCCTTTATTCAGTTTTAAGGTTTTATAGACATAAGGATAATGTTGTTTTTCTTGTAGATGGGGTTGAGGGATCACAACTAATTGGCCATCATCCCGATCAACCCTAACCATCTCGCGCCCATACTCTTGCGCGCCAATTAATCTAACTTGAAAATATTCAGGGTAAACCGACAATAAACTTTTGAAATTATCTGACAAAGATTCTCGAGCAATAACTGAGGCATTATCATGACCAAATGAATCGTCTACTAACTTAGTATTTGCTAGAACTCTGGTTTGGTTAGCCGCCTCATTAGCCATCGAATAAAAACGTCGGCCGAGAAGTTTTGTGGCATCAATCATTCCTTGCGTCGCTTTATCCGATAAGATATCGCGGGTGGCATTAAAGGTGAAATAGCCTGTAGAAGCACTGGCTAAAATCCCAAACAGGGACAGCAAGATGGTAAGTTTAATCGCAATGCCAAATTTAACAGGCTGATTATTTGATGACACTGCAGCCATTAAAATTCTTCCGGCACTTCGCCAGAGATAATTCTATCCCATAGCAATTTACGTTTATCCATATTTTCGACCCGCTCCAACCAGATGAGTTTATCCGATGCTGTTAACCCTTCAGGTTCTTCAAGCGTATTTGCTAAGCCTTGTCTTTCTGATAGAGCATGACTCACCTTTTGTTCTAATAGGAAGTTAATCCAATTCTCCGCTAACGTTTTATTTTTAGCATCTCGAGTAACAGACCAACAGTCTAACCAAGCTAAAGCGCCTTCCTTGGGGATAACATAGCCAATATTAGCTTGAGTTTCTTTGAGCATTTTAACTTGTTGAGAACCATAATTGGCGAACATTAATGCAATATGGTTTTCGTTAAATAGCAGCGTCGCTTCTTCCGGTTTTTCATAGTAAGTCAAAATATTTCTACGCAAAGCAATAACTTGCTGGGTCACCAGGCCAAACTCTGAATTTGGAATTTGAAAAGGATTTTTTAAACCAAGCGATAACGCAGCAAACGAAAAGTTGTGCTCACTGCCCGCATACATCAATACTCGGCCTTGATAACGTTTATCCCACATTATCGAAAAAGAATCAGGAGGCTGACTAAACTCATTTCGATCATAAATAAGGCCCATTTCTGAATAGGTGTAGGGAATGGCATATACTTTGCCGTTTCGGATCAGACCCGGTATTGAAGAAAGGTCGCTAAAACGTGGCAATTGATTTTGACTATTGGGGATATTAGATAATGTTAAGGGGACGCTAATACCCTTATCAATATAACGTTGTAATTGGGCAGTATTGACAGCAAATACATCAAATTTATCCCCAATACCTGCATTTAACCGATTCCACATAGTGTCATCAGATTCAACTAAGGTGACATTAACCTTAACCTGATAACGCTGTTCAAAAATGTTAACTAAATCTGGATCTGCATACCCAGGCCATGCCAATACACTTAATGTATCTTCAGAATAGGCAGCAAGGCTAAAACAAGCAGATGACAGGAATATAATAAAGCAACGCATTTGTTTATACGTATTAGACATCTAACTACCACCTGATGTTAAAGCATTTCAACATTAATAATACAAGGATTTGATGCACTTAGAGAAAGTATTTTTTGCTTAAATAATGCTATTGAATAAAAATTATATTCTATAGACCTAGGATAGTAGAAAAGTGGTAATTAGCAGCACGATAAATAAAAATAACTTACCAGGATTATATCAAGTGTTTAGCAAACGGGTCTTTAGCATGTGAAGCGATGAAAACAATTTTTTCATTCTGCAACTAGATTGTTGATGAGATCGGTAAACCTAATGTTAAGCTCAAGCCAGTCTCTGCCCTGAGATATCAATGTTACTCATCATGGTATTGTGGATTGTGTCGATGAAGATGGAGTCGTTAATTTTATCCTGAGGCCGCTGCTGGCTGTTGTTTTTCGGCCAAAGGTACGACATTGATCTTGTCTAGCCTCAATACCATTGTTCTGAGGGTTTACCTATAGTGCTGATGATTGTTTTATCGTAATGATCTGCACCATGGGACAGAGGCGCAGCACAATATTATGGTGGGGCTAAGCCATGTTGCTGGCGAATAAATCGCCTTGATGATTGAAATCGGCAGAACTAGGATAAAAGATCATAGAGATGGCAGTATGTTTGGCATGATTAAGTCAAAGCATGAGCATTGAAGCTTGAGGTATTATTGCCCCTTGGTCGCTTTGATGGTTAATCTTTCTTGATTCGATAAACGGATTTGAATCCCGTCAATAGTGGTAATCTTCTTTGCTTCAATATCTTTTTTATGGACTTTGTAACTTGCTGTCATCGCTTCTATGGGGGATGAAATTGTTACATCAACCACAGTGTTGTCGTCATACAAACTCCAGCCCCAATAACCTGCAGTTGCTAACATCGACATAGCAATCATTGCGTAAATAATTGCCCGACTAAAAAAGGGATATTTTTCTGCTTCAGCCATTGCAGCGCTGCGACTGACTTTATTACCTCGACCGCGACGTAAGTACACAATAGCGCCAATAATCACTAATAGTGTGACTAGAATTTTTGTCAGCACGTTATCTTCCTCTTATCATTAATTCACCGTGATTATACCGTGTTTTGATTGATTTACCGTTATCTAGCACACATCAATTGTGTGACCCATATAAACGCTAACAGTGCTGGTATATCGACACTATGGCATTTATGCATAACCATTGTTGAGTTGATTCTTTACTGCTTTCTTTTTTGTATATTAGATTGATGAAATGCCCAAACCGTGAGGATATATTATAGGGGTAATGAAGGATAGAGTTCGTCTCTAATACTACTCATACATATTTTATTATCAAAGAATATTTCAGCATGTTTAATCATCTAGCGAATAAATGTTTTTATAATAAAAGTTGATTCTAATCATGGTTTTTTGAGTAATTTTTACATGATTTAATATAATTACCTGTAAAAAATACAAAGTTAAATGTATTTAGGTATTTAAATTTAATGTGGTTGTAATAAAAAGCTATTTATATCATTCATATATAACTTTTATGGTTAATATTATGATTGTGGCATGTCATTCGCATCATAACTAATAACAATCGATACTTTATCGTTTTTAAATTGATATTGTATTGATTTACCTATTTTATGTTAGATAGTAATGTTTGGATGTAATCATTTATTATTGCTATTTATTCGTAATAATAGAACTCGAAAGATTATTTAAGGAGATTAAAATGGCTACAACAAAAGAAAAAAATCAAGACTCTCAAGAAAAAGTCAAAGATGCTTATCATTTGGCTGAAGAGGCAACATCAGAAGCCGTTAGTTCTTTAAAAGATCACGCCAAAGAATCTCTCAATGAAGGCTCTGCAAAAGTTAAGTCTGCAACCCATCAAGCTGGAAACATGATAAAGGAACATCCTTTACTCAGCGTTGGGTGTGCATTTTTAGCTGGTTGGGCAATTTCGAAAATTACAAAGTAAAAAGGTAACCGGAGAGATTTTATTATGGAAAACACCAAGACAGTGTCGAGTAACAATAAGATCTCTGACGGTACGCAAACCGATCCGTTATCTAATTCCGATGAGGTTAATGCTAATGTTGACGAAATAACTGATATTTTTAATAAGGTATCAAAAGTCGCGCAAGATATTGGGCAGTGGTCAGAATCTACTGTCCAACTTTTCTTTATGGAAGTCTCTAGAAATGTTGTTGTGGCGAAAAAATTTCTTGTTTGCCAACTTTTGTTTATTCCTTTATTGGTACTTTTTATTTTCAGTATATGTGTCAGTGTAGGAATTGTTTCATATAGCATTACTCACAACATGCTTATCGGAGTAGGACTATTTTTATTCACAATGAGTATGGTTTTAGTCGGTCTAGTTTACTGGCAAAAATACCTAATGCAGTTTTTTGGCTTTAAAGACACTATCTCGCAATTAAAGGAGGGTATGGATGTCATCTCTAAAGCATCTCAATCACTCGATTAAGCTAAAGCGTATGCAAGGTAACGTATCAGCTAGACAGAGTGAATTATCGATCAATTTATTACTTTACTCTGTTAAAAAACAAACCCAAAAGCATCCTTTGGGGGTCACTATTGCTGTCACCATAGCCACTATTATCTTTGCTAAATATAGACGTAATATTAAATCACTTTATCCTATGGCATCTTTAGGTTTTAATTATTTTAAGTAAAATTAAAACCGAATAAATAATGATAATAGTCATTATCTTGCTCATCATATTATCAAGTTAATTGTTTGCATTGTAGTGAGTCTGAATAGTGGTTACTCCTATACCTCGGTTTCCGCTTGGTGCTATAAGGTGTCAAGGCGTATTATTTTGGGCACTGTTGGTAATAAGCGTGTCACAGTATTTTAATATTGCTTGTTTCTTTGATATCAAATCATCAAGAGTGATTCTACTCATTGGCATAATAGCTGTTATTTCGTCACTATTGATTGTCTTATGGTAGCGACTGGCCTCAAAAATCTACCTATAGCGCTATAATCATTTATATGATTAATCAATACTTCGCAACGTAAACTTTGATACCACATTGATTTTGGTTGTTATCAATGTGACTTATCGCATATATTTTAAAGATGTTAATTATTTACTGATTAAAGTCGTGAGTCATCACATACAAGTAATACTGATTGTTTAATAATCGGCTCACTTATTTACTTAATGACGTTTAATATATCAACATGACCATAAAAGATATCATCGATGAAGAAGTCACTTATCCGTCGGATTATATGATTCTTTCGACAACCGATTTAGACAGTATTATTACTCATGTTAACGATGACTTTATGACTGTCAGTGGTTATAAAGAAGATGAACTTATCAATCATCCCCACTGTACAGTTCGTCATCCTGATATGCCTAAAGCTGCATTTAGTGACCTATGGGACACTATTAAGCAGGGAAAAAGCTGGATGGGATTGGTGAAGAATCGCTGCAAAAACGGTCAATATTATTGGGTTAATGCTTATGTCACCCCGATTAAACGTAATGGAATTATTTGCGAGTACCAGTCGGTAAGAACTCAGCCTGAAGCAGAGCTGACTGAACGCGCCCAAGCCTGTTACGATGCCATTAATGCTGGAAAAGCCGCCAAGCCAAAGTTTGGCGCCAGTATTATTACCAAACTCTTATTGGCTTGGTTGTTATCAGTAGGGTTATTGATGTCCTTACCTTACTCCAATGGTTTTTTCACGGTACTCGCATTTATTGTGGCCATTATCTGTTTTTGTCGGCCGCTTTATGTTCTTAAGCAGCGTTTTAGCCAAATCCTGATGTTGAGTGAAAAAATACACGATAATCCGCTAAATCAATTTGTTTACACTGGTTATACCGATGAGCTTTCCCACATCGAGTTAAGTCTACGGATGCAAAAAGCTGAAACGCTGGCGGTGGTTGGACGTATAAAAGACAGTGGCGAGGAGTTGCAGCAAGGTTTAGAAGAGCATCAACAACAAAATCAAGCAAATCAAAACCAGTTGGTGACGCAGTCGCAAAACCTGGAACAAGTTGTCACAGCCATCGGCCAAATGAGCTCTTCGGTTACCGATATCGCTAAAAATACCACAAATTCAACAACAGAAATTCATCACTTAGTTAACCAAATACAGTCAACTAAGGCGGCATTAGCTAGCAGCCAAATCGCGACTACGGAAATTAATAACTTATTGGAGGAGTCTCGTCTTGCTATTTCTTCATTGGATCAGCAATGTCAAAACGTAAACCAAGTGGTCGATGTGATCGAGAGTATTGCGCAGCAAACAAACTTACTTTCACTCAATGCTGCTATTGAAGCTGCGAGAGCTGGAGAGTCGGGCAGAGGATTTGCGGTGGTCGCAGACGAAGTACGTAACTTGGCCAGTCGCTCGGCAACTTCTGCTCATGAAATACACGCTATTATCAATACACTGAGTCAGACAACCGCAAAGGCGGTTGCGCAAATGGAACGAAGTGATATCTTGACCAATAGGAGTATCGATTCCAGTAAAATGCTCGAGCAAAGCCTGATTTCGGTGAGCGAAGTGATGGGAATTATCGAAAGTAATGGCGAGCAAATTTCAGTTGCTGCAGAAGAGCAAGCTGCTGTTGTTAATCAAATTTATACTAATGCTATGATATTACAAGATGGCATTAATCAATTCGAACAGAATTGTCATCATGCAGCAATACATAGTCTAGAAATTAGCGGTCAGGGAAACCGTCAAACTGAGTTGGTAAATCAATTTAATTAGATTGTACTATCATCGATTTGGATCTGATGACTTAGCTAAGGCTGAGATTATTTTACTTTGCTTATCCTGTTGTTAATCGCTTCTGTTAGCTGCTTTTTAGATTCATCTTCGCCACAATATTCTGCGAAACCTAATCCCCAACCATGGGGGTTAACCTGGGTAGCGAGATCGACTACTCGGTAGCAATAATCTCCTTGTTTTACAATTCTATTAGGGTCTAATCGGTGATTTAAGGTGTTGGGCTGGCTTGTATCGACTTTGGGGGTTAACTCAATGAAATCTAATTGAGGATCCATTTCGCTCATGGTGCCAACGTTTTTTTTGGGTAATGCGGTCTGTGAACTGATGAGTAGCTCTAGTTCATTAATGTTATCTCGTTGAATATACTGGCTTGATGCTTGCTGTATTGATGTTAATGAAGGCACGGACTTGTTTAGGTTAGTGGTAGTCTCTGGTTTTATTTGACTTGGCAAAGCATTAGGTATTTTTGCACTCGAAATCGATTGTATAGTGTTGCGTTTGTTGTTTGATGGCACCACTTCATCTATGACTGCGTCTTCATCTAATGAGGCTTGCGTATCTGTTGTTATGGACGTCGATTGGCTAACATCGATAATGGATGGGTTACGATTTACGTATTCGATATCTCTTTGCTCATTAAGCTTTGGTGGTAAATTTGCGTGGATCATTGATTGGGATTGCGTTGAAGTCATGAGATAGCTTTTTATTGCGGTTGTTGAAGGTTTAACCATTAAAGTAGACGTTCGCTGCGTTGTGTCTTGATACCAAAACGCAATCAGCATATAAATCAATAAAACATGGATGATTAATGCCGTTAGCACAGGCTTAAGCCAATATATTTTATGCGCGTGTGTTGAAGATAGAGAGTGTTGTGGCTCCCTGCCAACCGTTATTACTTCCATTTATATCAATCACTTTATCGCAGTATTATCAGTTTTTTTGATTGTTAATAGGGCGTAAAGTTCATTAATGTGTTTGAGCAAAAGACATAAGTCCTTTTATTGGTCGATTTTTTCGAAAGGAAACGACACTATTATGCAATATTTATTCAGTTAGATGGCTGCTATGATTGGAAGATTATTTTTTAGTCGCCGAGGTTTTCATGAAAGTATTACAGCGTATTAACGCCTTGCCCGCAATGGACGGTGATGGTGTGAACATCAATCGTGTTGCTGACTTTGATAAGCTTCGTTTCGATCCATATTTAATGATCGATGAGATTAAGTCTGATGATCAACAAGATTTTATTGGTGGTTTTCCGCCGCATCCACATAGAGGTGTAGAAACCTTTACTTATATTCGTAAAGGTGGCTTTGAACATCGTGATCAAATGGGCAATGTTAAACCTATTCGTGCTGGTGACGTACAGTGGATGAGTACTGGCAGTGGCGTGGTGCATTCTGAAATGCCATTAGCCGATGCCAAAGAAGGGCTGCATGGGTTCCAAATTTGGATCAATATGCCAGCAAAACACAAAATGCGCCCGCCGATTTACCAAGACACCAGCCAACAGGCTAACCCACGTTTAGATAACGAACACGGTGCATCACTTGTTGCCTTGGCGGGGAGTTGGGGATTTATTAATCAACCACATAAGATTACGTCAGCTATTCAGGGGTTAGCTGGTCAAGGGGCCATTGCCGATTTAGCCTTAACTGCATATGGTCATGGCACCTTGAGCCTTGCTGAGCACCAAACCGTATGCGTTTATGTGTATGCAGGTGAACTTAACTATATTGATTCACAAGGTCTACGTGAAACCGCAGGAGCAGGGCAATTGTTAGTGTTGGACGCACAAGAAGTGTGCTGTTTTCAAACTGAGGCGACCGGTGCTGGGCTGTTAATATTAGCGGGCAAGCCTATTAATGAAAAAATTGTCCAGATGGGCCCGTTCGTAATGAATACCCGAGCTGAGATAGAGCAAGCTGTTCGCGATTATCAGCAAGGTCATTTTGGCCAAATTGTGTAGTCTTAGGTGCACCATAAGTAGAGCTCTCGGTAAATATTTGTCTGCGAACTAGCAATAAAATTGCTACAATAGCTGACATCTGGCTCGGGTTTGTTTTAATACCTGTGCTAACACCAATCTTATTTATTATCTGTTCCTTCTGGCAAGATAAATCGTTCAAAAATAGCAGTAAGCATTTTTTCATATACATCATTGTATAGGTTCATTTTGTTTCGCTATTAACGGATTTTTTGCATGATAATGGCTCATTTATGTAATGGTATTGGTATATTTTTTTGCAGCTTTTGTCTGCTTTTTACCTTTCGATATCAGAGGATATTTGCCTTGAGTCAGTCTACAGAACAAGTCGTTAACCCGGCTTTCGCATCACTTAATTTAAAACCTGAATTGCTTGAAAACCTCCAAACTATGGGTTTTGAATCGATGACTCAGATCCAAGCCGAGAGCTTACCGCCGATTTTGGCTGGTGAAGATGTTATTGGTCAAGCGATGACTGGCTCGGGTAAAACTGCCGCTTTTGGTTTAGGGCTTTTGAATAAGTTGGATGTAAAACGCTTTCGTATCCAAACTATGGTGTTGTGTCCAACACGCGAATTAGCCGATCAAGTCGCTAAAGAAATCCGTACCTTAGCTCGTGGTATTCATAACGTAAAAGTGCTTACGCTTTGTGGTGGTGTTCCAATGGGGCCGCAAGTGGGTTCACTAGAACATGGCGCGCATATTATTGTCGGCACGCCGGGGCGGATTGTCGATCATTTAGATCGTAACCGTTTAGATTTAAGCAACATGGATACGCTGATTTTAGATGAAGCGGATCGCATGCTAGAAATGGGTTTTCAACAGCATATTGATCAAATTATTGCTGCCGCGCCGCGTGAGCGTCAAACGTTATTGTTTAGCGCGACTTTCCCTGATCAAATTAAGTCGATTGCCGATCAAATTATGTATAACCCAGTAATGGTTAAAGTTGAGGCTAAGCACGACAACTTAACGATTGATCAGCATTTCTACCGTATTGAAGATAGCCAAGGTCGTCTTGAAGCATTGCGTTTATTGTTACTGGATAAGCAGCCAGAAAGCTCTGTGGTGTTTTGTAATACCAAGCGTGAAACCCAACAAGTGGCTGACTCATTGCATGAGTTTGGCTTTAGTGTATTAGCATTGCATGGCGACTTAGAGCAACGGGATCGTGATCAAATGTTACTCCAATTTGCTAATCGTAGTGCGCGCATTTTAGTGGCCACTGACGTCGCGGCACGTGGTTTGGACATTGATGAATTAGATGCGGTATTTAATTATCATATTGCCTACGATACCGAAGTGCATATTCACCGTATTGGTCGTACTGGCCGTGCAGGCAGTTCGGGCAGCGCTTATACTTTCTTTGGTGAAGAAGATGGTTACAAAATGGCGATGATTGAAGAAGCCATGAATAAAGACGTGGTCAGCGAGCCTTTACCGCCAATGAGTGCGTTAAACAAGCAACCGCTTGCTGCTGAAATGGTTACAATTCAAATTGAAGCCGGTAAAAAGCAAAAAATTCGTCCAGGTGACATTGTTGGTGCATTAACCGGTGGTAATGGGTTAGATTTTAACGATATCGGTAAAATTAAAGTGACTGACATTCGTGCGTACTTTGCTGTAAAAAGTAATGTGTCTAAGCAAGCATTAAACATTATCAGTAAAGGTAAGTTAAAAGGCCGTAGCTACCGAGCTTGGTTTATGTAACGGCTGCACTTAAAACGAATCGCTTAAAACGTACAACTGATAACCCAATTTTGTGTAATTGCTATCCGTGAGATTCAATTGGGTTATCAATGAATAATAAAAAACCGGTGAACAATGTTCACCGGTTTTTTTATGTTTATCGCAAGTTAGCGGTTAACGAATTAGCTTTTTACTTTAGCGTTGGCATAAGGATTACTGCTTGCAGATGTGACTGGTGCAGTACCACTGCGACGTGGTGGACGATTACGCTGTGGTGGCTTATTACCATTGGCTCTTGCTGCAGCTTTAGGATCTACAGGCTTATCTTGTCCACGAGATTGCTGGCGAGAATCGTGGTTACGTGCAGGTTTTTCAGCTTGAGTGCCGTCATTGGCATGTTGTTGAGCATGCTTACTGCGGTTCGGGTTGGGCTTTTTGGCTCCACTGCCGCCAGATCTGCTACCTGCTTCTGGGATAGTAAACGGCGCTTCAAAACCAGCAAGTTGCTTACGCTCAATGACACGATTAATTAATCGTTCGATATCATGCAGTAGCTTAACTTCTTCAAGGCCGACTAATGATACTGCTTGACCTGTTGAACCTGCACGGCCAGTACGGCCAATACGATGCACATAATCTTCAGGTACGTTCGGTAAGTCAAAGTTAACCACAAATGGCAGTTGATCGATATCTATACCACGGGCAGCAATATCGGTCGCGACCATCACTTGCACCGCGCCGGCTTTAAAATCAGCCAAGGCTTTAGTGCGTGCTGTTTGGCTTTTATTACCATGTATGGCAGCGGCTTTAATGCCCGCAGCGTCCAGGCTTTTGGCTAAACGGTTAGCACCATGTTTGGTACGAGAAAACACTAACACTTGTTTCCAATCATTGGTTTTAATCAGTTCAATTAGTGCCAGTGATTTACGCGTTTTATCTACTGGATACACACATTGAGTCACAGTGTTTGCCGTGGCATTACGCGGCGTGACTGAAATTTCGACTGGATTGTTAACTAGACCTTTCGCCAACTCACGAATTTCATTCGAAAATGTAGCTGAAAACATTAAGTTTTGGCGTTTGGCAGGTAATAGTGCCAATACCTTTTTGATATCGCGAATAAAGCCCATGTCGAGCATGCGGTCTGCTTCGTCTAACACCAAAATTTCTAATTTGCTGAAGCTAATGGCTTTTTGCTGGCATAAGTCGAGTAAACGACCTGGCGTTGCCACTAAAATGTCAACTCCGTTTCTGAGCGCAGCTAATTGTGGCACGATAGACACACCACCAAATACTACCGCCGATTTGAGCGGTAAGTTGATGCCGTAAGTTGCGACGCTTTCTTGTACTTGTGCGGCAAGCTCGCGGGTAGGTGTTAACACTAATGCACGGACTTGACCACGTTGCGCGCGTTCACCTTTAGATAATAGTTCTAAAATTGGCAGGGTAAAACCAGCTGTTTTTCCTGTCCCTGTTTGTGCTGCTGCCATAACATCTTGGCCGGCTAAAACTGCTGGTATTGCTTGTGCTTGAATTGGAGAGGGGGTGTCGTAACCTTGTTTTTCAACCGCTTTTAAAATAGCAGCATTCAGACCAAGTGAGGAAAAACTCATAGAAAAATCTCTTTGGGCAACGCATTGTTGCTTTGAATAAAAGGTAGCCATTAACGGCGGCCGTGAAGCTTACCTGAAAACCGTTATAAGTGCTATCAAATCCCTGCGTGGCCAGCGATATATCCCCTCATAAAGCGACTCATAATGGGCTATTTAATCGTTAAAACGCGTCGATTTTGATGTCGAAATACAGCGATTTAATGAAATCGTGTTAATCTTCACACTTGGATCAGTGCTAAAAGTCGACTTATTACATACAATAAAATCATCACTCGTTTTGTATTAAATATATTCAGCGACTTAGCTGAGCTGGTTTACCATAAGGTGTCTTTTACTGATGAAATTAACGGCTCAAACCCACATAGAGAAAATGGCATATGAGCTGCGAGATCATGCTCATGCCGTGATCAAAAATGTGCTGTTAATGTCTAATATTTCAACCTTATCACTCCAGCTAGCTATGCGTGAGCTGGCGCAACATAGTCGAGTCTCATTGCATTTTCATCCCGATCAAATAGATAACCGAGGTCTCACTGTAGTTGATGGTTTATTTCGTGATGGCGTGTATAAAAGCCAGTTTGAAACCCACGTGTCTAATGGTCATTTATCACCCGAGTTAGGTGGGTCTCGTGACCATTGGGAAAACCAATTATTTGGGCACTGTTATTCTGGCATTAAGCATCGACCTAAATATGGTGCGTTAGATTTTGGTTTATGTCCGCTAGGCCCAGCACCTCGCTTTGGCAGCTGCTATTTAGTCACTCATCCTCAAGTCTTATCACGATGTACTTTTAGTTACATGGACTCTTATCGATTGCCTAAAGAAAAGGGCACCATAAAGTGCTTTGACGCAATTCTAGCGGCATTACTCAGTGAAAGTTTTGAGCGTCAATATGCGTTGGGGATTTCAGGACTTAAGCCGAGTAAGCTGATTGACTATTTTAGTCAGCATTTGACTGATGACATGAGCCACCGTTTTGACAAGGTGCCAAGTGGGAATTTAGACCATTATATTGAAGCTCAAATTCACGGCACTGTATCGCTGGATCAAGATATTGCTATGCTAGTGGCGGATCCCTCCTTTAAAGGGACGGCTATTGGTGATTCATTGATTGCTTTGTGCCATGAATACGAAATTGAATTGTATTGGCATCAAGGGCGGCAAATCAATGTTGCGCAAGTACCCGATGATTTCCGTGGTGCTGCTATGCCTATTTTGGCTCAAAGCATTGCTGAAGATGAGTTAATTAATGCAGAAATTATTGGTCGCGCGGCCTATCAATTGCAAAAAAAACCAGCTTCGTGGAGTGAGCGTGGAGCACATTCAAAAAAGCGACAAGACCTAAAGTTACTTTGGCACGTATTAGTAAAATATGGCCAGAGTCGTGATCAATAGTCGTGCTCAATAAACGGGGTTACCCACAGTAACTTACCGTCACCATTTAGTCCTTCTGTTTGCTCGTAAGCCGTGTCATGTTATTGCTCATGCTTGTGATGAGCATAGTTATGTTGACTTGCAATCCATCGGACTCTTTTTAAACGATATACTTTATTGAATGGAATACGTTTTAGCCACAATGTCGCTAAATTTAATCTTTACATAAGCCTTTATTAGCAAAATGTGAATCAGATAACATTTACACTGCTTTAAGTGTTAACTCAACGCCAGTACTGCGATACTGCGTGCTTAAAGTGGTCATCGATAACGCTACCGGAGTTTCATGGACAAGTCGTTAGAAAAGTCATTAGCCAAATGGCTCAAAAGTCAGCAATCCTCTTGTGGTATTTTCCTCAAATTATCTGTGTTGTGTGGCGTGCTAAATGGCATCGCAATAGTGGGGCAAGCCTTATTTATTGCGCAAATTTTGCAGGGGGTGATTATTGATATGGTCGCTCCCGCTGCATTGAGTCGTGAGTTCTTTGCGCTTACCGCTTTGTTATTGATACGCGCATTGTTAGCACAAGTACGTGAACGGATAAGCTTTGAGGCCGGTAAACGTTTACGTGAAGACATACGCCAAGCCGTACTTAATAAGTTAGTTGCTTTAGGGCCAGTATTTATTAAAGGAAAACCTGCTGGTGCTTGGGCAACCTTAGTGTTTGAACAGGTTGAAGATTTACATGACTTTTATGCTAAATATCTACCGCAGATGATGTTAGCCGGGTTTATTCCTTTATTGATATTAGTGTGCGTGTTTCCGCTAAATTGGGCCGCGGGGATCATTTTGTTGGCTACCGCGCCATTAATTCCGCTGTTTATGATTTTAGTTGGCATGGGTGCGGCTGATGCCAATCGTAAAAATATGCAGGCGTTGTCGCGTTTAAGTGGCTACTTTATGGATCGATTAAAAGGGCTGCAAACCTTAAAGCTGTTTAATCGTGGTGAGGCTGAGTTAGTTAATATTGAACACGCCTCGGAAGATTTTCGAGCCAGAACGATGTCGGTATTACGCTTGGCTTTTCTGAGTTCAGCGGTTTTAGAGTTCTTTGCTGCGGTGTCGATTGCGGTATTGGCGGTGTATTTTGGCTTTAGTTATTTAGACCATTTAGATTTTGGTCATTATGGCGTACCCATTAGTTTATTTACCGGTATGTTTGTGCTCATTTTAGCGCCAGAGTTTTATCAACCACTGCGTGATTTAGGCACTCATTATCATGCCAAAGCTCAAGCCATAGGTGCTGCTGAAGCGCTGGTCGAGTTGCTTGATTATCAAGTCAGTACACCTACTAATGTCGAACCTACCTCAGAAACTATGGCTTTTTCTGCTAGCAGTATCAGTATTCAAGCTATTGGCGTTGAAGTGTTTAGCCTAGACGGCCAGCGTTTAGCAGGGCCGATATCCTTTACGTTACCAGCTGGTGAGCAGTGGGCGATAGTTGGCCCCAGTGGCGCAGGTAAAACCAGTTTGCTTAATGCCTTACTAGGCTTTTTACCTTATCAAGGCTCATTACTGATTAATGGTCATGAGTTATCACAGCTTAATGTGGCGCAATGGCGTCAACATCTGGCTTGGTTAGGCCAAGACCCGCAATTATTTCATGGCACTGTGAGAGAAAACGTTGCTTTGGCCAACCCACAATTGAACGATGAACAGATTATGGCGTTGCTTGAACAGGCCAATATCAGCGAGTTTGTTATCCAACATCCATTAGGGCTCGATTTAGTTATTAGTGATCAAAGTGCTGGCGTATCGGTAGGCCAAGCGCAGCGTTTTGCTTTAGCTCGGGCGTTAGCGCAACCAGCAAAGTTATTTTTATTAGATGAACCCACAGCCAGTTTAGATACTCAAAGTGAGCAATCGGTGCTGGCTGCCTTAAATACCGCGATGCAGTCGGTAACGGCATTAACTGTGACCCATAAATTAGACGATTTACACAGTATGAATTGTGTTTTGGTGATGGAGAAAGGATGCGTTGTGCAACAAGGCCATGTTAATGATTTACAACAGGTTGACGGCTTATTGTCGCAAATGATTAATCAACAACAGGAGGTGTGCTAATGTCGCAACCCGTTGACGCCACCCCGCGCAGTATTATCCAAGTATTACGCCCTTTTGTTGCTTTGTTTCGCCGCCAGTGGTTGATGATGTTAGTCGGACTGTTACTCACATTTATCACTTTACTGACAGGGATTGGTTTATTGTCATTATCTGGCTGGTTTTTATCTGCCAGTGCTGTAGCGGGGTTGACGGTAGTAACCGCGCAAACGTTTAACTTTTTTACTCCTGCCGGAGGGGTGCGATTTTTCTCTATCGCCCGCACGGCAAGCCGTTATGGTGAGCGCTTAGCCACCCATGAAGCAACCTTTAAATTGTTGACCCAATTGCGTGTTTGGGCATGGAATAAATTGTTGCCTTTGAGTGCGGCTAACTTACAAGGTTTACGCCGCGGAGATTTACTCAATCGTTTAGTGGCGGATATTGATACCTTAGATCACCTCTATTTACGCCTGCTCACTCCAATGGCCGCGTCCTTGATGATGATTGGCACTTTGTTGGTATTTCTTGGATGGTTTGATAGCCATTTAGCCTTAAGTTTATGTGCTTTATTACTGGCCGCTTGGCTTATCTTACCACTGGTATTTTATTATTTAGGTAAGGCTCCAGGACAAGTACTAATGCAGGCACAAAGGCAATATCGAATAGAGTTGCTTGATATTATTCAGGGGCAAGCTGAGCTAAGTATATTTGGCGCAAATCAGCGCTATTTGGCTAAGCTTGAGCAAGCACAGCACAGTTTATTTAGCCAGCAAACGACGATGGCCAATATCACTGGCTTAAGCCAAGCGTTATTGATATTAATCAATGGCACTGCCGTTGTGCTTATGTTGTATTTTGCTGGTCAAGGTGTGGGTGAGCTCTCGCCTCCAGGACCTTTGATGGCGCTTATGGTATTTGCCACTATGGCCAGCCTTGAAATGATGATGCCGATAGCGGGTGCATTTCAACATTTATCAAGCACAGTACTTGCCGCGCGAAGGGTGACTGAAATTACTGAGCAAACACCGAGTGTAGTATTTAATCTTAATGGTGATTTGCAAGCCTATCATGGGGCCTTGCAGATCACTGATATTCACTTTGGTTATCATAGTCATTCTCCGGTGTTGCAAGGCTTAGATTTGAGCATTCATGCCGGTGAGAAAGTTGCTATTTTGGGTCCTACAGGGTGTGGTAAATCAAGTTTATTGGGATTGATTACCCGTGATTGGGCGGCGCAGCAGGGAGCGATTACGCTTGATGGTCAACCAATAAGTGACTATAGCGATATTAATTTACGGGCAGCAATGACTGTTGTAAGCCAACGTATTTATCTGTTTTCCGGTACCTTACGTGACAATTTAGCTTTGGCGTTGCCGTACTTACAAGGCGAAGCCAAAAAAGCCCATGATCAACGTTTTATTGAAGTATTAGATAAAGTGGGCCTGCAAACCTTGTTGCAAGGTGATACACCATTAGATTGCTGGATAGGTGAAGGCGGCCGGCAATTATCCGGTGGCGAACAGCGCAGAATTGGCGTAGCTCGAGCACTATTACGTGATGCACCTTTGTTACTACTAGATGAGCCGACAGAAGGACTTGATAAACGAACTGAGCGTGAGATTCTTAAAGTGTTACTCGATTTTGCTCAGCACAAAACGCTATTAATGATCAGCCACCGTTTAACGGCTTTAGAGCAAATGGATGCCGTGTACCTGTTAGAACAAGGCCGATTGATACGGCAATCTAACTGATTCATGTAAGGTTATTGTTGGGCTTAAATGTTATCCGGCATTCACTATACTCTTTCATTTTACTGGTGTTTTGCGCGAATATGTTAAGGGGAATACCTTAATTGACCATAGATTGAAGGTGAGTATTTGTGCCTAGGATTGTGGCCACCAAGCCGCGTGACCAAGTTTGAATGTACAAACCATTTTGACATTAAAATTACATAAATTGTTTTATCCTGAATGATAAATTGACCGGGTTCACATTTTTGCTATTCAGTTATGTTTCAAAATTACAGTCCTCGCCCGGAGTGTGATCTTAGTTACTATATTAGTAGTTGCAAACATATAACATTAGCTATCGAATATTTTTAGATGGTGAATGTGATGGCTGGTGTTACCAATCCAGTAATAACTATTAAGCGCGGACTTGATATCCCGATTGCTGGAGAACCGCTGCAGCAAATCGATGACGCCCCTAAAACGACCCAAGTTGCGTTAATTGGTGAGGAATATGTGGGTTTAAAACCAACGATGTTGGTTGAAGTCGGCGATATGGTCGTCAAAGGCCAAGTGCTGTTTGAAGACAAGAAAACCCCCGGCGTATTATTTACCGCGCCTGCAAGCGGAGTTGTTTGCGCGATTAATCGCGGAGACCGTCGCGTGCTGCAGTCGGTGGTGATTGATTGCGATGCTAAGCAAGATCCTGCCATTATTCTTGGATCAGTAGATATTCATGCGCTATCAAATCAAACCGTTAAAGACGGTTTAGTTCGCAGTGGTTTATGGACCGCGTTGCGGACACGTCCTTTTTCTCGCGTACCTCAATTAGATGTCGCTCCTGCTGGTATATTTGTTACCGCTGTTGATACTAATCCTCTGGCGCCAGACCCACGGGTCATCATTGCCACTCAAGCACAGGCTTTTCAAGCTGGATTATTTGCCTTAACGTTTTTGACAAGCGGTCAAGTGTATTTATGCCAAGACGATGGTGCCTCATTATTAGCTGATGCAGCTAGCGAATACGACTTATCAAAAGTGAGTGTGCACCGCTTTAACGGCGTGCATCCGGCCGGATTAGTCGGCACCCACATTCATTATTTGTTACCCGCCAGTATTGAACGCCAAGTATGGCATGTGGGTTATCAAGACGTGATCGCCTTTGGCAAACTGTTTTTAACTGGCGAGCTGTATACCGATCGCATCGTGGCATTAGCTGGCCCTAACGTGTTAAAACCACGACTAGTGCGCACCCAAATGGGCGCCAAACTCAGTGAATGGGTTACAGATGAAATTAATCAACAACAATCACGGATAGTGTCGGGTTCAGTGTTGTCTGGCCATACCGCGGTAGACGTTTATGATTATCTTGGCCGATTCCATAATCAAATCAGTGTATTGACTGAAAATGAACGTCAAGAATTGTTGCCTTGGGTTCGCCACGATAGCAGTAAGTTTTCCCTTACCGGCATCATGATGTCAGGTTTTAGTCATACCAAAAAACTCTTCGATTTTACCACCCATGCTGGTGGATCTCCGCGCGCAATGATGGCCTATGGCCAACTCGCCCGCGTAATGCCATTAGATATTTTACCCATCTTATTAGTACGCGATTTAGTGGTGCGAGATACCGATGAAGCGCAATTGCTTGGCGCATTAGAACTCGACGAAGAAGATTTAGCCTTGTGTACCTTTGTGTGCCCAGGAAAATATGACTTTGGCAAAGAACTTCGTGCTTGCCTAGATATTATCGAGAGGGAAGGTTAATGAGTCAGCAACAGAAAAAGCCCAGCAAACAAGACAGCTATTACGCTCATGGCGACTCGATGCGCAGCTATTTACGATCGTTGTGGATCGCCAATGGCCGCAGCACCAAAGGTGATGTACATATTCGTGATGCTATTGATGTTAAACGTACTATGCACATTGTGGGCATGTGTTTATTCCCTGCCATGTTAGTGGGTATGTACAACATTGGTCTGCAAGCTCAAATGGCTATTATTGCCGGGGCAACACAGCCGGATGTATGGCAACTTGCCTTTTACAATTTATTGTTCGGCTCACTCACAGAAAGCGCAGGCTTGATCAGTTTGTTCGCCTATGGTGCCAGTTTTTATGTGCCATTTTACTTAACGGCGTTGGTGGTCAGTTTGATGTGGGAAGTGGTGTTTGCCAAAGTGCGCCGCCAAGAACTGCACGAAGGCTTCTTTATCACTGCGTTACTGTTCTCACTCATTTTACCGATATCGACACCTTTATGGATTGTGGCTTTAGGTCTTAGTTTTGGGGTGGTCGTGGCCAAAGAAATGTTTGGTGGCATGGGGTATAACTTTTTAAACCCTGCGTTAGCAGGCTATGCGTTTATTTATTTTGCATATCCAACAGAGGTGGTGGCGTTAGGTCAGTTTGTGGCCGTTGATGGCTTTTCTGGTGCCACCACATTAACCCTTACCGCGGCAAAAAAATTAAGCTTTATCGATGTGAGTTGGTTTAGCGTGTTGACCGACACTAGCTGGTGGAATGCCTTTTTAGGCTTTACCCCAGGCGCGGTTGGTGAAACCAGCACCTTAGCCATTTTAATTGGTGGCGGTATTTTATTACTGACTCGCGTAGCTGATTGGCGTGTGGTAGCTGGTGTGATGCTGGGAATGATCATTACCGTGGTGCTGTTTAACTACTTTGGTTCTAGCCGAAATCCGATGGCGGCAATGCCGTGGACATGGCACTTAGTCACTGGTGGTTTTGCATTGGGAATGATGTTTATGGCCACCGATCCAGTAACGGCATCATATACCCGTAAAGCCAAGTTTGCTTATGGTTTTATGATTGGTTTTATGACCATTATTATTCGCTTACTGAATACAAAAATGCCCGAGGGCATTATGTTGGCTATTTTGTTTACTAATTTATGGGCACCGTTATTCGACTACTTAGTCGCACGTGCCAATATTAAACGGAGACTAAAACGTCATGGCCATTAAGAAAGATAGCATCGCTGGAACAATGGTTTTTATTATCATTTTAAGTCTAGTTTGCTCATTTATGATCACAGGTACCGTTGAGATCTTAAAAGAGCGTAAGTTGGCTAAAAAGCGTGAAGAAGTGCAGCAGTTTGTGTTAAAGGCAGCAGATATCGACATTAGCCAAGGTGACTTTAGTGAGTTATTTGCTCAACGAGTGAAACCTAAGATGGTTAACTTAGCGACCGGCAAGGTCACTGAAAAAGCCAATTTACTCGATTTTGACGAGCGCATGGCATCGATTAACCCAGAAACGTCTATCAAGCCGAAAAAGGATATCGCCAAAATTAAAACCATGGCGACTGACATTCGTATTTTTGAGGTGTATGACACTAATGGTCAACTTGCCAGCATTGTTATGCCGATTTATGGCAAAGGTTTATGGTCGATTATTTACGGTTATATGGCGATAAAACCCGACTTAAACACTATCGAAAATATCGTGTTTTATGAACATGGTGAAACCCCTGGTATTGCAGATTTCATTACCGACCCACAGTGGTTAGCTTTGTGGCAAGGTAAAAAGCTATTTGATGATAAAGGTAAAATTGCCATTAAAGTGATTAAAGGCGGCGCCAAAGACGGTGACATTCACGGTATTGATGGCGTAAGTGGTGCTACTCGTTCAGGTGTTGGCATTCAGCGCTTAGTCGAGTTTTGGTTTGGCGTAGAAGGATACCAAACCTATCTACACACGTTAGCTGCGGAGGGTAAGTAAATGAGTAATACCACTTCAACTCGCGAGATCCTGACATCACCTATTTTTGCTAATAATCCAGTGGCAATGCAGGTATTAGGTGTCTGTTCGGCTTTAGCGGTCAGTAATTCGATGCAAACCGCATTCGTCATGACACTTGCTGTGACCTTTGTGTTGGTATTTTCTAACTTGATTATCTCCAGTATCCGCAATTTTATTCCTAATAGTGTACGGATTATTGCGCAAATGACGGTGATTGCCTCGTTGGTGATTATTGTCGATATGGTGTTACAAGATGTGGCGTATGAATTGTCAAAACAGCTGTCGGTGTTTGTCAGTTTGATCATCACTAACTGTATCATTATGGGCCGCGCAGAAGCCTTTGCCATGAAACATCCTCCTCACTTAGCCGTATTTGATGCCTTGGGCAATGCCTTGGGTTATGGCTTAATTTTAATGGGAGTAGCGTTTATTCGTGAGCTTCTGGGTCGTGGCAGTTTGTTTGGTCACAGCATATTTACCACTATTGAAAATGGCGGTTGGTATCTTGCCAATGAGATGTTCACTTTACCACCCAGCGCGTTCTTTTTAATTGGCGTGATGATTTGGGTCATTAAAATCATTCAGCGTAAGCGCGGATAAGGAAACAGCATGGAACACTATCTTAATTTATTTATCCAAGCGGCGTTTATCGACAATATGGCGCTGTCATTTTTCTTGGGTATGTGCACTTTTTTAGCCGTGTCGAAAAAGGTTTCTACTGCATTTGGTTTAGGCGTTGCAGTGATTGTGGTCATGGTGCTGGCAGTGCCATTAAACCAAATTATCTACGTCAATATCTTAGCTCCAGGCGCATTAGCTTGGGCTGGGTTTCCTGAGCTGAATTTAAGCTATTTACAGTTGATTACCTTTATTGGGGTAATCGCTGCGTTAGTGCAAATTTTAGAAATGTTTTTAGACCGTTATATTCCAACGTTATATCAGTCATTGGGGATCTTTTTGCCGTTATTAACGGTGAATTGTGCCATTTTCGCAGGGGTCATTTTTATGGCTAACCGTGACTATAACTTTACTGAGTCTGTGGTATTTGCGGCGGGTTCAGCTGTGGGTTGGGCGATGGCGATTGTGTTATTAGCGGGATTGCGTGAGCGAATGAAGTTTCATGCTATTCCTGATGGGTTACAAGGTATTGGTATCACCTTTATTACCACCGGCTTGATGGCTCTGGGCTTTATGTCATTTGCGGGCATTACGTTATAACGCAGTAAAGAGAAGGGTTATTTAATGGAAATGGCAATAGGTATTGGCATGTTTACCATAGTGGTAAGTTTGCTAGTGGTGGTAATTTTAGCTGCCAAAAGTAAGTTAGTGAACACTGATGATATTACAATCAGCATTAATGGTGATGCCAGCAAAAGTGTACGAACTCCTGCGGGTGACAAGCTATTGGGCGCATTATCTGGGCAGAATATTTTTATTCCATCGGCCTGCGGTGGTGGTGGTACTTGTGGCCAATGCCGCGTGAAAGTGAAATCCGGCGGTGGTGATATTTTAGCAACTGAACTTGATCATATTACTAAAAAAGAAGCCAAAGATGGTTGCCGATTGGCTTGCCAAGTCACAGTGCGAACCGACATGGATCTTGAGGTTGATGAAGAAATTTTTGGGGTTAAAAAATGGCAATGTGAGGTTATTTCAAATAATAACCAAGCGACATTTATTAAAGAACTGTTATTAAAAATCCCCGACGGTGAAGAGGTATTATTTAAAGCAGGTGGCTACATTCAAATTGAAGCACCGGCTCATGAAGTACGTTATGCCGATTTTGATATTCCAGAGGAGTATCGTGGTGACTGGGTTAAGTACGGTTTGTTTGATTTAGTGTCTACCGTTGATGAAGACGTATTACGGGCTTATTCAATGGCCAATTACCCCGATGAAAAGGGGATGATAATGCTAAACGTGCGTATTGCAACGCCGCCTAAAGCAGGTATGGCACCAGGTAAAATGTCGTCGTATATTTTTAATTTAAAAGCGGGCGATAAGGTGACCATTTCTGGCCCATTTGGTGAGTTTTTTGTCAAAGAAACTGATGCTGAAATGGTGTTTGTTGGTGGTGGTGCTGGTATGGCACCGATGCGGTCGCATATTTTTAATCAGCTAAAAAGTGTCAAAACTAAGCGCAAAATGAGCTTTTGGTATGGTGCTCGTTCAACTCGTGAAGTGTTCTATCAGCAAGACTTTGATCAACTAGCCGCTGAAAACGACAACTTTGTATGGCATGTTGCTTTGTCTGATCCACTTCCTGAAGATAACTGGACGGGTTATACCGGCTTTATTCATAATGTGTTATTCGAAAACTACTTAAAGCAGCATAAAGCGCCAGAAGACTGCGAATTTTATATGTGTGGCCCTCCGATTATGAACGCATCAGTGATAGCCATGCTAGAAAGTTTAGGGGTTGAGTCGGAAAATATCTTACTTGATGACTTTGGCGATTAGTTGTTGTGTGATGCGTGCCTTATGGGGCAATCTTGTGCAGGATTGTGGCGTAAAAGACTGGTTTAATAACCCACTCGTTAATCACCATCTCGTTAGTCACAGAGTACTCATATTAACGCGCTAATAAAAATCCCCATACTGTTTTAACAGTTTGGGGATTTTTAGTCATAGAGGTAAACAAAGGATTATCGTTCAGAACATGCTAAACGCATCACCTCGGCTTTGCTAAAACTAAGTACGTTACCGTTTTGTTCAGTAAGCAGTAAATTTTCGCGAGCATAACGCTTAATCGTAGTAGGGCTTTTGTCGAGTATTTCACAGACTTCATTTAAGGTTAAATCGTTATCATCACTCATGCTCATTCTCCTTACGTTATGGTTATCTTTACCCGTTACGTTATTAACATTGAACAACATGTGTATTAACTTGTCATAAACGTACCTAGTTGTCGAGAGTAGTCTTAATAACGATGCATCATGGCATTATTGATGATCTGAGTCGCAGGGGCGACCTGAGGCTTTAACGCGACCTGATACATCGACTCTGCGACCATTTTCGCATCAATGGGTTGATATTGACGAAGAGGTCCGATAAATAAAAATGATAGGCCACCAAAAATGGTTTGGCCAATATCTTCCAGTAAACGCCTATTCGTTCGCGGTCCTAATAATAAGCTCGGTTGAAAAATATTCAGAACGGGTAAAGATAATGCCTTCAGTGCTTGCTCTACTTCACCTTTAATTCGATTATAAAACACAGTTGATTTAGCGTCCGCGCCCAATGCGGTTACCACCATAAATTTAAGCGCAGGATTCGCTTGTGCTTGGCAGAGTTTCGCAAACGCTACTACGGCTAATTTATCGACTTGTATAAAGGCCTCTTCACTGCCAGCTTGTTTGATTGTGGTGCCCAAACAGCAAAATGCATGATCAACTTTTTCGTCCAAGGTAAGCTCATGTAACTCATCAAGTTGGCAGCTAATAAACTGCACCTTTTGCTCACCAAATTGGTGTTCTACTAAATTTGGTTCCGAACGGCCAATGACCAAAACTTTACTGTACTGTTCACTTTCAATGATGCGAGTTAACAAGGCATTACCTACTAACCCCGTCGCACCTATAATTGCTGCAATCATATAATCCTTTAGAAAGCTAAACACACTGGCTAAACTCTAATCTGTCGTCTTAACGGTTTCAATAAGAATATTTTAATCGTCATTATTGTTCGGTTTGCTCACACTATATTAGTCCCCTAAACGTGAGCGTTGACTCGAGAGGGTTGAGGTTTTTAGCCTATTTAGCTGCACGACAAAATCTAGATTGATTTTATGGGCGTGATGCTTGGAGGGCTATTTGTCTGGGGGGAGTACTCATTGTGCCTAAGTGCGGTTATTAAGATGGCCTTGAGATAACCCATGGCATAATGAGTCGATAAAAAAAGCGCCCAAAGGCGCTTTATAAGCAAACATCTCACTCAATTAACTCACATCAGTCATATAACGATGGGGTGTCTTCGGTTGGACGAGTTTTAAAACGACGATGTAGCCACATATATTGAGCTTTGTTGCGGCTAATCAGCTGTTCAATAATCTGGTTACCACGAATGGCGTCGTCTGTTTCATTGTCGCCAGGGAAATTCTCTAAAGGCGGCATGATTTCAAGGGTGTAGCCTTTATCATCGCTATTACGTTCAACAAAAAAAGGCACCACATTGGCTTTACCGAGTCTTGCCAGTGACGTTGCGCCTGTAATTGTGGCGGCATCGGGTACGCCAAAAAAGGGGATAAATACGGCGCTCGAACGACCAAAATCTTGATCGGCGGTGTACCAAATAACATCAGGACTGCGCAAACTGCGGATCATTTGTCGAACGTCACGTTTAGGCACTAAGCCTTTGTTTGAACGTAAGCGACCTTTAACTTGTAAGTATTCCATCACCGGATTGTTATGTGGACGATACACGCCAATTCCCGGAGCAAACTGGCCAAATATTCGCGCGCCCATTTCAAGTGGTAAACAATGCACTGCAAATAAAATCACCCCTTTGCCATTGTCTAAACTTTGGCTAACATGCTCAGTGCCTTTAATAGTCATGTGTTGTTGCACGCGTTCGTTTGACCACCACCATGCGTTAATGGTGTCAAATACCGCTTTACCGGTTTCTTCAAAAGTCCGTTCAAGCAGTTGCTGTTTGTCAGCATCGCTCATATCTGGAAAGCATAAATCGATATTACGCTTAGCGGTGTGGGTTCTTCCGGCTGCCACTTTCATGACTAATCGACCAATACCACGGCCGATTTTCATTTGCCAAGACAGAGGTAATAGCAAAGTTAAACGCATTAAACCGACGCCAAACCACATAGGCCAGTGTTTAGGATGATATAAATCAGAAGAAAATTCGGCTTTCTCGACCACGGACAACTCGTCTAGTTCACAAAAATTATTTGTTATTCTACCTCATATTTTGATGAAAATTAGGTACAATCACGGTTAAATTTTACAAGACAGCGAATACACCATGAAGGTTTCTCTCCCAGCTTTTGAAAATGCGCGCGTTTTAGTGATTGGCGATGTGATGTTAGATCGCTATTGGGTAGGCCCTACGGGACGCATTTCACCCGAAGCCCCTGTACCTGTTGTTAAAATTAATCAAATTGAAGATAGACCCGGCGGCGCCGCCAACGTGGCATTAAACATTGCGACATTAGGTGGACATGTCCAGTTAGCGGGCATTGTCGGTCAAGATGAAACCGCACAAGCATTAACCCAAGGGGTAAAAGTGTTTGGCGTTGAACCGCAGTGGTTAACGGTAGCAGACAAGCCGACGATTACTAAATTGCGCGTATTGTCACGTAATCAGCAGTTGATCCGCTTAGATTTTGAAGAGCAATTTGATAAAGCCACGAGCCAAGCATTATTCGCTCAAAGCGAAGTCATTTTAGATAATATTGACGTATTGGTGCTGTCAGATTACGCCAAAGGTGCTATCGATGAACCGAAAGAGTTTATCGCTAAAGCTCGTGCTAAAGGGGTAACCGTTTTAGTTGACCCTAAGGGACATGATTTTGCCCGTTATCATGGCGCATCATTAATTACGCCAAACATGAGTGAGTTTGAAGCGGTTGTTGGTAGCGTTACTAGCGAAGATGATTTAATCGAAAAAGCCCAAAAACTGATTAAGTTACACGATTTTGGCGCGATTTTAGTGACCCGTTCAGAAAAGGGGATGACGTTAGTGTCGCAAGACCAACCAGAATTGCACATCCCAACCGTTGCCCGTGAGGTTCACGATGTTACGGGGGCTGGTGATACGGTGATTTCTGCTTTAGCAACTTCGATTGCCGCAGGTGCAACTTTGGCGCAAGCTTGCGCGATTGCCAATACTGCAGCAGGTGTGGTTGTGGGTAAGTTAGGTACATCAACGGTAAGCCGTATTGAACTGATTCAGGCACTGGCGCTTAATCATGGCGAGTCTGGCTTTGGCGTAATGACTGAAGATCAATTAGCTTATGCCATGGATCAGGCCCGTTTACGCGGTGAGCGCATTGTCATGACCAATGGGTGTTTTGATATTCTCCATGCTGGCCATGTGAGCTATTTACAACAAGCCAAAGCCTTGGGCGATCGTCTTATCGTGGCTGTGAATGATGATAGCTCGGTAACACGCTTAAAAGGCCCAGGACGTCCGGTTAACCCTGTTGATCGTCGCATGGCTGTGTTAGCGGGACTCGCATCGGCAGATTGGGTTGTGCCATTCTCTGAAGATACACCACAACGGATTATTGCGCGCTTGTTACCCGATGCATTGGTTAAAGGTGGCGATTATAAAGTGGAAGACATTGCGGGCGGGGCGGAAGTCATTGCCGCTGGCGGTAAGGTTGAGGTGCTTGGATTTGAAGATGGGGTGTCCACTACTGCCATTATTCAAAATATTATGTCACAAAAGTAGTCGATGCTTAGATACTGGCAAGGGGCATTCCTCAAGTTATTAAGCTGTAGCCTTGCTTGCGCAATGTTATTGGTTTGTCACTTTGTTAATGCCGGCCAGTCAAGTATCAGTCAATCTGTGGCGATAGACCCTGTCATCACCACTCAGATCAGTGCAGTAGATAGTTTGGCGGATCAGACGATTCGTCAAGCTTATTTTTCCCCCGTCGCCTCCAAACAAGCACTCGTGTGTTATTTACCTGCCCTTGAGTTGTGTGTTGAGTTACTCCCTGCTTCATTACAACAACAAACAGCTTTTTCTGTTGCCAATATTCGCCGCGCGATTGGGCGTAAAAGTGCGATGGTACTGGTTGCTGAACATGACACTGTAGCAGGGGTTATTGTGATTAATCGTGCTAGAGACATGCTCGAGCAGAGTGGCTCTATTGGTCTAGTCACTTATCAGTTGCCATTAGTGAAACAAGCCCAATTAACCTTGTGGCATGAAATAGGTCATTTATATAATATTACCTTGCAAGGCACTATTTTACCTTCCTCTTTAAGCGAATATCAGCATGAGTGGCTAGCCGATTTGTACCTTCTGTGGCAGATTGCGCAGCATTATCATCAGCTCGATTTAGCTTGGCAGCAGTTTCATCGACGTAATCTGGCACTTATTAATGACAGCGGTAATTTGTCACATTGGAGTGCACCACAACTTCAAATAGTGCTCAGCCATTATAATGCCCAGCAATTGCTCGATTTTACTCGCTATGAAGATTTTATCACCGCAGTTTATCCATTAATGCCGCTATGGTCTACGCGTGACATGGGCGAGTTTTCTAGCTTGGTCCAACGTACTTTTAGCGCAGTTCAGTCTCTACCTGGGTATATATTTTGGCGTCAGCCCGAACTCATCCAAGTGTTGTCACCGACTTTGGATCGTTTAATGGGTAAGGCTGAATCCCAGCGATGGTTGAAAAATCAATTCTCAACGGTAAAGTAGTTTGTAAACGCTTATTGCGCCTATTTTTTACCGTATGCAGTTCATTCTATAGTGTTTTCTAATAACCTTTGATTTTAAAGAGGTAAATAAATCGTTATCGCGATAATGTTCTGTTTTATCCTGTCTATCTGGATATTGTACGGTTAAATATGTTGTAAATTTGCTAATTCATAGCAGAATTTTCTAGTTTGGTCTGGTAAGCTCTTGCACCAAAAATAATTAGAGAGACCAAGTTTATGGCCAAACGTTCGCGAGTTGAAACTGAGTTAACCGTTAACCAAATTTTAGATGAAGCCTTTAAACAAATACTCACGATTGGTTTTGAGGCGATGTCGTATACCACGTTGTCTGCTGCCACCGGGATCAGTCGTACGGGTATTAGTCATCACTTTCCTCGTAAAACAGAATTCCTAGTGCGTTTAGATCAACGTATTGGGCAGTTTTTTATTGAAGGACTCGATTTCTCTTCGCTAGAGGTATTAGAGCAATCATGGGGAGAAGTGATGCAACAACCTGATCGAAAAGCAGTTTTACAACTGTTTTTCAGTTTATGTGCCAGTAATGATCAAAACATCAAAAAGCTAAATTCGCTTAATGTTGTGAGTGAGGTTGCTATGAGTCATTTTGCTGAGAAAGGACGCCAATGCGTTGAACAACTTATCGGCAGTAGTGCATTGGTTTTATTGCAAGATGGCAGCGTAGATTAACAATAAGTCATACACAATATTTGACTAAGTTGTTATATGCACCAAACGTTTGGCTATTTAAATTTTTACCCTGTTAGTAACAAATCGATGTTCAAATTGACATTATGATCAATACCGCATCGAAACAACCATCCCGTATTGGCATCTGAGCCTTCAATATACTGAATCGAGCAGATATCATTACGGTATGGTATTTCTTCTACGATGAAGTTACTGTTTACTTATTCCAGCTTCTGCTTTCGTATCTGTCACACATGTCTTGCGCTTTCTCGTCATCAAACTCACGTAATCCACTTAATACTAATGTTTTTACGCCGCTACCGATAACCTTGCCTTCGCTTTGCAGTTCAAAGGTAAGGGTAACATCACCACGCTTACCATCAATGACTAAGTTTTGCTTAACCAAATGCAAACTGATAGTACTGAAATCAAAGTTATCTAAATGAAAAGACATACTTTCATAAATGACTAATGGACGATCAGGGTTAATCATTACCTTGTATTGCTTCATCATTGGCACAAGTACATGAATAAAATTTAAGCCTGAAAAAGCCACATAGCTTTGAATGAATGCGGCAGTTTGTATATCGCATTTACACACTTCACCTTGACGTTGAATATGCAGATATTCTTTACCTTTGGTGTCACTAATACTAAATTTTTCGCCAACACTCTTATCAACGTGAAGTTCAACATTGTCACCTACCATGCCAGCAAACTTAAATTGCATATTTTGGCTTAAGCCATATTGGGTCAGCACGAGGGCAAACAATAAATCGCCCGGTACGCAAAAACGTTTAGCGCCCACATCATGGATAGGATTAAAATCGCCAGCGATTTTTTTTGCGAAGTCACTGGCTTGTTGAGCCGAAATAAATACGCTTTGATCTTGCTTGGTAAAATAAGGTGATAAAAACATAAACAATAATTCTTATTGGTCAGTTGCCTGCTGTCGCATATGGTATTTGTTACTCAACATTCAGTAACAAGAAAGCGAAAGCGTAGGGCAAACAAAGTAATTAATAAAATCAGTAGTTGAGCGAGAGTTTACTGTAAAACGCCAAATACACTCACCCGATGACTATGTCGATAGCCAGATTAGGCTAAGCATGGTAACGGTTTAAGATGGCTTTTAGTGACAGATAATAATGCATTTCCATATATATCAATTCCTTACCTATTTTGTCCAGTTAGGCTTTTGCGTTGAACTCATCTTTTAAGTCTGCAGCATATCCTAGTCGCATAAGATTGGCTTATTTAATTAACTTGAACGCTTAAGCGAATTGAGATTAATCATCCTCATGTTAAGGCTTAAGTTACCAAGGCTGGCTACTTTAGAGTCGTATTTACCAAAATAAGAAGTTATGTTTGCCATCTTTTTTAATACTGTACATGGCTTTATCAGCCTGCTCGCAAACATTCGAAAAATGGTCTAACTCATCAAACAGACTGATACCAATACTGAGGCCAATTTTAATGGTTTCTCCCTCTAATTCTATGGGGTGTTGATAATGTGATAACAATGTTTTAGCCATGGTTGTTAATAATTCAACGTTATTGGAATGGGCTAAAATAACAAACTCATCACCACCAAATCGAGCCACATAGTGATCTTGAGACTGGGCGCTATCAGTAGTACTAAAAACCTGCTCACATACCTGGCAAATATGATCTGCGACATGGATTAATATGCTATCGCCATATCTGTGTCCTAAGCGATCATTAATCATCTTAAAACCGTCTAAATCGATGAAGCAAAGGGCGCCCTTATGGGGAGGGTTAGCTTTTCTTCCTTGCTCAAATACTTCGATGAGAGCATTTCGATTGAGGAGATGAGTTAACTGATCACGATGAGCTCGCTTAGCGAGGTCTTCCTCGTAACGTTTTTCTTTAGTGACATCAATATGGGTGCCCATAATGCGCAGCGGTTTACCGTCAATGTCATATTCAACAATACGGCCACGGTCAGAAACCCAAGAAACACTGCCATCTTTGTGTATCATCCGGTGCACGGCGTGATAGGTTTCGGCTTTACCTGCAACATGGTTGTCAAAGGCCTGGATAACCCAGTTTTTATCTTCAGGATGGAGATTGTTTTTCCAGCTGTCGATATGGGCGGGCAGCTCTTCGCGAGTAAAACCGAGGAGGTGTCCCCATTGTTGATTAAAAATAGTTAAATTGCCTGTGGGAATATGTTGCTCCCACAAACATAAGCCAGTGCGATCTAGCGTGGCACTGAGTTGTTCGTTTACTCGTTTATTCAATAGAGTAAGCCGATTATTTTCATACTCTAATTGCTTGATTTTTTGCTCTTGTTGCGCAAGTTCAAGCTGTAATTGAGTAATGACGTCCTGCGGTGTCATCAATAATCCTATAGAGTCTAATCGTTCTAGTTTAGCGGGTTCTTAAACAAAAAAATACCAGCAAACTGCTGGTATTTTAGCATTAAAAGATAACCTTATAAGGCTTTAAGAATCGCCTCAACACTGTCCTTAGCATCACCAAACAACATTTGCGTATTGTCTTTGAAGAACAATGGATTTTGTACACCTGCATAACCCGTATTCATTGAACGTTTAAAGCCAATGACATTTTGTGCTTTCCATACTTCTAATACTGGCATGCCCGCGATAGGGCTAGTTGGATCTTCCATCGCTGCGGGGTTAACCGTATCGTTGGCACCTATGACTAGCACAGTATCAGTACTGCTAAAGTCTTCGTTGATTTCGTCCATTTCCAGCACTATGTCATAAGGCACTTTAGCTTCTGCAAGAAGTACGTTCATATGACCAGGTAAACGACCTGCTACAGGGTGAATACCAAAGCGCACTTTTATACCTAACGCTCGCAGCTTTTTAGTGATTTCAGCGACAGGGTACTGAGCTTGAGCCACAGCCATGCCATAGCCAGGGGTGATAACGACGGTATCAGATGCTTTTAGCATATCAGCGACATCTTCAGCGGTTGTTTCACGGTATTCGCCAACAGTGTCATCGCCTGAAGAGGCAACACTGTCATTACCAAAACCACCGGCAATAACTGAAATAAACGAGCGGTTCATTGCTTTACACATAATGTAAGACAGAATTGCACCCGACGAGCCCACAAGTGCACCGACGACAATCAGTAAGTCATTTGATAGCATGAAACCGGCCGCTGCTGCTGCCCAACCTGAATATGAGTTCAGCATAGACACCACAACTGGCATGTCTGCACCGCCAATTGATGCGACTAAATGCCAACCAAATGCAAACGCAATTAATGTCATCAGAATCAGTGGTGTGATTGCACCGCCAGCTTGAACAAATAGCACCATCAGAATAAACGACACCACAACAGCCAATAAATTTAATTTATGACGATGCGGCAGCATTAACGCTTTTGATGACACCAAACCACGTAGCTTAGCAAAAGCTACGATCGAACCGGTGAAGGTGACTGCACCAATAAAGATACCTAAAAACACTTCGACCAAGTGAATGTTAAGCATGGCGCCGGTTAAATGCTGTGCTTGTTGAGCTTGACTTGCTTGGGCAAATGCCGCTTTTGCGGTTTCGAGCGTAGTATTGAGATCTTGCCCCATAACGACGACAATTTCCGACACTTCATGTGGCTGAATATCAATAAAGCTATTAAAGCCAACTAATACTGCGGCTAAGCCCACAAAGCTGTGCAAAATAGCCACTAGCTCTGGCATTTCAGTCATTTCAACTTTTAATGCTAAGCGAATACCAATCGATCCACCAATAACCATGGCAAGAATAATCCATTCTACGCCACTTGTAGCAGGATTGAGGATGGTGGCAATGAGTGCAATCGCCATCCCGATAATGCCAAATAAATTACCATTCTTGGCGGTTTCTTGTTTTGATAATCCAGCTAAGCTGAGAATAAAAAACACCGCGGCAATGATATAAGATGCTGTAACCAGTCCTTGAGACACGATATAACTCCTTAATCTTTACGGAACATCTTCAGCATACGCTGAGTGACGGTAAACCCGCCAAAGATGTTGATACTGGCAATAAGCACCGCGACAAACGCAAGCGCCGTGACTAATGCTGAACCTTGACCTATTTGCAATAACGCCCCGACCACAATAATGCCTGAAATCGCATTAGTGACCGACATTAACGGCGTATGCAATGAGTGCGACACATTCCACACCACGTAATAACCCACTACACAGGCTAGGATGAACACGGTGAAATGCGACAAGAACTCAGCGGGGGCAACCGAAGCGACTGCTGCAAAGCCGGCAAGACCTAACACACCTAAAATGTATTTAAGTTTTGACGGTGCTTTATCGACTTTCGCCGCTTTAGGCTCAATGCTGGCAGCTGGTTTTTGCGGCGCGGCAGACACTGAAATCGCTGGTGGTGGGAAAGTAATTTCGCCGCCACGGGTCACGGTCATATTGCGCATTACTACATCATCAAAATCGAGTACTGCGTTACCGTCTTTGGCTTTACACATTAGCTTCATCAAGTTGACTAAGTTAGTGCCATAAAGTTGTGACGATTGCGCCGGTAAACGACCTGGCAGGTCGGTATAACCTAATACCTTGACGCCGTTGTCAGTAATAAAGCGCTCACCAGTGACGGTATATTCACAGTTACCGCCCGTGGCTGCGGCTAAATCAACAATCACTGAGCCAGGTTTCATGGTATCGACCATGTCTTTGGTGATCAGTTTTGGCGCCGGGCGACCCGGAATTAATGCGGTGGTGATAATAATATCGACATCTTTAGCTTGTTCGGCAAAGAGCGCCATTTCAGCGGCTATAAATTCTTCTGACATCACTTTTGCGTAGCCGTCTGATGATCCGCCTTCTTTATTTTCAAATTCAAGCTTTAAGAAACTGCCGCCCATTGACTCAATTTGCTCAGCCACTTCAAGGCGGGTGTCAAATGCGCGTACTATGGCACCTAGCGAGCCTGCAGTGCCAATAGCGGCAAGACCGGCTACACCAGCACCAATAACTAATACTTTGGCTGGTGGTACTTTACCTGCGGCGGTAATTTGCCCAGTAAAGAAACGACCAAACTCGTGAGCAGCTTCGATCACCGCGCGATAACCACCAATGTTGGCCATCGATGATAAAGCATCGAGTGATTGTGCGCGTGAGATACGCGGCACCATGTCCATCGCCATCACAGTAATATTGTGACTTGACAGTTTTTCAACAAGCTCAGGGTTTTGTGCTGGCCAAATAAAACTTACCAGGGTAGTGCCTGGCTTCATTTGAGCGATTTCTTCATCACTTGGCGCATTGACTTTAAAAATAAAGTCCGCTTGATAGACGCTGTCGACAACATCTGCCCCAGCGGCTTCAAATGCAGCATTATCGAAGCTTGATTTCACACCTGCCTGTGCTTCAATTGCCACACTAAAGCCGAGTTTTATTAGTTGTATCACAGTGGCTGGAGTCGCGGCGACTCGAGTTTCACCTTCGATACTTTCTCTCGGTATTCCAATCTGCATGACTGTTTCCTGATGGTTGATAAAAAGACCGTCTATTGTTGTTCCCCACCAATAGACCATTCCGTTTGAGTATTACAGCCTAACATGGACACTTTAATGATAGAAAAAGTGCAGCATGTAAACATTGAAGTCGGGTAAACTATTTAATCAATGGCTTTACGCTGACATAGTTACATTGTATTTGCACGTCGTTTTACTCAGAGAACAATCAAGCTGAACATTATTCATCAGTTAATTGAACCTCCTAGCTTGCGACAGGAAGCGTGTTCGGTACAAGTGCCTTTGGGCTAATTACTTGGTTTTAAATAGAGGTAATTTAAAAACTTTTAACTGCGCCACACTTTTGTAGCTTAAAAAAACAACTTTGCATATTCCTAAATGGAATAAAAAATTATCTTTTATTCTTTTTTTGTTTTGATACTCAGGAGTAAGCTGTTCCACATTACACTGTTATAAGGCCGTCTTATGTTGTTAAAAGAACTTTCAGCTTTAGCTTCGCCTTTGTCTCAAGGACAAATCGATAAGCTAAAACAACTCACATCAGAATTATCTTCAGTTCAGCTCGCATGGGTCAGCGGTTATCTAGCGGCGAGTGCTAATCATGGTCAAAGCGGTGTCGAGACGACAGCAGAGACAAGTACAGCCCCAACAGTTACAATTTTATACGGTAGCCAAACGGGTAACGGCCGTGGTGTTGCCAAAGAGTTAGCGGCTAAAGCGCAGGCGCAAGGTTATGCGGTTAATTTGACATCAATGGGTGAATACAATGTGCGTCAGTTAAAGCAAGAAACCATCTTGCTATTAGTTGTCAGCACCCATGGTGAAGGTGAAGCGCCTGATGATGCCATTGAGTTACACAAGTTTTTAGCTTCAAAGCGTGCCCCTAAACTAGATAAACTACATTATTCTGTGTTAGCGCTAGGTGATTCAAGCTATGAGTTTTTCTGCCAAACAGGTAAAGACTTTGATGCGCGTTTAAGTGCATTAGGGGCAACATCATTATTACCTTTGGTAGAATGTGATGTTGACTATGAAGATATTTCACAACAATGGCAGGACAGTGTTGTCGAAACTGTTAAGCCGTACATTCAAGCCTCAAGTGCAAATGTGGTGTCAATTGGTGCCGCATCTGTTACGGGTGAAAGTGAATACACCAAGCAAAATCCCTATACCGCTGAAGTATTGGTAAGCCAAAAAATTACTGGTCGAGGTTCTGATCGTGATGTACGCCATGTTGAAATTGACTTAGGCGAGTCGGGATTAACTTATCAAGTCGGCGATGCGTTAGGTGTGTGGTTTAGCAATAACGAAGTACTTGTTGATGAAGTGATCGCCGCGCTCGGTTTAGCTGCAGACGATAATGTCACAGTGTCGAAAGAGTCACTATCATTAAAAGCTGCGTTAACCGATAAGAAAGAATTAACTCAGTTATACCCAGGCCTAGTGAAAACATGGGCTGAGTTGAGTGGTAATGCACAACTTGCTGCCATTTGTGAAGACAAAGAACACATCAGACAGTTTATTATTAAACATCAATTTGCCGATTTAGTGGCTGCTTATCCGGCAAAGGTAAGCGCGACACAGTTAGTTGATATGTTGCGCCCAATCACGCCACGCTTATATTCAATTGCCTCTAGCCAAGCCGAAGTGGAAGCAGAAGTACACTTAACGGTCGCGTTGGTTGAAGACGAACGTCAAGGCCAAGCTCGTTTTGGTGGGGCATCGCATTTCTTAGCCTCGGCTGAAGAAGGCCAACACGTTAAAGTCTATGTTGAGTCTAATAACCATTTCCGTTTACCCGAAAATCCAAACACACCGGTGATCATGGTGGGTCCTGGTACTGGTGTTGCGCCTTTTCGCGCCTTTATGCAGCAACGTGCTGCTGACGGCACCTCGGGTGATAGCTGGTTATTCTTTGGTAACCCGCATTTTGAACAAGATTTCTTGTACCAAGTTGAGTGGCAGCAGTATCTTAAAAATGGCGATTTATCGCGTTTAGATGTGGCTTTCTCACGCGATCAAGCTCATAAAGTGTATGTTCAGCATCGCATTGCAGAACAAGCCGAAACGTTGTGGCAGTGGCTACAAAATGGCGCCCATGTGTATATCTGTGGTGATGCAGAACGTATGGCAAAAGATGTCCATCAAGCATTAGTCAATATTGCGGTTGAACAGGGGGGCTTAAGTGCTGATGACGCAGAAGCTTACTTTGAAACACTACGTAGTGAAAAACGCTACCAAAAAGACGTGTACTAAATTCGACCTCGGTTGTTAGCACAAATCTAGCAACCCAATCGCACTACTGAATTGAACAGAATTAAGAGAGGCCTAGGCCATGAGTGAGCAAAAGTTAGCGTTAAACGAATACTTAAAAATCGACAGTGATTATTTACGCGGTGATATCCAAGAGGGTTTAGATACCCAAGTAACAGGATCGTTTAGTGATGGCGATCAGCAGCTGATCAAATTCCACGGTTTTTATCAGCAAGACGATCGCGATTTACGTAATGAACGTAAAGAGCAAAAGTTAGAGCCATTGCATAGCTTTATGCTTCGAGCACGGGTACCAGGTGGTATCTGTACCCCAGCACAATGGTTAGAAGTGGATAAAATTTCATCTACACTAACCACCTCAAACAGCATTCGTTTAACCACGCGTCAAACGTTTCAGTACCACGGCATTCCTAAGCGTAATCTAAAAACCTTGATCCAAGGTCTTGATCGCGCAGCACTTGATTCTATTGCTGCTTGTGGTGATGTAAACCGTAACGTGATGTGTAACCCAAACCCGGTTGAGTCTAAACTGCATGAGCAAGCATATGCGGTGGCAAAGCATTTATCGGATCATCTATTACCACATACTCGCGCTTATGCTGAAATTTGGTTAGATGAAGAGAAGCTATTAGGTACCGAAACCGTTGAACCTGTTTACGGCAAAACCTATTTGCCACGTAAATTTAAAATGGCTGTCGCCGTTCCGCCACATAATGATGTTGATGTATACACCAACGACCTTGGTTTTATTGCGGTAGCAGAAGCGGGTGAATTGGTTGGTTTCAACTTGGTTGCTGGCGGCGGCATGGGCTCTACCCACGGTGAAGTTGAAACCTTCCCACGCTTAGCTGACGATTTTGGTTTTATTAAAACTGAGGATGTGACTAAGTTTGCCGAAGCCGTAATGACAGTTCAGCGTGACTGGGGTAACCGTGTTGTCCGTAAACGTGCGCGTTTGAAGTACACCATTGTTGACCACGGATATGATGCCTTTAAAGCGGAAGTGGAAAAGCGTGCTGGGGTTAACTTTGAGCCAAAGCGTGATGTGATCATTGGTGATCGCGGCGATCGTTATGGCTGGGTTGAAGGTATCGATAACAAGTTCCACTTAACCTTATTTATTGAAAGCGGCCGTATTAAAGACATGCCTGGCCAAACCTTGCAAACGGGTTTACGTGAAATTGCTAAAATCCATAAAGGCGATTTTCGCATGACATCTAATCAAAACATGATTATTGCGGGTGTTGCGGCAGAAGATAAAGCCGAAATTGAAGGTTTAGCGCGCAAGCACGGCTTATTAGGTCAAGTGTTAAGTGGTACACGTGGTCATTCAATAGCCTGTGTGGCATTACCAACTTGCCCGTTAGCGATGGCTGAAGCTGAGCGTTACTTCCCTGAGTTTATTGATCATATCGATGCACTACAGGCGAAACATGGCATTAGTGAGCAATCAATTGTGGTGCGTATGACGGGCTGTCCAAACGGTTGTGCTCGTCCATTTGCCGCCGAAATTGGCTTAGTGGGTAAAGCTCCAGGACGTTATAACTTGTATTTAGGTGCCAGCTTTGAAGGTACGCGGTTAAATAAAATGCATAAAGAAAACATTCAAGAAGCTGAAATTTTAGCTGAATTGGATGGCTTGTTTGGCCGTTACGCCACCGAACGTGATGCTGGCGAAACCTTTGGTAACTTCACTGTGCGCATTGGCGTAGTGAAGGCGGTTAATGACGCCGCTAAGGATTTTCATGCGTAATGACGTGGTAACGACTGCATCAACAAGTGCAGCCGTCGATCATTCTATCACTCCGGCTCAATTGCAGGCGTTGCTATCAGCGCCTAAAGCTGAGCAAACTGCAGTGCTAGAAAGGATTAACCAGTTTTTAGCAGGCTTAACGGCGCAGCAGCGAGTGGCTTGGGGCTTAGCCTACCTACCTGGTAAGCATGCGCTATCGTCTAGCTTTGGTATTCAAGGTGCCGTGATGCTGCACATGGTGACTCAGGCGCAAAGTGATATTCCAGTAATTTTAACTGACACGGGTTATTTATTTGCTGAGACTTATCAATTTATTGACCAGTTAACTGAGCGCTTAAACTTGAATCTTAAAGTGTACCAAGCGGGCCAAACCCAGGCGTGGCAAGAAGCGCGTTTTGGTAAGCTGTGGCAGCAGGGGATTGATGGGTTGGAGAAATATAACCGCATCAATAAAGTTGAGCCAATGCAGCGTGCATTAGCTGAACTCAATGTTGGTACTTGGTTTGCGGGTTTACGTCGCAGTCAGTCTAGTACCCGTGAAGCCTTGCCGATTTTGGCCATTAGCGGTAAACGCTTTAAGTTATTGCCTATTATTGAGTGGAGCAATAAAGATGTGCACCTATATTTAACCGAGCATGACTTGCCATATCATCCATTGTGGGAACAAGGCTATGTGTCGGTTGGTGATACTCACTCAAGTAAGCCGCTGGAGTTAGGCATGTCTGAAGAAGACACGCGCTTTAATGGTTTACAGCGTGAATGTGGTTTGCATTTCGATATTTAGGCTTAAGCTATTTACCGTAAAGTATTGCATTCATCCGTAGTCAAATGCAGATGAATGTGTTTACTCTTTGCTGTGCTGCTAGGTTACTCTTTCTGTTAATGAGCTTCTGTTTAATAAGGCGTATTTCGTAAGCCGATTTTCAATCATTTATAAGATTGAACTTTGTTGCAATCTACTCTTATTTCATCACATGGTAATAGGTTATCGCCACAATATGACTGGTGCGATTGATGCTGTTTTGGGCGATGGTATACACAGTATTTTCGCTAATTGATTAATTTACTTAGCATGAATAAAAAAGAATTAAATTTTATTTAAATTTTCATGCATCCACGCCGATAGTAGTCTAGATTTAGAAGTCCCCGTAGATGGTTTTTGTTGACGTTTTGGGATTGTTTTTGCAATCCACGTACCTTCAAAAGCTTCGCTCGCATCCTCGAGCACATTGATTGACTTGTTAGCGTATAAGCAATCGATTAGGTTGTTCCCGATAACTCTCTATTGAAGAGTTATCGGGAAAACCGACTTTTAATTTATCATCTGCTTACTGTTTTTTACGCCCCCTCGTCATGACTAAACTTGTGCTATTGACTGCTAAACTTGGCAGCATAATGTCGTGCTTTGATAGTGCGATATTCGTTTTTGCTGCATAAGTCGTATGCAATAAGGTAAGGTTTAATGCGTTTGTTAACATTTAGTGCTAAATTATTCCGCAGTTTATCGGTGGAATCGATAATACTTATCTCAAAAGATAACAAATTTTCAAATGCTAACTCATTTCAAGGAAGAGTTAACAATAATATAAATTGGAGTTTATAAATGAATAAAATGGCAATTGCTGCTGTGGTATTGGCTGTTGGTGCTGGTGGATATCTTTTGTCACAACAAGGGACGTCAGTGGTTAAAAACGACCCCATGTTGGACTATATCCCTGCTGATACATTAGCGTTTTCTGGGCAGCTGGTTCCATTTCCGTTAAAAGATTATTTGTATAGCATTGCAGGTAATTATCAAGCTTATGACGTTGATAAAATGCTGCCGTTAGATGAGAATTCATCAGCAAAAGAGCGCTTTTTTGTCAGTTTATACAAGCAATACATGAGCGTATTGTCTGAACCAGAAACCTTGCTATCGACTTACGGTTTACCCGATACCATTCAGAGTTATTTTTATACCTTAGGCGCATTGCCGGTAATGAAAATTGAGTTGAGTAATCCTGCAGCATTTTGGGCGGAACTTGATCGCGCCGAGCAGGAAAGTGGCTTAACTCACACTGTAGGTCAGTCTGGTTCTGTTGAGTATCGTGGGTATGCATTAACCAATGCAGATGATGAAGAACACATAGATATCGTCTTTGCTGTTAAAGATAACTGGTTAACCGTGACATTGAATACGTCATTTAACCAAGCGGAATTACTTGAAACTGCATTGGGTGAAAAGAAAGTTGAACATCCAATTAGTGCAACTACCATATTGCAAGACATCGCGAATGCACATGGTTTTATGCAAGACAGCATAAGCTTTATTAACCATGTTGAACTGGTTAAAGGTCTGACATCAACAGACGGTAACATGCTAGCCAAGCAAATGACCAAAATGATTGAAATTGAGGGCGAAGATCCATTTGCTGAACTGAAAACACCAGTGTGTCAAACTGAGTTAAATGGCATAGCAGCTAACTGGCCGCGCAGTGTCATGGGATTAAACTCATATTCGATTAGTCGTGAAGAAAGCAACATTGATGCCTCTATGGTGTTTGAGAGTAACAACCAAGTCATCCTGTCGGCATTAAATAAAATGCGTGGCTTTGTGCCATCATTTACCACTAAAGGTCATGACAACATCTTATCGGTTGCGCTGGGGGTTGATGTTAATCAACTGGCACCAGCATTGAATGAGGTGTGGACCGATTTACAAACTCCGCAATATCAGTGTGCTGCGTTGGCTCAAATGCAATTACAGTTGAGTGAGTTAAATCCTGCTATGTTGGGAATGATGACAGGTATGGCTAATGGCGTTAAAGGCATTAGTGTGACACTTGCCGATTACAAGTTAGCTGACAATAATGGCCAACCTAGCTTTGAAACGTTAGATGCATTAATCAGTGTCTCGGCTGAAAAACCGATGATGTTAGTCGACATGCTTAAGCCATTTTATCCGCCTCTTGCGAATATCGACTTAAAAGATAACGGCGATCCGGTTGATATTACCCCAATGCTGATGTTACCTCCTGAACTTGGTGTGAGCGCTAAATTAGCCATCAAGGGCAATCATTTAGTGGCTTACACTGGCGACAGAGGCACAGAACTTGCTGATTTAATGTATAAGCAATCGCTTGAGTCTAACGGATTCTTTAACATGGCGGTTGATTATCAGAAAATGTTTGCCCCGTTAGTTGATATGGTCGAAATGAGTGGCGAACCAATGCCAGAAGAAATGCTTATGTTAAAAGACTACAACATGCGTTTACAGATGTCGGTAGACTTTACTGATAAAGGCTTAGTCATTGGTTCTAAGGTCAACAGTAAAGCCAATACAAAATAAGGTCACTTGGTGATTTCAACAAATTGGTAATAAAAAAGGTGACCCATGTGGTCACCTTTTTGATATTGAGTGGCAGTGTTACAACAAATCGTTTAACGCAATACCGATACCAATTCGCTGATTATGATGGTTATAATCAATTAAGCTTTCACCGTAACCATTAAAATATTGAGTATAAACACGCAAAGTACCAATAATCGGGTAGCTCCAGGTCAATTCAACTGCACCGCGATTATTATCGCGTAAGTTGTTACGCAGTAGCATGGTAAAGCGGTGCTCATCTAGGCCGTATACTCCCGTCAGTTCGAAGTTACCCATGTAACGGCCGATGTCTGGATTGTCATCGCCTTTAGCTGAATTAATGTCTTCTTTTGCATCTTCAGGGATACGCCACCACACTCTAAGTCCGAGAGCGAAAGGACCACGGTCGAATATTGCGCTGCCGTATATTCGGTTCCAGCTGCGCGATAATTGATTGGTTTGACCATTAGACTGATGCACAGCACCCACACCTAAAAATGAGTTGGTAAAGCCAGCAATTTTCCAATCATTATTAAATAACATAAATACTTCAGGTTCATGATTGGTTTCACGAAATGGCGATGAAGCTTCTTCATTGTAAACTTGCCAATATGATTGATTGGTGTAAGCAAAGAACAAATGGCCATTATCACCAAAAACGTTATACATAATCGGAAACTTAAAACTGATTTGGAACTTTGCTTCTAAGTTATCAATGCTGAAATCTTCATCTGGGTATTTAATTTCAAATGGCAATGAGTTGGTTCTGGTTTGGTAGGTAACAGGAAGTAGATAATTAGCTTTGTGCGGAGTGATCACAAACGGCTTTTCAGATGTTGCCAACTCTCCTTTTACACGTTCGTCGACTAAAGAATCTTCTGCAAGGGCTATCGAGCTATAACCCCATAACAACAACGAGAGTCCAAGATATTGTGTGCTTTTTATCATTGCATCATCCATAAGCATAATTAATAGTAATTTTAATGTGATTCTTAGTATGAGTATCTTTCGAAGTTCATTGTCATCAATTGCTAGAGATTTGTCGAATTAAGTTAACAATTGTTTTGATTCTAGTGGATCATTTTATACATTTTTGCATATGACATCGATTAAACAGCAAACAAACAATCTCATATTCTATTTAGTTATAAAAACTAACTATTAACTATTGTATATGGAATATAGAAAACGCTATATTCGATCATGGTCAAATATCTTGAGGTAAATGTGATGGAATTAGTATCTATGCTGGGGCAAAAAGCCAAAGGCAAAGTGTGGTTAGTTGGTGCTGGTCCTGGTGACGTTGAACTGCTAACGCTAAAAGCCTATCGCATCCTAAAGAATGCTGATGCTGTGCTGTATGACGCATTAGTGAGCCAAGATATTTTAGATTTAATCCCTTGTGATGCTGAAAAAATCGCTGTCGGTAAGCGTGCAGGTAAACACAGTGCTGCTCAAGGGGACATTAATCAGCTATTAGTGACGAAAGCGTTTACCCGTAAAAATGTTGTGCGCTTGAAAGGCGGCGATCCGTTTATTTTTGGCCGCGGTGGCGAAGAGTTACAAACCTTAGTGGCAGCGGGTATTGCTTTTGAGGTGGTTCCTGGCATTACTGCGGCCAGCGGCACAGCAGCTTACGCCGGTATTCCCCTAACACATCGTGACTATGCTCAAGGCGTTACCTTTATTACGGGTCACTGCCAGTTAGCGAGCCGCCCGATGGATTGGCAAGGTTATGCTAACTCTAACAACACCTTAGTGGTATATATGGGTATATTAAACGCTAATATTATCAGTGATGGTTTGATTAATGCTGGCCGCAGTGCTGATACGCCAGTAGCGATCGTGTCTAACGCCACCACCTCATCACAACAGCGGTTTATCGGTAAATTAGGTGAGCTGGCACGATTAGCCGCCGATCCTGCCTTGCAGATGCCTGCGCTGATGATTATCGGTGAAGTCGTTGAATTAGCTGACAGCTTGAATTGGTTTGACCCACTTACAGCGCAACAAAAAACAGATTTAGACTCAGTCGCCAAGGCGCTGTAGTCAAATAATTTAACCCGCTGCTTTTTTGCAGCATATTTAGGTAATGGAGAATCATCATGGCAGGCCGTTCGTTAAGCCATTTACAACAACTGGAAGCTGAAAGCATCCAGATTATTCGTGAAGTTGCAGCTGAGTTTGGTAACCCTGTGATGCTTTATTCTATTGGTAAAGATTCATCGGTTATGTTGCATCTTGCGCGTAAGGCATTTTACCCAGGTAAAATTCCATTTCCATTACTGCATGTTGATACCGGTTGGAAATTTAAAGAGATGATCGCGTTTCGTGACGCGCAAGCTAAAGCATTTGGTTTTGAGTTGTTGACTCACACCAATCAAGAAGGCGTTGAACAAGGCGTGGGCCCATTTACCCATGGTAGTGCTAAACATACAGATATCATGAAAACTCAAAGTTTAAAGCAAGCGTTAAATCAGTATGGATTTGATGCTGCTTTTGGCGGTGCTCGTCGTGATGAAGAAAAGTCTCGCGCGAAAGAGCGGGTGTATTCGTTCCGTGACAAACACCACCGCTGGGATCCAAAAAACCAACGTCCAGAGTTATGGCGCACTTATAACGGCGCGGTAAATAAGGGCGAAAGTATTCGTGTGTTCCCATTATCAAACTGGACCGAGCTGGATATTTGGCAATACATCTATCAAGAGAACATCGAAATTGTGCCGTTATATTTTGCTGCGCCTCGTACCGTAGTGAACAAAGGCGGTCAGCTCATTTATAAAGATGACGATCGTATGCCTATTGAAGAGGGGGATGTTGAATCGGTTGAACAGGTTCGTTTTAGAACCTTAGGTTGTTATCCGTTAACCGCGGCGATGCCATCAGAAGCTGATACCTTAGAGAAAATTATTGAAGAGATGCTGTTAACTCGCTCAAGTGAACGTCAAGGGCGCTTAATTGATTCAGACCAAAGTGCATCAATGGAGCAGAAAAAGCGTCAAGGCTATTTCTAAGTCATTGAACAGGGTTATTTTACCTATCCAGCATGCGAACGAATTTGAGTGAGAAAGATTATGGACCAAGCAAAAACTAATACTGACCGCATGGCGGCAGAGATCCAACTACACGGTGTAAAAGAATATTTAGCATTACAGCAGAATAAAGGCTTACTGCGTTTTTTAACTTGTGGCAGTGTCGATGATGGTAAAAGTACCTTAATTGGCCGTTTACTGCATGACAGCGCCCAGATTTATGAAGATCAACTTGCAAGCCTGAAAAGTGATAGCGCTAAAATGGGCACTACTGGTGAAGCTATTGATCTCGCGTTATTGGTAGACGGATTACAGGCTGAGCGTGAGCAAGGCATTACTATCGACGTCGCTTATCGCTATTTTTCCAGTGAAAAACGTAAGTTCATTATTGCTGATACTCCAGGTCATGAACAGTACACGCGTAACATGGCAACGGGTGCATCTACCTGTGACCTAGCGGTTATTTTGGTTGATGCACGTTATGGGGTGCAAACCCAAACTAAACGCCATGCCTTTATTGCCTCTTTATTAGGATTACGTCACTTTGTCGTTGCGGTAAATAAAATGGACCTGGTTGGCTTTGATCAAACTGTGTTTGAAAAAATTCAAGCTGACTTTACTGACTTTGTAAAAGATTTTGGTGATTTAGATATTCACTACGTGCCGTTATCAGCCTTGAATGGTGACAACGTGGTTAATCGCAGCACTCAGTGTGATTGGTATCAAGGTGGCACATTACTTGAGTTACTTGAAACTATTGATACCCAGCGTGAACTGAGCGAATTACCGGTTCGTTTCCCAGTACAATACGTGTTACGTCCTAATCTCGATTTTCGTGGTTTCTCGGGCACCTTAGCGTCAGGCATTATTAAAGTGGGTGACGAGCTGGTCGCTCTGCCATCGGGCAAGCGCAGTAAAATTGCGCGTATTGTGACGTTTGACGGTGATTTACCAGAAGCGGTAGCAGGCCAAGCCATTACCATTACCCTTGAAGATGAGATTGATATCTCTCGTGGTGATTTACTGGCTCATCCAGCAACTGCGCCAGACATTGCTAACCATATTGTGGCAGACTTAGTCTGGATGGATGAAAAACCATTACAAATCGGTCAGTTATATGATGTCAAAGTCGCGGGTAAGAAAACTCAAGCCGTGGTGAGTGAGATTGAATACATCACCGATGTGAATACCCTTGAACGCAGTGCAGCATCGACATTAAGCTTAAACACCATTGCACGAGTTAAGTTAGATCTAACTGAATCAATAGTGTTAGATGCTTATAGCCTAGTGCGTGATACAGGTGGAATGATTTTAATTGATCGCCTATCTAATGCCACTGTAGCCGCCGCTATGGTTGTGAGTGGTCATCAAGGTGACAAGCAAAGTCATACTGAGTTTAGTGCATTTGAAGTCGAATTTAATGCGTTAGTACGTAAGCATTATCCACATTGGAACGCGCGCGATATTAGCGTACTTGGAAAATAAATAATGAGCGAAATGTGGTTGTTAGCGATTATCTTGTTAGCACTGGTCGGTGGGCTTCTTGCTGGGCTTGCAAAACCGGCTGCCATGTTTTTCTTCGCTTCATTACTTTGTTATCTGCTCGGGCTTGTTGATTTAACGGTCGCATTGGGTAGTTTTACCAATAACGGACTGATCACTTTAGTGCTGTTGGTGCTTGCCGCTACAGCACTGGAAAAAACCTCATTATTAGGCAAATTAAGCCATGTGATAGGTAAAGGTTCGTTATTTTCTACTCTAGCTAAGTTAGGTGTATCGACAGCCCTGTTGTCATCGTTTACTAACAACACTGCAGTAGTCGCCTCGTTAATTGGTGTGGTGCGCCGTAATCAAGCGCATGCGCCATCTAAGTTGTTACTGCCGTTAAACTACGCAGCCATTTTGGGCGGTACGCTTACGCTCATTGGTACTTCCACCAATTTGATTGTTAACTCCTTTGTTGAAAATGCTGGCCTTGAGCCTCTAGGTTTTTTTGAGTTTTCACAAGTCGGCTCATTAGTGGTCATTAGTGGCTTAATAGTGCTGACCATTATGGCCAACTTTTTACCTGACAGACGTGAAGAAAACGAAGATGAGTCTCTGCCTTATCTGTTGGAAGCGCATGTGGCTAAAACGTCGAGTTTAGTGGGTAAGAGCGTACTCGAAAATCGTCTACGGGCGCTGAAAAAGCTCTATTTAGTTGAATTAGAACGTAGCGGTATACGTATTTGCCCTGTGCCACCACAAATGGTGCTGCAAGCTGATGACGTTTTACGTTTTAGTGGTGCGGTTGAGTCGGTTGAGTTATTGCATCAGTTTGATGGTTTAGAATGGTTCGGTAAGCAGCATGCAAAAGGCCAAAATCTGGTTGAAGCCGTATTAGCGCCATCATCGAGCCTAGTTGGCACAACCTTAAAAGATTCGCGTTTTCGTGAAGTGTTTGATGCAGCCGTAATGGCCATTCGTCGTGGACATTTACCGTTAAAAGGTGGGCTTGGCGACATAGTGTTACAACCGGGTGATGTATTACTCTTAACCCCTGGTGACCGTTTTTCTAAATGTCCTAATTTGACCACCGACTTTGCTGCTATCAGTGGCTTAGAGTTAAGTGTCCGTTTAGATAGTAAACGCGGTAATTGGGTCTTGATCGGGTTTGCACTCACCATTACGGCGAGTATTTTAGAAGTATTGCCCTTAGCCAAAGGTTTAGTCTTATTGTTACTTAGCTATGTGGCGATTGGCGCAATAACCTTAACTGAGCTTAAACGTCGCTTTCCATTAGAACTCGTGGTGATTGTAGGCAGTGCCTTGGGCTTAGCTAACTTGATGATTACCACAGGCTTAGCAGATGTCATGGCGCAAGCGATGTTAAGTGTGTTTAATGGTTATGGTGTGTTTGCCGCTTTTGTGGGCATTTATCTGATCACCTTAATTGTTACAGAGTTAATTACCAATAATGCCGCCGCAGCACTCGTGTTCCCGGTTGCCTTTGCTGTTGCAACCAGTTTTGGTGTCGATACCCGACCCTTTATTATGGCAGTAGTATTTGGCGCCAGCGCGAGCTTTATTTCGCCTTACGGTTATCAAACCAATCTTATGGTCTTTAATGCTGGTAATTATAAATTCAGTGATTTTGTTCGCTTAGGTTTACCGTTATCAATTGTATATTCCCTAGTGGTTATCTTTTCGATCCCATATTTCTTTCCGTTTTAAAAAAGTATTTAGTGTGGTGTCACAACCACTCGATAGGAGTAGTGATGAGCAATATTGTTTGGCATCAGCATGCCATTGACCAAGCTGCCCGTGGAGCCCAAAAGGGCCAAAATCCAGTGCTATTATGGTTTACTGGATTATCTGGCTCAGGAAAATCAACCCTTGCAGGCGCATTAGAGCGAGCGTTATTTGAACACGGTTTTCATACCTATTTGCTCGATGGTGATAATGTTCGTCATGGTCTTTGTAAAGACTTAGGTTTTAGCCTTGATGATCGCGATGAGAATTTACGTCGTGTCGGCGAAGTCGCTAAATTGATGGTGGATTCAGGCCTAGTCGTGCTATCGGCATTTATCTCGCCTACCCGTGAAGAGCGTGATCGTGTCCGGGCGTTATTTCCCCAAGGCCAATTTGTTGAAGTGCATGTATCTACTCCGTTGAGCGTTTGTGAGTCACGAGACCCTAAAGGGTTATATGCTAAAGCTCGTAAGGGGGAAATTAGTAACTTTACTGGTATTTCATCACCTTACGAAGTACCAGTATCTGCGGAGCTAACCATAGATACCAGTAAAGGCGATTTAAGCACACAAGTGAATGGTTTGTTGGCTTATTTAAAAGCCATTGAAGTGCTCAACCCAGCAAGACAAATTGCGGGTGCTGGCATTTAAACTGCACTAAATCGACAATTAAATTGATAACCTAATCAATCGACAAAAAAAGGGCTGATTATTCAGCCCTTTTTATTGTTGAGTTGCAGTTAATCTCAATAGTCACGCCTTAAACTTTGCCGCTCTAAACCAGTACTTGCTTTAATACTCTTTGCCAGTTTCCACCCATAAAACGATCGCGATCAGTGGCTTTAAAACGGGCTTTTTTCAAGGCGTCGTCGATACGGCTCATACGGTCAATATTATTGAGCTCGGGGATAACCACATGCTTTGGCTCAACATCAAACCCTAATACATTTTTGTCTTCTAGGCTGTGCCACCATTCTAAGTATTCTTTTATTCCTTCGCTGTTATCGTTGTCTAACGCTAATAAATTTTCTTGGCCGCGAAGTGGAAAATCATTGGCAATGGCGACACTGTCGAATCCGCCAACTTTAGCAATATAAGCCAGTTGATTGATATAGTCTTCAATCGTGGGTACAGGTTTGTTCGTCAGCCAAAAGCTCATCATAAACACCCCAAAAACACCACCGCTATCGCCAATAGCGCGGATCACTTCATCAGGTGAGCAGCGGGCATTGTTTACAATCGCGCGCGCAGCACCATGGCTTTGGATAATAGGAGATTGACTGGCTTTAACAGTATCAAGGGCTGTTTTAGCACTAGAGTGACTGACATCGATAAGAATATTTTTACGATTCAGCTCTGTTATTAGCTCTTTGCCTGCAGATGTTAATGGCGTATTTAAACTATTTAAGCCGTTATTATCTAAGGCACCACCAGCATAACGATTACCATAATGGTGTGTCAGTTGCAGTACCCGTAAACCCTGTTGATGTAAATTGTCTAATTGCCGCCATTCATTGCTTAAACCATCATCTTCAACACAATCAGCCCCTTGAATTTGAAAAAACACCGCTGTTTTTTGTTGCGTTCTGGCTTTACTTATATCTGTCCCTGTAAGTCCTTGCAGATACACATCGGGATTAGCTATGACTGAGTCTGCCGCTTGTTTAATGCTGTTGATGCAGGCTTGATAAGTGCGTTTATAGTTTTTAGTGCCATCGGCTTGTTCAATGGTTTCTACTGCTGAAATATCGGCAATAAAGGCATCGAGTTTTGAGGCCTTTACATCATTGATGTCGGTAGGTAAAAAAGATAACCCATCTACGTATAAACGGTGTGGTTTAGCTGCCCATGCTGGAAAGGAGCTTAAAGGGCTTAATAATGTGGCTGCTCCAAGGCCTTTTAAGATATGACGGCGAGCTTGGTTACAGACTTTTTGAGGCATTATTATTCCTTAGTGCTGGCGAGTGTTTCAGGTGCCAACATCGTGTGTATAGGCCACGATGGCCTGCGCTAATGCAGTTAAACCATTAGTACGAGATGGACTTAATTGGCCACTGAGTCCAAGGTGGGCAAAATACTGGTTTACATCAAATTGTTGTATTTGCTCTGCGGTTTTACCTTGGCAAGCAACCAGTAATAATCCCATTAAGCCTTTTACGATACGAGCATCGCTATCGGCGATATAAAAATGCTGCTCATTTAACCTGTAATGGTACAACCAGGCTTGGCTTTCACAGCCTTTTACTTGTGCGTCTTGGTGCTTAAATTCTGCCGCTAATGGCGGTATTAGTTTACCGAGTAACATAATTTGGCGATATTTATCTTGCCAGTTATTCGCTTGCTCAATGAGGTTAACAGCATCAACTAATTCATCTGATAATGGTAAAAATAACTGCGCTGAAGGTGTGGTGCTTGGGTTTAACATGGTAATTCAATTAACCTCGGCTGTAGATAAAAGATGCGTTAGGATCAGCGTGTTGTGCCTTATGGCTATAACAATAACTCTTTTACAGTATTAAGTGCATGAATAAATTGATCAACATCCTGCTTATTAGTATAGATGCCAATCGATGCTCGGCAACATCCATTTAAATTAAGGCTCGCCATTAGCGGCATGGCACAATGATGACCACAGCGAACCGCAACAGCTTGTTGATCGAGTAAAATCCCCACATCTTGATGGTGTTCACCTTGTAAATTAAAGGCCACAGCACCCACATTGATAGGGGTAATACCATACAATTCAATATCGCCCAGCTTTTGTAATTGTTGCTGTAAGTATTGCATCAATTGTTGTTCATGTGCGAGCAGTTGTTCGCGCGGCAATTGGAGCAAAAAGCTGATGGCGGCCCCGAGACCAATCACTTCAGCAATGGCTGGAGTGCCAGCTTCAAGGCGATTAGGTAGTGCACCAAATACAGTACGATTGAAGCTCACTGTTTTGATCATTTCGCCACCAGTGAGCATTGGAGTTAGTTGATCGAGTTGTTTATAGCGACCATATAAAATCCCCACACCGGTTGGACCATACATTTTATGGCCAGAAAACACATAAAAGTCACAATCAATCTGTTGTACATCCACCGATAAATGGGCAACTGCCTGAGCGCCATCCACTAAGGTTAAGGCACCAACAGCTTTGGCTTTGGCGACGAGCTCATTGATCGGGTTTACTGTGCCTAATGCATTTGATACATGGCAGATGGCGACGACTTTAGGCTTAAGCAGCAATAGTTGCTCAAATGCTGTTATATCAAGTTGGGCATCTGCGGTGAGTGGTATCGGTTTAATTACTGCACCTGTGCGCTTTGCCAGTTCTTGCCAAGGCACGATATTGGCGTGGTGAGCTGCAGTATCAATTAAAATGACATCATTCGCTTTTATCTGTGACGTCAGCCCAAAGGCCACCATATTGATCGATTCAGTGGTGCCGTGGGTGAAAATAACTTCTTGAGATTGCGATGCATTAATGAAGTCGGTTACTTGCAAACGTACGGCTTCATATTGCTGAGTCGCTCTTGCTGACAATTGATGAGCCGCGCGGTGCACATTGGCATTATTGAGTTGGTAATACTCGTTCATCGCGTCAATCACCACTTGGGGTTTTTGACTGGTTGCCGCTGTGTCTAAGTAGCACAAAGGATGATCGCCAATGGTCTGTTTTAGCGCTGGGAATTGATCGCGTAACGCTTGATGATCAAATAAAACAACAGACGATGCAAGCTTCATAAATAGGGGTTTCTATATTGAAAATAAAAGGCATCAAGATCTTCAGTGATCTTGATGCCTAATGCAAGGTTTTGTGGCAATAAGCTCAATATCGCATTTGCGCTTAGGCTAATAAACTTAAGGGCAAGGGAAGCGATATAAAGCCGATAGTTCATTAATTCTGCCCATCAACTCTGCCGATAAGCTCACCTTGTGGCTGTCGATATTTTGCTTTAGCTGATGTAAATCAGTGGCGCCAATAATATTAGAGGCGACAAATTTGCGGGTATTCACAAATGCCAAGGCCATCTCGGTAGGTGTTAACCCAAACTCACGAGCTAAATCGATATAAGCCTGTGTGGCTTCTAGCGCCATAGGGGTGCTGTTATAGCGGGCAAAACGTTTAAATAAAGTCAGGCGTGCACCTTCTGGCCACTGATTATTTTCATATTTACCGGTTAATGCGCCAAAGGCTAAAGGTGAATAGGCTAATAACGGCACATCTTCACGATGACTAATTTCAGACATCGCGATTTCGTAACTACGATTAAGCAAGTTATAAGGGTTTTGCACGCTGATAATACGGGGTAAATCATGCTTTTCTGCTAATTTTAGATATTTCATAAACCCCCAAGGGGTTTCATTTGAAATACCGATATAACGCACTTTACCTTGCTTAATTATTTCAGCTAAGGCTTCAAGGGTGTTTAAAATAGGAGTGTAATGTTCTTCTTTGTCATGCTCATACATCATTTCGCCGAAAAAATTAGTGTTTCTATCCGGCCAATGTAGTTGATATAAATCGATAGTGTCGATTTGCAAGCGTGATAATGAATCATCAACAGCTTGATGAATATTGCGCCAATCGAGTGCCATATCACTGCGGATATAATCACTTTTACCACCTGGTGCGGCTATTTTAGTCGCAATCACTAAATTATCACGGTTGCCCTGGGCTTTGAGGTAGTTACCTAAAATTCGTTCAGTGTCGCCCTGAGTTTCAGCTTTAGGCGGTACAGGGTACATTTCTGCGGTATCAATAAAGTTAATGCCTTGTCCAATAGCATAATCGAGTTGAGCAAAAGCTTCTGCTTGAGTATTTTGTTCACCCCAAGTCATGGTGCCGAGACAGATCTTACTGACCTCAAGGCTAGAATGTGCGATACGTTGATATTCCATTTCATCCTCCTATGGAATGTGCTTAATCTGAGGCTAACAAGCTTTTGTGTCCTTGCAAAGCGCTATCATTTAGCAGAGAGAAAGAGTGAGTAAAAAATGTGCAATATGAGTGTTTTAAATCACTAAATTGGTTTTATCATAGCGATTTCACAGGCATCGTGGCCAGTTTCCCCTAAATGCTGACAATGACTAAACCCAAGCTTTTCATACAGGGCCAATGCTTCAACTAATACCGCCGTGGTTTCCAAATACATTGATTGATAGCCTTGCTGTTTAGCAAATTCAATACATTGGCCTGTTATTGCCTTCGCCATACCTTGGCCGCGAATAGTGCGGGCAAAATACATTTTCTGTAATTCACATACCCCATCATTGCCAGGTAACGGGGCTACACCAGCGCCGCCGACCACTTTGCCTTGGTATTCAATCACCCAGTATTGTGAGCCTTGTGCGTCATAAACCTCGCTTAAACAGTCGAGGGTTTTGTCTGCTACGCTAAAGCCTTTATCTGGTGTTAAACCATATTCTGCTGATACTTCACGGATCACTGCGGCTAGGGCTGCATTGTCGTCAGCGTGTAGCGCGCGAATTATGGGAGGCTGCGCGTCGACACTGATTGCATTTGTTGGGTCATTGTTAGTCATTAAATAATTCCGCATTGATAAAAGGAGCCATTGCCAGCACTAAAGCTTGGGTATAAATGCTTTCTCGGGTGGCTAAACCTCGAGTTAACAAGCCAATCGCGCCACCTTTTTGCTTAATATTATGGGTATTAAATACTCGGTCCATTACTTTGCCCAGTTCTTCACCCGCTTGTAAAGCGTTAAAAATATTCTGTGGTAGCGGTAAGTTGGCGCTGCGACCGACAGATAATTTATCGTTATGAATAATGGCCATATACGCAAAAGTGGCGGGGCCGTGATCAAACTGATCAACCCCACCTTCCATCGCCACATAAAAGTCCGCATTTTGGTTGGTGATATGGGCGTTGTCTTGGCAAAACTTAGCTCGATTAATCGCCCCCAATTTAGTTTCTGCTTCGGTCATGGGCTGTTCTGCTACTAATGATGGGGCATGCATGCCATGACAACGGATTTGAGCATCAGGAAAATATAATTTAATCGCCTGTTGTGCTGCACTGATTTTAACTGGGTTGGTTGAACCAACAATAATCTCTAACGTTTGCGGTACTGCAAGTGATATCGGCATAGGGAGAGTTCTTTTTTTTGAGTTAATCGTGATGTTCACGCTAGTGAAATTAACCACATTGTATTGGATTTTCGTGCTTTTTGGTTTGATGGATGAGTGAATTTTATTACTGATAATTGTAAGTCATTGTAAATAATGGTTTTGTTTAGTTGGTATGAAACCTGCTAATTAATGATTAATTGCTGCTAGCCATGCCTGTAACAGTTAACTCTGTTAATCACATTTGTGTAGCGGCCAAGCTTATTTTTATTCTTATAAAAGGAATTAGTCATATGTCTATACGTATCGCAACCATTAGTGTCACGGCCGGACTTATTTTAGGGGCAACAATCTTTGGTGCGTCGCAAAGTGAAGCTGAGTCTGTATTTTCATCATTAAAACCGTCGCTAGTCACTCATACGGATCTTAATTTGGTACAGCAACAATTGAATCTTGATGCTGGGTCGTTAACTGAGCTAGTAGCCAACACGGGAGCGGGTAAGTTAACGGTTGTTGGCGTAAAAGGTTTAAACGAAGTCGTGGTGCATGCCGATATTTATAGTCCGTCATTAGATCAAGATGATGTTGAAATTAAACTCAGTTTGACCCGCAAAGGTAACCAAGCCTATTTACTATCAGAAATCCACAGTGATCATGTTATAGGTGAATCACCTTTTATCGATTTATTAGTTAAAGTGCCACCCACACTAGCCCTTAAAATAAATGATGGCTCAGGTGCTATTCAAATAGATGATATCAGTGCCGATATTGATTTAACCGATGGTTCTGGGAGTATTGTCATCAACCGTATTGGTAAATTGGTATTAGTTGATGGCTCTGGGTCGATTGATATTACCGATGCTAAAGGCGCTATTAGGTTGCAAGATGGCTCGGGATCTATTCGTATTAGTGATGTTGTTGGCGATGTTGCTATCAATGATGGCTCTGGTTCAATCAAGGTTAATCAAGTATTGGGACAGGTTGAAATTGAAGATGGTTCCGGTAGCATTAATGTTGCTAACACTAAAGGCTTAACCATACATAATGCCGGTTCTGGCAGTGTTAATTATCATGACATCGATGGCCCATTGATACTCGACTAATTCGCCCTTAATATTTAATTGAGATGAGCGTAGATAAGGTTTTTAGCTCAAGATATTCACATTAACGCTAATCAAACCGGCTCAGGTGCATTTTTGTTTTAACGCCAAGTTTAATCATGGCATCATGTCGCTCCGATATGAGTCAATTAGCATTAGATAAGTAAGAGTTCATCATGGCAAAGAAGTTTTATGTAGTATGGACCGGCCGAGAAACGGGCATTTTTACCAGCTGGGATGTCACTAAGCGTGCAGTGGATAAATATCCACAAGCCAAATACAAATCCTTTGCCACCGAAGCGGAAGCCAAAACTGCGTTTGCTCAATCACCGGCAAACAGTATTGGTAAAAGTGCACCCGCTAAAAAAGTGGCAGGCTCAGCAACAGCGACATCTGCTGGATCTGTATCAACCAAAACTCAAGGTGCCAATCAAGCAGTGTTAAGCCAATTTGATGTGGTCATTTATACCGACGGCGGTTGTGAACCTAACCCAGGTAAAGCCGGGTCGGGAATGGCGATATATCGCAAAGGCGAGTTAGCCGAATTATGGTTTGGTTTATATAATCCAAATGGTACCAATAATACCGCTGAACTGAATGCGTTACACCAAGCATTAATTGTCGCTAAAAAGGTGATAGCTGCGGGTGAAACTGTGCAAATTATGAGTGACTCACAGTATTCAATTAAATGTGTTTGTGAGTGGGCATATGGTTGGAAAGCTAAAAACTGGACGCGAAAAACCGGCGAAATAGCGAACCTTGAGATTATCAAGCAAGCACATGAGCTATATGATGCAATGAAAGCGGATTTGGTATTGCAGCATGTTGCTGCCCATATTGGCATTGAAGGGAATGAGTTGGCAGACAGAATGTCAATCCATGCTATCGATCAACAACATAAAAGCTTTAGCCAATATCCTGCGCCAATGGATATCAGCAAGATTCTAGGGTTACGCACTGGTTAGTGATTGTCGCGATAATCTCTCAATAACAGCGGTTTATTGAAACCAAAAAAAACAAAAAAGCCGGATAATTCCGGCTTTTTGCATTTATCTTATGATCTCTCAGCGTTACTTAGTATTTTCTTCGTACATTAAGTAATGGCTTTGCTGCATACCCAGTGACTCATAGGTTTTTTGAGCAATCTCATTGTCATGTTCAACATATAGGCGGAAGCTCGCTGTGCCGCCATTTTCTGCCGCTAAGTCTTTTACTGCTTGATACAGTTTGGCGTAAATACCCTGACGACGATTTTGCGGGCGTATATAGACGCTTTGGATCCAGTAATAATTACTTGCGCGCCAGTCGCTCCACTCGTAAGTGACCATCAAAGAACCAGTTATTTCACCATCAACTTCAGCGACTAAATATACTCCGCGTTCTGGATGGTTCAGCAAGCCTTCAACCCCGCGGGTTAATTGCTCAGTGTCTAATGAAAGGTTTTCGGTTTCCATTGCCATAGCTTGATTAAACTGAACTAGAGCTTGTAGGTCGGCATGTTGGCCTATTCTTATTGTCATGAATTTCTCGTTTTTATAGGATGTTCTGTGGATATCATATCTTTCCACTTAATAAATGTATTGGCCTGTTGCGTCAGTAAATGTGTACGCCAATAACGGGCGACATAATATCTAGCGCATGTTTACAGCGTCAATGCTTGAGTGTGCTCTCGTCGAGATCTCTCTGCATTAGCTCTAGGTTTCAACCCTTAATATAAACATTCAACTATTGTTCAATCCGCTTGATAGCATGTTTACAGGCCGGTAATAAAACAGCTGAATTAATTTTGTGCAACATGAGATTGTCCATAATATAAAAAGATAGCGACATTGGCATGTTGAAAAATAATCCACTTAAGCTGTTTATGGGACCATTTTTACGTGTGTTAATACTCATAATGTACGGCGACACGCCAGTCTATGCATGGATTAGGGCTGATTTATTTAAGATTGTCCACTAACGTATAATTGAAATTATTGTGACGATGCAGTAATGTGACGCCACGACAATTTAGATGAATGTCACAAACTGCATAAATTGATGGAGATAATTATGAAAGTTGCTGTATTAGGTGCTGCTGGTGGTATCGGCCAGGCGCTAGCTTTACTGTTAAAAACTCAACTGCCTGCGGGCTCAAAGTTGTCTCTGTATGACATCGCACCTGTTACTCCTGGTGTTGCGGTAGACTTAAGTCACATCCCAACAGACGTGGAAGTAAAAGGTTTTGCTGGTCAAGACCCAACAGATGCATTGGTTGGTGCTGATGTCGTATTAATGTCTGCTGGTGTTGCGCGTAAACCAGGCATGGATCGTTCTGATCTATTCAATATCAACGCAGGTATTGTACGTAACCTAATGGAAAAAGTGGCAGTAACTTGTCCTAAAGCATTAGTGGGTATTATTACTAACCCAGTTAACACTACCGTTGCGATTGCTGCTGAAGTATTAAAGAATGCCGGTGTTTATGATAAAAACCGTTTATTCGGTATCACAACACTTGACGTTATCCGTAGCGAAACCTTCATTGCTGAGCTTAAAGGCTTAAATGTTGCTGACGTTAAAGTTAACGTTATTGGCGGACACAGCGGTGTGACCATTCTTCCATTACTTTCTCAAGTTGAAGGCGTGACTTTCACTGACGAAGAAGTGGCAGCAATGACGACTCGCATTCAAAACGCAGGTACTGAAGTTGTTGAAGCTAAAGCCGGTGGCGGTAGCGCAACATTATCAATGGGCCAAGCTGCATGTCGCTTTGGTTTATCATTGGTACGTGGTCTTCAAGGTGAAGCTAACGTTGTTGAATGTGCCTATGTTGACGGCGGCAGTGAGCACGCTACATTCTTCGCCCAGCCAATTTTACTTGGCAAAAATGGCGTAGAAAAAGTATTACCTTACGGTGAAATCAGTGCATTTGAAGCTAACGCTCGTGATGCAATGTTAGATACCCTTAAAGGTGATATCAAATTAGGCGTTGAATTTGTTAAGTAATTAACACTATCAATGATCTAAAAACGCGAAGCCAAGGCTTCGCGTTTTTTTTATTTAACATGACTAGTACCGCAATCAATACCGCCTTTATTTCCAGCATCCCGCCGTGTCAACCTATGTGAATTTCCCGCGCTATCATCCCAATCCATGACGACATATTCGCCCCAAATGCCCTATGTGGATCTAAAGTGCCATTGCTGTTTGCAGTAAAATTGAGCAAGTTATGGTTATGTTAAATTTGGAAGCCGCTGAAATGAGCAATAAACCATACAGCTTAATTAAATCTGTGTTTTTACTGTGGTGGATTTTTTTAATCCAACCTATTCAAGCTAATGAAACACCTTATCTTCCACTAACCGATTTTGGTGATAATCCTGGTGCGTTAACCAGCTTTTATCTTCCGCTAACGGAAGACCTAGATACCTCTGATAGCGCTAATTCGTCGTTGATTGTGTTACTTCATGGTTGTATTCAAGATGGCGTCGAACTGGCTAACAAGAGTGGGTTAACCGCTTTAGCGTTAGAGCATCATTTTGCGGTATTAGTGCCACAACAAAGTTATGACAATAACGTAAAACGGTGTTTTAACTGGTTTGCTAGTCAAGATACACAACTCGATAGTGGTGAAATACTGTCAATAAAAAACATGATCTTAGCCACTCAAGCAAAGCTTGGGATAAAGCATGTCTACGTGATTGGGTTATCCGCGGGTGGGGCTATGGCCAGTGCAGCATTGGTCAATTACCCTGATCTATTTCAACGCGGTGCTGTCATTGCTGGGTTGCCATATCCATGTGCTGATAATTTAATTAAAGCGATATCGTGCATGAAGCGTGGCCCGGCTCAGTCTGTCGAAGAGTTAGCTCAATTTGCTCAAGCCGTACACCCACAGCAAAAAAGTTGGCCTTCACTGTCCATTTGGACCGGTGACAGTGACACTGTCGTCGACGCGAATAATGCGCAGATGCTTGCTTCTCAATGGCAAATATTGACTCAATCTGGCGCCAAACCAGAAATCAACACTCAGTCTGGCTACAGTATTTCGCGCTGGAAAGACCCTCAAAATAACACAGTAATAGAGCTAGTCACTCTTAAAAATTTCGGCCATGGAATTGCCGTTAATCCAGATATTAAAAATGGCGGAGTAGAAAGTGACTTTCTACTCAAAGCACCAATAAGTAGTGTCACTGAGATAATTAAGCTTTGGGGGCTTTAATCAAGGTCTTCACATAACTTTTTGTTTTTAATATGTAATGCCAGGTTTGTTTTCAACACCTATAGACCAAAGCACATACTACTATAGTACCGATTCAATGCACTTGAAAATACTATAAAGTCAATATGTGAACAGTTTGTTGTAAACCAAAATAAGCAGTAAAAACCATTAATAATAAATATTACAACGGGGATCTGTATGAAACAGAATACTATTAAAATGAGTTGTATTGCCCTAGCAATTTCGTCTGCGTTAACCGCTTCGTTTGCCAATGCCGCAGATGCAGAAAATAGCAGCGCTGATAAGCCCGCAGTTTTAGAACGCATTGAAGTGACCGCACGTAAAACAGTTGAAAGTTTACAAAATGTGCCTGTTGCAGTGACGTCTGTCAGTGAAAAAGAGCTGTCAGAAAACGGCATCAGTGTGATGACTGAAGTGCAACAATTCTCTCCCAACACGACATTACAATCTAGCCGAGGCACTAACTCTACGCTAACCGCGTTTATTCGCGGCGTGGGTCAAGAAGATCCGCTATGGGGTTATGAGCCAGGTGTGGGGATATACATAGATGATGTCTACATTGCACGCCCACAAGGCGCGGTATTAGACATTCTTGATGTGCAACGCATTGAAGTGCTGCGCGGGCCACAAGGTACCTTATACGGCAAAAATACTATCGGTGGAGCGATTAAATACGTTACGAAGAAAATGACTGGTGACGGAGAGTTGAGCCTTAAAGGTACTGTCGGCACCTATGGTCAAAAGGATGTTAAAGTTGCAGGACAATTACCGCTTATCGATGACAAACTCTATGTTGGTTTTGCCTTTGCTAGCTTAAATCGCGATGGTTTTGGTGAATTTAAAACTTCTGCATTAGATGGCCAAGACACTGAAAACTATAATAAGGATGTTATGGCCGGTCGCTTAAGCGTTGAATATACGCCTACTGATGACCTGTTTATGCGTTTTACTTATGACAAAACTCAAGATGAATCAAATTCAAAGGGGGGCTACCGCCTACTGCCTAGTTTATTAACCGACGCCCCAGTGCCAGACAGTAAATATGATTCTTATACCAGTATGCCTACTTGGAATAAGGTCGAAACAGAAGGGTGGGGAGCAACAATTGAGTATAACCTCAATGAAAATTGGAGTGTAAAGTCTGTCACAGCTAAACGCGAAGGTTACTCACCAACAAACATCGACTTTGATAACACCAGTTTACGTATTTTTGACGTGCCCGCCATTTATGAAGATGAACAATTTAGCCAAGAGTTTCAAGCAAACTATGTTGGTGACAATCTTACGTTAGTCTCTGGCCTTTACTATTTTAAAGGTGATTCCTGTGGACTTTTCGATGCTATTTTAGAAGAAGCCTTTAAAGCATTCGGCGGCCTTACTCGTGAGATTAGTGGGTGTAATAATAGCGAAAGTTATGCCGCTTACGTGCAAGGTTCTTATGACTTTACTGAAAAATTATCGATGACATTAGGCGGTCGTTATACTCGTGAAACGAAAGACGCTACGGTTTATAACGGCGTTATATTTGATAGTATTTATCCTGAAACCGGTTGGTATCCTGGGTTTGTGCGTGATGAAGCGTTAATTGAAGCGCAAGTCCCTAAAGTGCTTGATGATGAAGAAACATGGTCTAAATTCAATCCTCGTGTGGGTTTAGAATATCAAGTTAACGACGACATGATGCTCTTTACCAGTTATTCACAGGGATTCAAATCGGGCACATTCAATCCTAGGGCGACCGGCGCTGAACCTGCTGTTGAACCTGAAACCGTCGACTCATATGAAGTGGGTATCAAGAGTGAGTGGAATGATAATCTTCGCGTCAATGCAACGCTATTTTATCTCAACCACAAAGACCGACAATTCGTCTCCGTGTTACCTGGTGAAGATAGTTCAGACCTAAATCAGCGTTTAGGTAACATAGGTAAGTCTACCGCCAGCGGACTGGAGCTTGAAGTTGAATATGCTGCAACAGATTCACTTAACTTGTTCGCCAATCTGGGCTTAATAGATGCTACGTTCGATGAAGTAATTTCTTATGATGAACTTGGCAACAAAATTGATATCAGTGACACTTACACTATTACTAATACGCCAGATACCACTGCAAACGTTGGTTTCAGCTATAATATTGAAGCTGATATTGGCAGCTTTATCATTAATGGTAATTACTATTACCGTGGTGATTATGACTTAGCGGTAGTGGATAACTTACTGAGTCAAGATGGATACGGGTTACTCAACTTTGGTGTCAATTGGTATAGTAATGACGGCCATTGGAATGCTGGATTACATTGGAAAAACGTCACTGACGAGGAGTATTTAGTCGGTAACTACGCTTTTGTGACGCCGACAGGCAACGGAGATTTTACTCCAGGGCTTGGTGGGGATAATACTTTAATTGGCTATTATGGCGATCCAGAAACGATTTCGTTAACGGTTGGCTACCAGTTCTAAGCATTAATGAATCAATTGTCGATTAAAGGATAGCCGGCTCCCTATAGAACCGGTTATTCTTTTTTATAGAGAATGAAGTTTGCGCGATTTAAAAAATAATAAACAAAACCCGCGCAATTTTTTAGGAGCCGAGTATGTCTCAAATAAAAGTGGCAATTGCAGATGATCACCCGCTATTTCGTGCCGCCTTAACACAAGCGGTGCTTAAAAATTTCAATGATGCTGAAGTGTTAGAGGCGGAAAACTTCCAAGAGCTAATCAGCATAGTGGAACAGCATTCCGACATCGAAATTATCTTTATCGATTTGCACATGCCTGGAAACGATGGATTTACAGGATTAACCTTATTACAAAATCATTTCCCCGATATTGTCGTTATTATGGTGTCGTCTGACGATCAACCAGAAATCATTCGCAAAGCAATCAATTTTGGCGCCAGTGCTTTTATTCCCAAGTCTGCTAATTTAACCCAAATCTCGACCGCCATAGCCACAGTGCTTGAAGGAGATATTTGGTTACCTGAACACACTAATATCACTGCCGATCAGCATACAGCTGCTGAGCATCAACGCTTAGCGAAACAACTCGCCCAGTTAACTCCTCAGCAATACACTGTACTTGCTAATATTGCTAATGGTCGCTTAAACAAGCAAATAGCCTATGACTTAAACATTAAAGAAACCACGGTTAAAAAGCATGTCTCGGCTATTTTGCTAAAGCTTGAGGTGTACAACCGCACTCAGGCAGGACTGGTGTTCCAACAACTCATGATAACGTCCAGCGAAAACCAGCAGCTAAATGCTTAATATCATGCTGATATTGTCAAATACCAACATAAAAAAACGCCTCAATTTGAGGCGTTTTTTAGCTAAGCGGCATCTATAATTACAAAATCTAATCAACCGACTCTAAACATGTCGTGAGCATTATGCTGTCGATACAATGTCATCAATACAATTTCATCAATACAATGTCATCAAATCTATGTCATCAATTCTATGTCATCAATCTAAGGCATAAGTTGTTTAATAATCCGTTTTAAGGCAATCGCCTTAAGCGGTTTGCGTACAAAACTAAATTGAGCGCTGCTAGTATGTTGTCTAACTGCTTCTGAAGGGTCTGCAGAGCAAATAACACAGGTGGTTTGCTTGTTAATGCTATCGGTATGCTGAGCTAATAAGTACTGCACCAAATCAACGCCATTTTTATCATCTTCTAAGTGATAATCTGCAATAATTAATTTTGGCTGTGGATTATCGGCCAGCTGCTGTATAGCACTGGGTTGATCTTTAGCGGTAATCACATGGCATCCCCAGCCACTGAGTAATGAAGAAATCGCTTTCAACATAAGGTCATCATTGTCGATAACCAGTACAGTCATATTTAGGTTGTCGCGACTGATCTCCTCTTCGGCAATGTCTAATAAATGCACCGGCTTTTTCTGCTGCGACACTCGCGGTATTTCAACGCTAAAGCAAGTCCCTTTTCCCACTTCTGAATGCAGTGATATTTTTACATTGAGTAATTTGGCGATACGGTCACATATCGCCAAACCTAGGCCTAATCCCGGAATTTCGCGAGTCAGCTCTAAGCGTTCAAACTCACAAAAAATGGCTTGGCGCTTATTAACAGGGATCCCCGGACCATTGTCCCAAACTTGTATCAACAAGGCGTTTTCAGTCCGCCGCACACCTAATAACACCTTAGGCACAAACTCGCTGTGCTTAAGAGTGTTTTTTGTTTTATGGTGTGGTTTAGCATCATTAGATATGACTTGATGATGCGTTTTGCCTGAAGGTGAATAATGAAATGCATTCGACAAAAAGTTCTGAATAATACGCCGTAATAGCCTTTGATCGCTGTGTACAAAGCAGGAAGAGACTTGATAGTTAAAATCTATACCTTGTTGCACCGATAATGCTTTAAATTCATTAACCAGTGTGGACAGTAAATCGTCAATGGCAAATTGGCTTTTTTCGGTTTTTAACGAATTACTGTCTAAGCGTGAAATCTCTACTAGATCCGATAGTAAACTTTCTACTACATTTAGAGAATCTTCAATATTAGTTGCTAAATCATGCAGTTCAGTCGACTTAACTCTTTGTTTTAACATCTCAGTAAACAAGGTTAATGCGTTAAAAGGTTGCATTAAATCGTGGCTTGCTGCGGCTAAAAAGCGGGTTTTACTGCTATTGGCCGCTTCGGCTTCTGCTTTGGCTTTTTCCAGTTCCTTGGTGCGGCTTTCTACCCGTTTTTCTAATGTTTCATTCGCCAGTTGTAAGGCTTTTTCTGCTTCAATATGTGCGGTAATATCCGTGAAAGTACTCACAAATCCACCGCCAGGCATCGCTTGACCGCGAATTTCTAATACTTTTCCATCGAGCATAGTTCGCTGGAAATGATGCGGGCTACCCCCGCGCATATGCTCTAAGCGCTTTTCGATGAGTTCCTGGGCTTCGTTACCCACGATAATGCCTCTGTCGATGTTAAATCGAATCAGCTGTTCAACATGAAGCCCCGCTTTGACAAAGTGTTTAGGGTAATTAAGCAGTTCAATATAGCGTTGATTCCATGCAACTAAGCGCATATCAGCATCGACAACGCTAATGCCTTGCTCAATATTTTCAACGCCAGATTGCAGTAGTTCACGGTTAAACTCAAATATTTGGCTGGCTTCATCGACAATGCTCACCACATCTTCTAAGGGAACATGTTGGGTGCGAGATGCAGCGCTCATTACCATGCGTGTTGAGGCAGAACCGAGCACCCCAGACAGTTTCAAACGCGTGTAATCAACTAGCTGTTGCTGTTGATCTTTACCAGCGATTTTTTTGGATTCTGCGAGCAGGGCATCAGCTTCATCTTTATTAATAAACCGATTTAGCAAACTGGCTAAATCATCTACAGACAAGTGACGCTCTGACTGAACGGGTTTTCGATTAACAAATAAATCGGCTTGCAGCACCTCGCCAATGCTTTGCTCTTTAACCAGTGAAATGATCACAAAGCAGCCGATGTTAGCCGCTAAACTGTAAAACACCCCGTGGCTGATGTTGTCTAAATCAGTTAAGCCAAACAATGCTGTCGGTGTTAACCAAGTGATACCAAATAAGCCAAGGTTAACCCATTGGGCATCAGGGAACGTAACCGGCAAGAGTAGGGTATAGAGCCAAACAATGCTGCCCATAATTAACCCCACAAATGCGCCTTGAGTGGTTGCACTGCGCCAATACAAGGCGCCAACTGCGGCTGGTGCAAACTGCGATAACAATACAAACGATAGTAAGCCGATACTGGCTAAATGATTTTGCTGATTAATAAAACGTTCAAATGCAAAGGCTGATAACAAGATGACCGCGATAGATATGCGCCTTAAATTTAATAACATTCCCGCCAGTTGTGGGGTTTTTTGCTGGGAATTAAACTTCGGCAGACGTAATAATAATGGGGTGAGGATTTCTGTCGAAATCATGGTGCTTAGCACAATAGCGGCCACAATAACCATTGCCGTTGCGGCGGCAAGTCCACCGATATAAACCAATATGCCTAACCAAGCTTGCTGATAAAATAGCGGCAGTGTGAGTACATAGGTATCGGCGCCCACGCTACCACCGGGGAAGCTAAGCTGCCCAGCCAAGGCGATAGGTAATACAAAAATATTGATCAGTAACAGATATAGCGGCACCATCCAACGAGCGGATTTAAGCTCCTGGTGATGATTATTTTCTATCATCATCATGTGGAATTCTTGCGGTAATGCATAGATAGTAATCGCGCCTAAAATCACCTGCGAGATAACAAGGTAAGTAGAGTCTGCATGGGTGGTTTCGGTAATGTTTTGGCTTTGGCTGAGTAGGTCGCTAAAGCCATCGAAAACATAAAACGTGGCAAATATACCGACAGCGGTAAGGGCAAACAATTTCACGATAGAGCTAAACGCGATCGCCAGTACTAAGCCTTGGTTATGTTTACTGGCCGATAATTGACGTGTGCCGAATAAAATACTGAAAATAATTAATACGATAGTGACCACAAATGCGGTACTAATGCCCGACTGGAAGGTGCCTGTCAGTAAGTCGAAACTGGTACTGATAGCCCTTAACTGCAAGGCGATATAAGGAATCGTTCCTAGCAGTGACACTATGGCGACGCTAGCAGCAATTTTAGGTGAGCGGTCAAAACGGCAAGCAATAAAGTCAGCAATTGAGGTCAGGTTTTGGCTTTTAATGATTTGCAAAGTGCGCATTAACATTGGCCAAGCAAGCACTAAACAAATGATCGAACCAATGTAAATGGGAGCAAGCCAAGTCCCTGTCGTTGCTGCTTGACCCACAGTGCCATAAAATGCCCATGAGGTGCAGCACACGCCTAATGATAGGCTATAGACCCATGGCTTCTGGCTTAACTTTTTTATGGCGCGATTTTGTCCCCACTGCGCCACCACAAAAAGCATTGCAAGATAAGCAATCGAAATGGAACTGATCAACCAAGTGTCAATAGATAACCAAGCCTGCAAGTGATTCCCCAATCATTTTTTCTTATATGTTAGCGAAACTACACTAGACGTCCTGTTTGATAAAGATTTTTAATATCGCGGTGAACTAAGGTAGTACTTATTTATCCATACCCATCAGATAACATGATTAACCTACATTTGTGTCATTGAAGGTTTACATTACGCCTATGAAAATAACCCATAGATATTTGGTCGAAGGTCTGGTTTTTACGAGTTATGTTCTCTTTGCCATGGCATGGGTTGGCGGCACCGCGAGTATGGGCAGCATCATGGCATCGATGCACATAGATAGTTTAGCTTCAGCAAGTTTTATCAGTGGTGCCGTCACTTTGGCTAAAATTGTCGGCACCTTTAGCGCCGCTTATGTGGCAGTAAAGTTTGGTATAAAGTATGCCTTTTTACTCGCGGCGCTATTAATTGTCGTTGGTATAGTGACTCCTTTTGCGACCAATTATGAATTACTGCTGGTGAGCCGCTTTTTGATGGGCTTAGGCGGAGCCTTTATGATTGTGTACTTTAACCCCATTGTGATGCTGTGGTTTGCACCAGAAGATCGCCCAGTCATTAATGGTTTAAATGCGGTGGCATTTAACGTCGGCACGGCGATTATTTTATGGGGCATGACAGGTATTAACGCTATTACGGGCAGTTGGCAAAGCAGTTTAGTGTTATTTTCTGCCGCTAGCTTGGTATTAGCCATACTCTGGTTACTGGTTAAGTTTGATACTCCAGCACCCACTGTTCATGCATCAGGTGCAGAGCCCGCAATATACGGTTACCTTGAGGGATTAAAAGATCAATTTAATTGGGCTTATGCGTTTACTTATTCAGGATTATTGTCGTTTTACATCTGTTTATTTACTTTCTATCCTCAAGCGGGAATAAGTCAAAGCAAATGGGTGATTGGTTTTGGGATTGTCGGCACGATTGCGGGGATGCTTTATAGTCGCAAAAATCCGTTACGCCTGCCGATTATTCGCTGGAGTGGCTTGATTATTGTTATCACCGTTTTGGGTTTATCCTTTAGTACTCAGCCTTGGTTACAGGTTTTATGTGCCATAGTCTTGGGCTTTTTTATCTTTTTCCCCGTGACAGCTTTAGTGTCTATTCCTCACGAACTGCCTATGATGACCGGCCAAAAAATCACCGTAGTGTTTAGCCTATTTTGGTCAATCAGTTATCTGGTTTCTACTATCGTGTTGTGGGTATTTGGTAAGCTGGTTGATTTAAGCGATGGCAGTTATTTTGGCTCATTTGTGATGATTACCATACTCAGCGGCACTGTGTTTGTGGGCAGTTATTTTCTACCAGAAACAGGCAAACCAAAGGAGTTAATCTAATGCGAGGAATCGTTTCCCCTAAGCTGACTGATTTTCTAGCCTTAGCTAACAGCAATATTGCCTTGGCTAAACAAAATAATGTCCAATTTACCCCAGCGATATTACGCGAAAACCTCAATAAACTTGGCGCACTAATGAGTGACTCCCCCTCAGTGAGCTATATTGCCGACAAGGCGTTTACGTTAACCGACCGAGCTATTCCAGTCAGAGTGTATAGCCCTGCACCAGAGCAGCCTTTGCCTGTGTTGGTGCACTTTCATGGTGGCGGTCATATGTGTGGCAGTGTGGCGCTGTACGATCCGATTTGCCGTCATCTAGCCAGTATTGTGCAGTGCGTGGTGATATCGGTTGAATACCGACTCGCGCCTGAATACCCATACCCTGCAGGGCTTGATGACTGTGAACATGCACTGATCCATTATGCCGAGTTACTCGATGAGGTTAACCATCAAGACTCAGTCACCATTATTGGTGACAGTGCTGGTGGTGCTATTTGCACTAGCTTAAGCATGAAAAGTCTAACCGATAAACAGATTAAGATAGACCAACAAATTTTGATCTATCCCAGTGTCGATTACACATTAAGCAGCCCATCACTTGATAGTAATGGCACCGGCTTCTTACTCGAAACGCCTCGTATAAAGTGGTATTTTGAGCAGTATTTTCAACTGTCCGAATCATTGTCAAAGCAACAGATAGAGCAAGTTAAACAGGCTTCACCTTTGCTTGGTCCCATTAACGCTCACTTACCGAAAACACTGATTTTTACCGCAGGTTGCGATCCGCTTAGGGATGAGGGCATAGCGTATGCTAATGCCTTAACTGCTGCGGGTGTGGAGGTTGAGCACCATGCGTTCGACGGCATGATCCATGCCTATATGTTGCTGCACGACTTAGTCAAAGAGGAATGTATGGCAACCTATCAACACATAGCAGCGTTTATGGCCAAGGCCTAATTGATCTCATATTAGTTTGTTAACTGCACCATTATCTTGGCTAGTGGCTCAGTTGGCCAAGTCTTCTCTACTAATAAAAACAACCCGCACTCACAAACAGTTAATGCGGGTTGACGTGATTATATAAGGCTAAACCGGATGCTAATAGTTAAAGCTAAGATTAGTTAAGCCTATTGCGCCGTCCAGGCACCATCCATCGGCAGCGCTGATCCTGTAATGCCTCTTGCAGCACCACCACAAAGAAATAAAACAAACTCGCCGATTTGTCTAGGAGCTAACATTTCTGGTAATGGCTGTTTTGAGGTTACCAGTTGGTATTTAGCCTCGTCATAACTCAAGCTTTTATCGCTTGCAATGCTGTCAATTTGTTTACCGATAAGCGGGGTATCAACCCAACCAGGGCAAATTGCATTAACGGTAATGCCTTGTTCGGCACATTCAATCGCGACCACTTTTGTTAAGCCCACAATCCCATGCTTTGCCGCGCAATAAGCCACTTTATTTGCTGAGGCGACTAAACCATGCACTGAGGCAATATTGATGATCCGGCCCCAGCCTTTTTCAGCCATAGTAGGGATAACTTGTTGAATAGTATGAAAAGCAGCAGACAAGTTAATCGCAATGATGTCATTCCACTTTTCTATCGGAAAATGAGCTACATCTTGTGTATGTTGAATGCCGGCGTTATTCACTAAAATATCAATACTGCCTAGGGCATTAACCGCACTGTCGATAAACTCATGTATGCAGTCAGCCTCTCTTAAGTCAGCATTGCTAAAAAAGGTGTTGATTTGGTATTGTGCCCGAAACTCAGCAGCTAAAGTTTGCCCTTCATCATGAGCCATCAGGCCATGCAATACGATATGGCAACCTTGCTCAGCCAGCACATGTGCAGTCGCTAGACCAATACCGCTAGTTGAGCCAGTAATAAGCGCCACTTTGCCTTGTAGTCCTGTTTGTAACGTCGACATAATATCGGTTTCCTCAATTCAATAGCGGCAATGACAGCATATGTGATCGCCCATAGTGTAATGTTTCATAGCAAAGTGATGTCAACGACATGGTTTCACTACAATCCGAGTCAGTACTCTCAGAATAAAGCAATTACAGCACTATTTATTTGGCACCTTAGTACCATAGGGAAACGTCATTTATTACAGATGGTGGGTTAATCGTGTTGATGACAGTTTGCTTATAGACAGCAGAGATTGTTGAACACTGGCCATGAGCAATAGGCTAACCGACTCCTTATCAAGTCCGCTAGCAACTCATTTACCAACTAATCTGTTGCCCTTGCCAATCCAAGTAACTGGCTTCACCATCTGGCTCAATATTGGCCATAATGTGATACAACTGGCTGGCGACAAACTCTGGGGTAAATAATTTACCTTGAGGTACATTGGCTTGAAAAGGTTTTGATAATGGTGTGTCAGTGGTGCCTGGATGAAACGCAATTAACTTAACTCGCTTAAGTCGTCTTGCATATTCTACGGCTGTGGTTTTAATCAGCATGTTTAACGCCGCTTTTGAGGCGCGATAACCATACCAGCCACCCAAACGATTGTCAGAAATACTGCCGACCCGAGCACTCAATATACTGATCACACACTTATTGTCAGCGTCTACCTTATGACGGACTTGCGATAATAACGGCGTCAATGCACTCAGCCACAGCATGGGCACAATGCTGTTGGCATAAAATAATTGCTCTAGGGCATTAGCATTAATATCTTCAATGCGTTTTTCTGGCATCAAGCTAGGTTGTTGAGCCTGAATTTGCACGTCAGCTGTTTGTGAATGCAAAATACCATTACACATCACAATGCGACTGATTTTGCCTGCGACCTTGCCGATACTGTTAACACAATCAATAATCGATGCTTGCTGGTAATTACAATAAAAATGCTGGTGGGTAATCTTGTTACTTAGATTGGCTAATGTCAGCTCGGATTGCCTGCTAACAGTAATAACATTTAAGGCTAAATCATCAGTTTGTTCTGCCTTGTCAGCAAGCCCCTTCAAAGCAGCAGCAATGGCATGGTCGATAAAGGCTTGGGCGATAGCCGATGATGCCCCAATAACTACCAAGGTCTGTGTTGACTCACTCATAGCTTATCTCATACCTTATTTTTTATAAATGAAGCGCTTATTTAACCTTACAATTACCATTATCACAGCGCTTTTGGCCAGTGAGTAAATAAGATATCCGGTAGCGATTGCGGGCAAAAGCTAAATAAGCAATATCGGCAAGCGGTTTTATTAATGGCAAGCGCAACAGTTTTATCCAACCATGTTTACCGGTTAGGCCCCATGCTTTAGCGGTAACATCTAAACCATAAAGCCAGCTACCATCAGCTTGTAATCCATGTAATACGGTATTAGCGTGTGCCACGTCTAAATCAGGAAAACGATCATTAATATCATCGGCATTAATATCTTCAAGCTTGATGCGATCTAAGCTATCGTAACGCTTCAATTGCTTCATTTCATTGAGGCAAAGCGGGCAAGTGCCATCGTAAAAAACCGTCAGTTCCATCATTAACCTCGTTCGAACTAATGTGTATATAAATCATTGTACGCACAATAGGCCCAGCTAGTTTACCTTTATGTTCTCACCTTAATGCAACAGGCGGTTCAACCGATCAAAATCAATATTTATGATCTTTTTATTGCACCCTCGCGTATCTATTCAAAACAATTCACAAGGGCTAAATAATGCCATTAAGCCAAGCCATTATTAAGGTCACCAATTTACGTTTACGTACTTTTATTGGTTTTAACCAAGACGAGCGCGAAAAACAGCAAGATGTGGTGATCAACATTGAGATCCATTATCCAGCCGATCGATCGTTTCAAACCGACGACGTTGCCGATGCGCTAAATTACAAAATCATCACCAAAAAAGTGATTCAGCATGTAGAAGAAGGGCGTTTCTTGTTACTGGAAAAATTGGTTGCAGACGTGTTAGATATTTGCCGTGAACACCCAACTGTTACTTTAGCTCGGGTCACTATTGATAAGCCGCATGCATTGCGATTCGCAGATTCTGTATCGTTATCTTTAGAGTATCAAGCCTAACCCAATATTAAGGATGTTATTATGACGACCATTAATGACATAACCCGTGCAGAGTTGTCTGCAGAAGCATTAAAAGTACAACAAGCGTTAGTTGCTCACGGACTGGAAACCCCTTTGGTACCGAGTGACATGACTAGCGAGCAAAAATATCAGCGTATTAAAGGTTTAATGACTGAGGTTGTGTCTACTTTAGGGCTCGATTTAACCGACGACAGTTTGGCTGAAACGCCGCATCGCATTGCTAAAATGTACGTCAACGAGATTTTTTCAGGTCTTGATTATGCTAACTTCCCTAAAATTACCCAAATTGATAATAAAATGGGTGTTGAAGAGATGGTTAAGATCAGTAACATCAGTGTGGTCAGTACCTGTGAGCATCACTTTATTACTATTGACGGGCTTGCCAAGGTGGCCTACATCCCCAAAGACAACATTATCGGTCTATCGAAAATTAACCGTATCGTACGTTTTTTTGCTCAGCGTCCTCAAGTTCAAGAGCGCTTAACTCAGCAAATTTTAGTGGCGTTGCAAACCTTGCTTGCCACCGATGATGTTGCCGTGAGCATTAATGCCACCCATTATTGCGTAAAATCTCGTGGCATCATGGATACCTCATCAAGCACTCAAACCACTGCACTTGGTGGCTGCTTTAAAGCCAACCCAGCTAGCCGCGCTGAATTTCTAGCTTAGTAAACCGCGGTATTATCATGATTGAATGACTCCCATTAGCGGAGTCATTTTTTTATAATTTAACCGACTATCTTTTGTCATTATTAGTCGGTAGGGTAAATGTTTCATTATCCATTACTTTGAGATAACCATCTAATTTTGCTTATGATAAAGTCACACGTTATCAGAGCGACAACCAATAAAGGCAACATTATGGAACGAACAATACTGATCACTGGCGTAGGTAAGCGTATTGGCTATGCACTGGCTAAGTATTATTTGGCTCAAGGTCATCATGTTATTGGCACTTATCGCACTCACTACGACAGTATTGAGCAGTTGGGTAAGTTAGGCGCGAGTTTACATTCATGCGATTTAACCGATGCAGGCGCCATTGATGGCTTAATTAGCCACATCAATCAGCATCACGATCGCCTCGATACCATTATTCATAATGCATCCGACTGGTTGCCCGACAACAGCGGTTTAAGCCCGAGTGACACCATGGCGAGAATGATGCAAATTCATGTCACTGCGCCTTATCAAATCAACCTTGCTTTAGCGCCATTGCTTATTAGCGCGGCTAAAATCAATCACGACAGTATTGGTGCCAGTAACATTATTCATATTACCGATTATGTTGCCGAAAAGGGCAGTAAAAAGCACATTGCTTATGCTGCCAGTAAAGCTGCACTGCATAATATGACACTGTCATTTGCCAGCTTGTTAGCACCGCACGTTAAAGTGAACTCTATTGCCCCAGCGATGATCTTATTTAACGACCATGACGATGATGCTTATAAAGTAAAAGCGTTAGCTAAAGCGATTTTGCCAAAAGAAGCGGGTAATGATGAAATCATCGCCTTAATCGATTATTTGCATGCGAGTCATTATGTTACGGGTCGCAGTTATGCGGTTGATGGCGGCAGACAATTAAAATAGCCAGTCAACAGCATCATTAAAAAGTGTGAAGCGATAATTTAACATAGACTTCTAGATGGCTAATTGCTAGTGTGGATAGCAGTGCAATATCACACAGCCTATTACCTGAAGGAAGTTACTATGACTGCAGCAAACATGAAACTGGAATCACTGGCGTTACATTATGGTTACGAGTCAGAAGCAACCACTAAAGCTGCTGCAGTGCCAATTTACCAAACTACCTCTTACACCTTTGACGATACCCAACACGGGGCGGATCTGTTCGACTTAAAAGTCGCCGGTAATATTTACACCCGCATAATGAACCCCACAACCAGTGTACTGGAACAGCGCTTAGCGGCGATAGAAGGCGGCATTGGTGCACTGGCTGTAGCTTCTGGCATGGCGGCCATTACTTATGCTATTCAAGCATTAACTCAAGTAGGCGACAACATTGTCAGTACTAGCCAATTGTATGGCGGCACTTATAACTTATTTGCGCATACATTACCGCGCCAAGGCGTTGAAGTGCGTATGGCAGCCTTTGATGATTTCGATGGCCTCGATGTGTTAATTGATGACAACACTAAAGCATTATTTTGTGAATCAATTGGTAACCCTGCCGGCAATATTGTCGATTTACAGCGTTTGGCCGATATTGCCCACAAACATGGGGTGCCGTTAATTGTCGATAATACTGTGGCCACGCCAGTGTTGTGCCGCGCATTTGATCATGGCGCCGACATTGTCATTCACTCATTAACTAAATACATTGGCGGCCACGGCACCACTATTGGTGGGGTAATTATCGACTCGGGTAAATTTGATTGGGTCGCCAATAAAAAACGCTTTGCGATACTTAATCAGCCAGATCCGTCTTATCACGGCGTAGTTTATACCGACGCCTTTGGCCCCGCGGCATTTATTGGTCGCTGTCGAGTTGTGCCACTGCGCAATACTGGCGCAGCATTGTCGCCACACAGTTCATTTTTATTACTTCAAGGTTTAGAAACCCTAAGTTTACGTATGGAACGTCACTGCAGTAATGCGCTCACACTAGCGGAATACTTGCAGCAACACCCAAGCATTAGTTGGGTAAACTATGCTGCATTACCTGACAGCCCACACCATGCAACTTGCCAAAAAATCACTGGCGGTAAAGCCTCTGGTATCATTAGTTTTGGCATTAAAGCCGCCAATGCTGAAGCGGGTAAAGTGGCTGGTGGTAAGTTTATTGATGCATTACAAATGGTGCTTCGTTTGGTCAATATCGGCGACGCTAAATCACTGGCTTGTCACCCAGCCAGTACCACTCATCGCCAACTGAGCGGCGCAGAGTTAGCTAAAGCAGGTGTATCAGAAGACTTAGTGCGGATATCTGTGGGTATTGAACACATAGACGACATCATCGCCGATGTTAGCCAAGCATTAGAGAAAGCAATTGTGTAAGCCTATTTTTACCTAAGCAATATAATGAAAAAGCCCCATCAATAGCGTTTATTGATGGGGCTTTTTCTATTCTGTTATGTTTAATTCCTACCTTCTACAAAGTCTAGTTGGTATATAAGAGGAACCTGCAGTATCAAGGTGTCTGCGTCCAAAGTGTCTGAAATAGCATGATGAAAATGCCGTAGTGACATCATGGCCTTTATCACACATGCCTGTGTTTCAAGGCATGTAGACTCCTGTTTTGCAGATATGTAACAGGCTCGGGGGGCATGGTCGTTTTTTGACATCCATGTCATCACGACATCCGTCAGTCCATTCACATCAGATGTACCATCTGAGTCGTTGGGTGATTTTTATTATGCTATGAGGACTAACATTTTGCCGGAGCTGGCGGGGAGATCTAAGAGGGGAAAGCAGTTTCCCCCTTCTTGGTCTTGTGTGGGCGAAGCGCCACGACCTTAATAGTATTAAGCTATTTTAAATAGCTAATCGCCTCGTTGGGGTAATAATCACTGGTAAAGGCATATCCCAAAACTCGGTAGGAACTTGGCTCACTTGCTGACAATCGTGGGCAAAGCCTACTGCTAACGGCTTGTTATCGACCACTTGTGCCAAAGTGCGGTCGTAATATCCGCCGCCCATGCCCATACGATTACCGTGTTCATCAAATGCCACCAAAGGGGTGATGATCATATCGAGTTTATCGACAGTAATAACATGCTGCACATTCAATTGTGGTTCTTTAATAGCGTATTGATTTTCAAGCATCACAGAATCGCGATCATAACGAATAAACAGTAAGTTGCCTTTACTGAACGGATGAAGCCGAGGCAAATACAGGTTAATGTCGAGATCCCATAATGCTTCAATCAGCTTTTGAGTCGCTAATTCACCGTCTTGGGTAAAATACAAGGCAACATGCTTAGCCGACTGAGCTTGAATTTCAGCAAGCATGTGGCGGCTAGCAATTAAGGCTAATTGGCTTTGTTCTTCAGGACTAAGGCTATTTCGCTCTTGGCGAACATGGCGGCGAATGTTGTCGCGGCTCATGTCTGTGCTATCGAACAGCGGTTCTTGAAACTCAGAAGGGGTGGCAAAGTAGCTAATACGTGCCGAAGATGTTGACGTAACCGGACGATTTTCTGTGTTAGTCATAAAACGAGTGATGGTCATAAAATTAGAATGCTCCCCAAAATACCGCTGCCGGCGTAGCCCTTGAACCGTAGGTTCAAGGCGGGTAAATGTTCATTTCCTAAGGCTTCTCGGTACTAGCCGAGCATGCACAATGTCAACAAAAGCATTCACCCTGGGTTTGTAATTATCGGCACAGGGACTTAGCCAACTGGCGAATATCTCAGGGAGCAAAACTGGTTGAATCAAGCTTTGCTTCATTCTTAAATCTTAGTCTAGCCTTCCTAGCGGCTTCGTTCAACCAACGATGTTTCCAAGGTTGATTGCAATAACGAAATACGCTCATCCATTTGCGCCATGTACTGCTTATTCTTTTGCTTTTCTTCGTACAGTTCATTACCAATGTTTAATGCTGCCATAATGGCCAGCTCTTCACGGCTCAAATTGTTAGTACGAGATTTTAAGGTTGTCAGTTGGTTTTCAACTTCTCTGGCTACCGTGCGCAAGGCATCTTCGCGTCCTTTTGGACATGCGATAGAGTAGGTGCGCCCTAATAGGGTGATATCAACAGCACTGTTACTCATAATGTCGCCACAGATCCTTAGTTAAACTCAAGCATGTGGCGAACTATATAGGGCTGAATTTAAAAGAGCAAGGCAACAACGCGCCTTTTTAACTATTTGCTGGTTGTCTGAACAAATACACTCATTGTCAATTATTATAGTCACTTTATGGCTCACAAATTTAACCACATTACACACTAGCATTTGGAGCATCATCCTAACTCTGCTAGCATTGATGCAGATATTGCGCTATTAGGAATTAACCATGGCAACCCCACCTTCATTATGTATTGAAAAACTAAAACAGGCCCTAGATTACGCAGAAGTTGGCCAGCATCCAGTAGAAGTGCACGGCGCACTGGTTGGGCTTATTTGTGGTGGCGTTAAACAAGAAAATTTAGCCTGGTTAACACCGTTAGTTGAGTTAATGAACGATGGGCAACCGTTAGAGCCTAATTTACAACTGCTGATCAGCGAATTGTATCAAGACACGGTTAATCGATTAGTGGATTTCGAATTTGGTTTTACCCTCTTATTGCCAGAAGAAGAAGCGTCATTAAGCGATCGCGTCGAAGCGTTAGCCCTGTGGACTCAAAGCTTTTTAACCGGCATTGCCATTATTCAACCACAGCTAGCCAAAGCATCGCCAGATGTACGTGAAGTGATTAAAGATCTGGCCGATATTGCTCAAGTAGAATTTGATGTTGGTGATGACGAAGAGTCAGAAGTTGCTTACTTTGAGCTACAAGAGTTTGTCAGAATGTCAGCTATTTTATGCTACTCAGAGTTTGGCTTAGACATGCCATTGAATGACACCGATGAGTCTTCAACTTTCCACTAACATTTTTGGTATAGGCAGCAACGCAGCGTATGACCACAGCACACACCATCACAGCACAGCTTAATGTTGATATTGCCATTGTCGGTGGCGCCATGGCCGGAGCCACGTTAGCCCTCGGGCTAGCTAAGTTATCTGCCACCTTGTCGCGTCCGCTGCGCATCGCCTTAATCGAAGCCCACCTAGCGAGCAATAATCACCCAGGTTTTGATGCTCGCTCCATTGCCATTGCGCACGGTTCTATTTTCGAACTGACTCGTTTAGGTATTTGGCCCAAGTTGCAGCATCTAGGCACGGCGATCGAAAATATTCATGTTTCTGATCGCGGCCACTTTGGTATGACCGAACTTAACGCTAAACCGCTTGGTTTAGGAGCATTAGGGCAGGTGGTTGAGTTAGCCCAAGTGGGCAAAGTGTTGTTTGAGCAATTGGCTAAATCATCTGTTGAGGTGTTTTGTCCGGCTACCGTGACTGAGTTGCAGACTCAAACCAATGGTCACTTATTAACTTTAGATAACGGTACGCAATTGCATTGCCAGTTATTAGTTGCTGCCGATGGTGCTAATTCCGTGGTGCGTCAACATCTTGGCCAACCCACAGAACAAATCAATTTCGATCAAACGGCCATTGTCGCCAATGTGAGTACTGACCAGCCGCACCAGCATTGGGCTTACGAACGCTTTACCCAAACAGGGCCATTAGCTCTGCTGCCTATGAGTTCAGTGCCCATGACCGCTGCGGCGCATACTGCCGTGTCAGCCAGTGCTGCTCAGTCGCGTTTTTCCGTGGTGTGGGCATTACCGCCTACTCAAGCAGAGCAACTAAAACATGCCGACAAAGCCGAGTTTTTAGCCGCATTACAACAAGCCTTTGGCCATCGAGTTGGTCGCTTCGTTGATGTCGGTCAGCGCAGCAGTTATCCACTGACGTTATCGTACATGCCAAGACCGATTTACCATCGCTGCATCTTTATTGGTAATGCGGCGCAAACCCTACACCCAATTGCCGGACAAGGTTTTAATCTTGGCCTGCGTGATGTTGTGGGCTTACTGGATGTACTGAAACAGGCTTTCAGTACGTATCAATTAGCCCATCCCTCAACCGAGGTCGATGTCGGCAGTAATGCTATCTTGCATCAGTATTTAGCCGCACGCCAAGCGGATCGCGACAGCACGCTGAGTAATATCGAATTTTTAGTACGTGGCTTTTCCAACCAATATTGGCCGATGGTAGCGGGTCGCAATCTTGGTTTACGCTTATTGTCTTGGCTACCACCGTTAAAACGTCCCATCGCACAAACCGCAATGGGCTGGCGTTAACTCATTTTAAGGTAAGGATTGAGCATGTTTTCTACTCAAACATATGATGTTGCCATTGTTGGCGGTGGTATGGTCGGGCTGGCAACGGCAATTGGCTTAGCGAATGCCGACCTTAATGTGGTGGTCATTGATGCTGGCGAAACCCAAGCCGTGAGTGGTGAGCCCAAATTGCGTGTTAGTGCCGTTAACAAAGCCAGCCAACAATTGCTCGAAAATCTCGGAGCGTGGCAATACCTTGATGACAGCCGTGTTAGCCCTTACCAAAAAATGTCGGTTTGGGACAAAGACGGTCTAGGCAAAATTGAATTTGACGCTCACAGTATTAGCGAAGCCTATTTAGGCTCAATTATCGAAAATGATGCCATTAGCTATGCACTGGCTAAGCGCGCCAGCGAAATCAGCAATCTAACTCATTTACAAGGTCAACGCCTTGAACGCATTGCCTTTGGTGAACGTGAAGCCTGGCTAACCCTAGCCGGTGGCGACAACATCAGCGCCGCAGTGGTGGTGGCCGCCGACGGAGCCAATTCTTGGGTGCGTGAACAATGCAATATTCCTCTGACATTTTGGGACTACGGCCACCATGCCATAGTGGCTACTGTACGCACTGAGTTAGTCCACGATGCGACCGCCAGACAAGCCTTTTTACCCGGTGGTCCGCTAGCCATGTTGCCCTTGTATGACGATAATTTATGCTCCATCGTCTGGTCGGTATCGCCCGATCAAGCCGAGCAATTATTAGCATTAGACGATATCGAATTTGGCAAAACGTTAACCGCCGCGCTCGATGGTCGTTTAGGCCTGTGCCAGGTGATTAGCGAGCGGCAATCATTCCCATTACGTATGCGTTATGCGCGCCATTTTGCCCGCCATCGATTAGTGCTGGCTGGTGATGCTGCCCATACTATTCATCCGCTTGCTGGCCAAGGGGTTAACCTTGGCTTTTTAGACGCCGCCAGTATTATCGACACCTTTAGCCAATTGCACGAACAAGGCAAAGATTTAGGCGAATACAGTCATTTGCGCGCCCTTGAACGTTGGCGTAAAGCTGAAGCCATGGAGATGATTGCCACCATGGAAGGCTTTAAAAGATTGTTCGCCGGCAGCAATCCGCTTAAGAAAGCCATGCGCGACATAGGCCTAACCCTAGTTGATAATGTCGCTGGGCTGAAAACAGTGTTCATCAAACAGGCTATGGGTAACAAAATGACATTACCTAAACTTTGTCGTGAGCCAATTTCATCGTAGCGAATATAGAAACTTGTTTAATATCAGTCTATACAGCTAAGTCGGCGTTTTTATTGTAAAAAATTATGTAAATAAATTACAACAATAGATTAGCTAAACTAATGCGACAGGACTCGGATTAGAAAAATTTTTTGTATACAAAGTAGGTCTGCGGAGTATAATTTTGGCCGCATTTTATCAAAAACCTACATAAGAAAGGCCTCAAAAAAAGGGATAATAATGGCTAGCAAAACCGTACTTTTTAACAAGCATTTAGAATCTAAAGCCAAAATGGTTGATTTCCACGGTTGGGACATGCCGATTAATTACGGCTCTCAAATCGAAGAACACCACGCAGTTCGTCAAGATGCAGGCATGTTCGACGTGTCTCACATGACGGTAGTTGACGTTACCGGCAGAGATGCTTGTGCCTTTTTACGTAAGTTACTTGCTAACGATGTCGCCAAGCTTACCGTACCAGGTAAAGCCCTTTACGGCGGAATGCTAGACGAAAGCGCTGGCATCATCGACGACCTTATCACCTACTACTTAACCGACACTCATTACCGTGTCGTGGTTAACTCCGCAACCCGCGACAAAGACATGGCTTGGATCAACAAGCAAGCTGCAGCATTTGATGTGGTGGTGACTGAACGTCCAGAGCTTGCGATGATTGCCGTGCAAGGCCCTAATGCTAAAGCCAAAGCGGCTAGCGTATTTTCTGCTGAGCAAAATGCTGCCGTTGAAGGCATGAAGCCATTCTTTGGTGTGCAATCTGGCAGCTTATTTATTGCCACCACAGGTTACACAGGTGAAGCGGGCTACGAAATCATAGTGCCAGAAGCCGAAGCAGAAGCCTTATGGCAAGCGCTATTAGATACAGGCGTTAAGCCATGTGGTCTAGGTGCGCGTGATACCTTACGCTTAGAAGCGGGCATGAACCTATACGGTCAAGACATGGACGAGTCAATTAATCCGTTAGCCGCTAACATGGGCTGGACCGTAGCGTGGGAGCCAAGCGATCGTGACTTTATTGGCCGTGACGCACTTACTGCAATTAAAGCGGCTGGCACTGACAAATTAGTCGGTTTAGTCATGGAAGAAAAGGGCGTATTACGCCATGATATGGCTGTTTTTTTTACCGACGCTGAGGGTGTTGAACATCAAGGTGTGATCACCAGCGGGTCGTTTTCGCCAACATTAGGCTATTCTATTGCCATGGCCCGTGTACCTAATGGTATTGGTGCGATAGCTGAAGTTGAAATGCGTAAAAAGCGTGTTAACGTAAAAGTCATCGCCCCAAGTTTTGTACGTAACGGTAAACAAGCTTTCTAAAGATTCAATAAAATGAGTTGCGGTTTACCCAAAAAGAATTTATTGATTAAGTATTAGAACATCTGATTAAGGAACAACAATAATGAGCACTATTCCAGCAGACTTGAAATATGCATCTTCACATGAGTGGATCCGTAAAGAAACAGACGGAAGCTACACAGTGGGTATTACTGAGCATGCTCAAGAGTTACTAGGCGACATGGTATTTGTCGAATTGCCAGAAGTCGGCGACACAGTCACTGCCGGTGAAGATTGCGCCGTAGCAGAATCTGTTAAAGCAGCATCAGACATTTACGCACCGGTTTCAGGTGAGGTGATTGCGGTAAACGAAGCTCTAGAAGATTCACCAGAGCTTGTTAACAGCGATGCTTTTGGTGAAGGCTGGTTCTTCCGCGTTATGCCTTCTGACGAATCAGAAGTTGATGGACTGCTTGATGCCGAAGGTTATCAAGAAGTGATTGACGAAGAATAATCGCCAATGACACAGGAAGCTCCCTAGGGAGCTTCTTTGTTATGTGCAGCTAAAAACAATGACGAGCGCGCAACATAATAAACCCTAAACAGGTTATTCACGTATTACCCATTTTCACCCTAATCCAGTTCTGTGCCCTACAGCCAAAACTGGTCGATTTGGAACAAGGTTTAACATGACCAAGCAAACCCTGACACAACTAGAACAGCACGAACTTTTCCTGACTCGCCACATCGGCCCAAGTGAAGCACAACAACAAGAAATGTTGAACTTTATTGGTGCAGAGTCACTAGAAGATCTCACCGCCCAAACCGTTCCTGGCAAAATTCGTTTACCCCAAGATCTCACTATAGGTGACTCATGTGGCGAAGCCGAAGGTATCGCCTATATCCGTAACATAGCTGACAAAAACACTGTATTTAAAAGCTATATCGGTATGGGTTACTACGGCGTGCAAGTCCCTAATGTCATTTTGCGTAATGTATTTGAAAACCCTGGTTGGTATACGGCTTACACGCCATACCAGCCAGAAATAGCCCAAGGCCGTTTAGAAGCGATTTTAAACTTCCAACAAGTGTCAATGGACCTTACCGGTCTTGACCTTGCGTCAGCCTCATTACTGGACGAAGCCACTGCAGCTGCAGAAGCCATGGCATTAGCCAAACGGGTGTCTAAAGCTAAAAAAGCAAACATCTTCTTTGTGGCCGATGATGTATTTCCACAAACATTAGACGTAGTTAAAACTCGCGCTGAATGTTTTGGTTTTGAAGTAGTTGTTGGTCCAGCAAACGAGTCTGTCAATTACGAATTATTTGGTGCCTTGTTCCAGTACACCAACCGTATTGGTCAAATTACCGATTACACCGAGCTATTTGCCAAGCTACGTGACAACAAAGTCATCGTGACTGTGGCTGCCGACATCATGTCATTGATGTTACTTAAATCACCAGGCGCCATGGGTGCAGACGTGGTATTTGGTAGCGCACAACGTTTTGGCGTACCAATGGGATACGGCGGACCACACGCAGCCTTCTTTGTTGCCCGTGACGAGCACAAACGTTCAATGCCTGGTCGTATTATTGGTGTGTCAAAAGACAGCCGCGGTAACAGCGCATTACGTATGGCCATGCAAACGCGCGAGCAACATATTCGCCGCGAAAAAGCCAACTCAAACATTTGTACTGCGCAAATTTTACTCGCCAATATGGCGTCGTTTTACGCAGTATTCCACGGCCCACAAGGCTTAAAAACCATAGCGTCACGCATTAACCGTTTTGCCGACATTTTAGCAGCAGGCTTAACCGCTAAAGGCGTATCACTGGTTAACACTACCTGGTTTGACACCATCAGTGTTAAAGGTGCCGACCTTGCTGCCATTAATGCCCGCGCGTTAGCGGCACAAGTTAACTTGCGTATCGATGCTGATGGCGTATTTGGTATCAGCGTAGACGAAACCACTATCCGTGCCGACATCGCAGTCTTGTTTGACGTTATCTTAGGCGCAGGCCATGGTTTAGACGTAGCAGCACTCGATGCCGACATCATTGCTAATGGCAGTCAGTCAATCCCTGAAGCCTTAGTACGTCAAGATGCCGTATTAACCCATCCAACGTTTAATCGCTACCAAAGCGAAACCGAGATGATGCGTTATATCAAGCGTCTCGAAAACAAAGATTTAGCCCTAAACCACTCCATGATCTCGTTAGGCTCGTGCACCATGAAGCTCAACGCGGCAGTGGAAATGCTACCGGTAAGCTGGCCAGAATTTGCTAACATGCACCCATTCTGCCCACTAGACCAAGCACAAGGTTACACCCAGTTAATTAACGAGTTGTCTGAGTTTTTAGTGAAAATCACCGGTTATGACGCTGTGTGTATTCAACCAAACTCAGGTGCGCAAGGCGAATACGCGGGTCTGTTAGCGATTAAGAAATACCACGAATCTCGCGGCGACGCGCATCGTAACATCTGCTTAATCCCGCAATCTGCTCACGGTACTAACCCAGCATCAGCGCAACTGGCTGGTATGCAAGTGGTGGTGACTGCTTGTGACAAGCAAGGCAACATCGATTTAGAAGACTTACGTGCTAAAGCATCTGAGCTTGCTGGTAACCTATCGTGCATCATGATCACTTACCCATCGACTCACGGTGTGTATGAAGAATCAATCCGCGAAGTATGCGAAATCGTCCATCAATATGGCGGTCAAGTATACTTAGACGGCGCGAACATGAACGCACAGGTTGGTTTAACATCACCAGGCTTTATCGGTGCTGACGTATCGCATTTAAACCTACACAAAACCTTTGCTATCCCGCACGGCGGCGGTGGTCCAGGTATGGGCCCAATTGGTGTTAAAGCACACCTTGCGCCATTTGTAGCCGGTCACGTAGTGGTTAAGCCTGGGCGCGAAAGCGACCATAACGGCGCCGTATCTGCTGCACCGTATGGTAGTGCCAGCATACTGCCAATCAGCTGGATGTACATTAAGTTGTTAGGCACTAAAGGGGTTAAGCAATCTACCCAAACTGCGCTATTAAACGCTAACTACATCATGAAAAAGCTCGCCCCACATTACCCAGTATTATTTACTGGCCGTAATGAGCGCGTTGCCCATGAATGTATTATCGACTTACGCCCATTAAAAGAAACTTCTGGCGTAACCGAAATGGACATCGCTAAGCGTCTAAACGACTATGGTTTCCATTCACCTACCATGAGCTTCCCAGTAGCAGGAACCTTGATGATTGAGCCTACTGAATCTGAGTCTAAGGTTGAGCTGGATCGTTTCATCGAAGCGATGATTTCTATTCGCGGTGAAATTACCAAGGTAGAAGCAGGCGAGTGGCCAGTGGACAATAACCCACTGCACAATGCACCGCATACGCTGGCTGACATTATGGACCCTGAATTTGATTCACGTCCGTACAGCCGTGAAGTGGCCGTGTTCCCAAGCGCTGCGGTTAAGGCGAATAAGTTTTGGCCAACGGTGAACCGTATTGATGATGTGTATGGGGATCGTAATTTGATGTGTTCGTGCGTACCACTCAGTGACTACGAATAATTGCTGCTTAGTCTTGATAATACTGCTTCAGTTTAAGGTTTTCGCTGCTCATTGACACCAGTCAACTCCGCGGCGAAAACCTCAAACTTCATTGTCTTATCATCGCCAGCGACGCAATTATGGTGGTAATGCACTAATCGTCATTCCCGCAAGGTTTTTGAGCGGGAATCTAAAGCATTAAAAAGCGACCGAAAGGTCGCTTTTTTGTTCGAGAGAATATTTACTCGGGCTCTAGTTGTAATATCAATATTTATTTATTCAATGATTGATAAAATAAAAATATTATCAATTCCTAACCAGGCATGAACAAACAATTATCATGATTTAAGTAATAATAAAGGAAATAAAAATGGATTTTGTATCATGGAAAGAACGTGAGATACACAGAGATAAGTTTTTCATTACTGATGGAATAATTAATAGAAGTCTTTGGGATAAGGCTCCTGTGAAAGTACTGTTTCTGATGAAAGAGGCTTATGAAAGTTCTTCGAATGTAATTGAAGAGTGGGCTCTAAATGATTATTTAGCTGGGAAAAAGCTAAATGAACTAGGTAAGACCATGTGGTGGTCTATGGCGCAGTGGGTTGATGGGATCAATAAGCTTGTTGAAACGGGTGAGGTAAATTCGTTCGATAAGGATTACAAATCGAATCCTAAGATGGAAGAGGCATTCCATAGCTGCGCGATAATAAATATTAAAAAGAGTAGTGGTAACAGCTCTTCATCCAGTGACGACTTATCAACTTACGTAGACAGCGATTGGGATTTACTTATGGAGCAAATTCAAAGTATTAATCCTGATTTAATCATCTGCGGTGCAACATATCCTTTGATCGAATCCAAACTAGTTAAATCTAATCCTAGTGCAGAATGGCTGTATTATGCAAAAGGTTATTTTTTTGTAGATTTTTGGCATCCATCAAACCAATGGCCTTATAAAGTGAAATACTACTCTTTGTTGTCAGCTTTGAATCAATCAAAAGAACTGTGGATGCCTAAGACGTAGCCATTTTAATTACGTAACCTTTAAACTTCATTACCTTATCATCACAGTAACGCCATTATCGTATTAGTGAAGCATAGAAAAATGGGGCTCCCTCAGACTCTGACCCCATTTATTTAATCTTATGTTTTTCCTTTGCTTTATTCGTTATATTCCGGCCAAGTCCTGTGATAGAAAGCGAGCCACCGTACATTGCGCTTTCAATGGCAGCAAACAAACTAAAGCGACGAGTTTTGTGCATTTTTTGCGTTAACGGGGGGGGACAAGTGAGATGCATTTTGATAAAACTTGTTTTGCATTCATGGCATTTACTCGTGATAATTTTCGTTTGGCGATAAATTTGATCACCAAATGCCATGAATGTTCCTCAGTTGTTAATCTATCTCATTATTTTTATTCATTCTTCGGTGGGGGCCCCTCAGACTCTAACCCATTTATTAAAATATTTTAACTATGTATTACTTTTCGTATATTAATTTTTATTTTGTTGCATGAATTTGAGATTTTTAAACACTTTTTAGGTGATGCATTTCGTTTTTTTGATTCAAAATTACCATCTGTAACATGTTCGAAAAGCTGTTCTATTTCGTTTGTTATCTTTAAAGATTCACCACATGTAAATGAACCGTGAATGAATGTAAGCTGTTGAAATAATGGGTTTAAACTGGAGAATCTCATTTTTATTTTGGCTTCTAATAACTTTGAGTTTTTAAGATCTGCCTGATTATATGACCAATACTCTAATGCAGAATCCGCTAACGAGTTTAGTGATTCTATTAATTCACTTTCTATTGATAATATTGAATTTTTTTTTGAGGTTTCTTTCCAGTTTAATCTATTAAATAAGTATGCCGAAAAGGCACCTAATATTGCAGCGATGCTACCTGCAATTACTCTATCGACTATTTCCATGTTTTTGAATTAGCCTTAGATATATATTCTTTTATTTTTTTTGCGAAAAAAGCAAAAGAGCTAACATCTTCACTATCCTCATAGTCAATGACTAGTAAATCTAAAAACTCATCAGGTTCAATATATCCTTTACCTACCATCCCACCAAATGCTTCATCTAAAAATGATGATCCAAAACCTTCAACATCATCAATTGTGATTATGAGTTTTTCATTTTCTTGAAGGTTATTGACTAAGTCCTTAAGTACATTTTCTCTGAAATGCTCACCGGTATAGTCACCATCATCAAAGTACCTTCCTGCTGGTGTGTCAGAAAACTGTAAACCAATATTATAATTCATGAACGGCCTCCTTTTTCTGGGATTTTAACACTCCACACAATCAATGTGCCTAGTATTGGATATTTTAAGGCTTCTTTTTTTGTATGGTGATTTCTATCTATGCAGCTGAATTTATATAGCCCTTTTTGGCTTAAAATTGACATATAGCCATTTCCATACTGTTTGATGAACTCAAGTAAGTCTTGTAAGCCCTTCCCTCGGTTTTCTTGGTCTGTTTGGCTTCGACCCATTTCAACCGCAGCCTCTATAAGTGAAGGGTGGTCATTATATACACTAATTGAGCTCATGTAAGCTTTTGCTCTTTCCCAAAGTTTAGAGCGTGGTAAACTTGACGGTATACCAATACCTTGATCATAAAAAGCTACTTTTAACTCCCTAGTATCATCACAAAATGATGCTGTCATATACCAGTGTTTATTTATCTTCGTTTCTTGAGGATAAGCATGATGAGTTACGTTTGTAATCGCTTCTGATAATGCTTGAAATAACGGTGGACGTTTTACCCTATTACCAACAATCTCTTCTATTTTCTCTCTTAAGTATTTAGCTTTTTTTTCGTCACCAGGAGCACCTTTTATGAATTTTACAATATTCAATTTAGTCGGTTTTGCTTCAAAATTACACTTTTCGAAGTTGAATAGCTCAAAGAAACCTAAATCTGAAAGTTGAGCTTTTACTGAGTCATTCCATTCCTCAGTTTGTGGAACTAACCTTCTTCCAACCTTGTCATTCCATTTATCTATTTCTGCAGTCAACACCAAGCTAGCTGAAGTGGAAATATTTTCAATATTATTAAGGTTAATATTTTTTAATCTATGCCTAACTCCGTTTAAACCGATAAGTTTTCTTATTGAGTTAATTGATCGTACTGATTTTTGATAGTTATCTGAAAAGTTAAGCCTTTTTGGAAAGGTAATTGAATAAGTATATTTTTTAGAATCCAAAACAGAAATAAATTCCTGATTGTCATTGACCCATTTTTTTATAGCAAGTACTGGATTTATTTTGTGTTTAATAATAACCCTTTTGCTAGTAGGAAGGTTTCTCATTTGTATATTATGACTAATTATTCTTTGTCTTTCTCTAAACGTTATCTTTTTCATTGAGGACTTTATTCTATTTTAGATAGTTTAAATGTATAACATGGCTACCCATGGTTATTGATATTTATTCGCTTGAAATGCTTTAAATAAGTCAGGGTAAACTTTTTTAAGATTGACTCAACGCCCCGTTTTTATTTGGTTCACTTAACCATCATTTCCCCACCTCGCTTTTACTCAAACACCGCTGCGCGACTTGATACACAATCGCATCCATTTGTTGTTGGCTGAGAGTTTGGGTTCGGACAGCTGGTATGGTTTTGACCAACTGCTTATGATTTAGGATGGGGAACGGTGGTTTTGTTTGGCTTGTTACAAACCAGCCGGGGAAGACCAGCACTGGGCTGGCGAACACTGGTTGGCCTGTGGCTTTGGTGAGCCATTGGCTGACCCACTTTGCTTGGCGTTCGGCTTGTTCTATGGGTTTGGTTTCCGTCCAAGAAGGGAAGCATAAGCGGCCGTCTTTATAAAATAGTTGGTAGTCTTTACCTTGGGTAGCGCTAGTCGCTTTACTGTCGCGTTTGCGCTTGTGGCGGCCTTTGGTTTCGATGGCGAATACGCCATTTTTACCTATGGCTAAGTGATCGATGTTAAAGCCGTCGGCTTGGATGTCGTGAAACACTTGATAGCCCAAAGCTTGCAAGCCGATGAGCTCATTGGCAGTGGCGATTTCTGCGGTGTGGCCTAAACGTAATTTGGTGAGTTTGGAAAAGTTTTTCCGCGTTTTGTGGCCGCAATATCCTAGGCCAAGGATGACAATTGGAGCGAAAGCGATTGGGAATGAGCTGTCGCTAATATGCTTGACGATACTTTCGTAGGCAAACGGGAACGTTACAACAATAACTGCCATCGTTAGGCCGGCGACGAGATCAAACTGTAAGTCTTGAATTTGTTGCTGTAAGCCATATGCGGGGATTCGCTGGAGTTGCTCGCGATCGACAGGCAGTTTTACCGTGTGGTCACGGTATTTAAGCATTAGGTGCATAATCAACACCATCAAAAACATACCCGAAAGCAAGATGATGGTGGCGAGTACATTAGTGAACAGGTTTGCCATTGTCATCCTTGAAATTTAGTGTGGTTATACAATCGGTTGCTAATATAAATCCATTATATGGCTTGATTAATATACTCCAGTTTTACAAAAATGTAATAAAAAGTAGCCGAAATGTGATTTTTTGTGCTTTAGCTCTAATTGGCACTGGAGATGACGCGTTTACACGAGTTGATGCTAGCTAACATATGCGGGCTTTTTGTGGTTATGGCTGAGATTAAGTGCTGCCACTGTTTGCTTTATTTTATGATTCGAAAGCATCAATAATGTATCGTGATGCTTTGGTGCTTACTGCTGAAATATCAAAAAATGCTGTGTAATCAGTGCTAATACGGTAGACTTTGCCTTAACTTTTAGATAACAAATGGATTTATATTTAGATGCACGGTAAAAGCTTAGTTATTTTAACTCTACTCATCAGCGTGTTTAGTTCTGCGGTTTATGCTCAAGCAGAACCCATTAAACCTGTGTTGGCTGAAGCCAATCCATGGGCTCAGATTGCTCAAACGGACTTAACCTATATCTACCAAACGGTTAAGGCTAATCATCCCGGTGCCATAGATGATCAAAATTTATATTTTTCACAGTGGTTAGAACAAGGTTATCGTGAGGGGGTGGCGCGGGCAAAAAAAGCGACATCGTTACAGGATGTAACCAATAGTTTGAGTTATTTTGTGGCTGGTTTTGCTGATGGTCATTTTGGCATTGCGTTTAATCAACACCCTGATATGCAGTCTTGGGCTGGCATAGGTATTGAAAAACAATTTCAGGATTATAAAGTCTATTACACTGCCGAAGATTGGGGCGGGCGGCTTCCTGCGGTTGGTGCCAAGCTTATTTCTTGTGACAATATTGCGGTCGATACCATGATGAATGAGCATATTCTTAAATATCGATTCAATAACAATCAATTGAATGCGCGCAAAGTCTCTTACGCTAAAAAGTTACTCATCAATGATAAAATTGGTGAATTTACTAGACCAAATAGTTGTGTGTTTGAGTCAAAGGGTGAGCAAACAGCCTTTTCATTGCATTGGCAAAAAATTGATCGTAATGATTTATACCAAACGCTTACTCCTGTGGCGTTACCCAAAGAATTTAGTATTGATGAATTTACACCTAAGCATTATTGGGTCCGGTTGCCCAGTTTTTATCCATCTGGTGCTGATGAAACCAAATTGCAAGCCATGATAATGGCGCTTGCTGGTTTGCGTGATGCAGAACTCGTGGTGTTTGATGTGCGTGGCAATGGTGGTGGCAGTTCGCAGTGGGGCCAAGATTTAATGAGCAGTCTTTATGGTAAAGCTTATATCGCGCAAGTAATGCAAAATAATCCAGATAATAGTTACGCTATGTGGCGTGCAAGTGAAGATAATCATGCTTACCTTGTCAGCTTGAAACCTATGTTAATTCGTCAGTTTGGCGCTGACAGTGATATCACTACTTCGTTTTTACAAACCACTTTAGATATGCGGCAAGCGATAGATAATCAACAATCATTGGTGAAAGAAGCATTGCCTAAAAATAGCCAAGCTTTGCAGGCTGCTGTTAATCGCCATCAGACTGAGAAAAGCCTATACCAAGGTAGTACGATTTTACTTACCGATAAATCTTGCGGCAGTGCGTGTTTAGATTTCGCCGATTTGAGTTTATCAATACCGCAGCTTATTCATGCTGGCCAAGAAACTTCTGCCGATACTGTGTATATGGATGTTCGCGGGATTAATTTACCTAGCAAACTTGGCGCGTTTTCACTGGCGCAAAAAGTATATCGAGATCGAAAAAGAGGCCATAACCAAAGTTTTGTTCCACAGTATCAGTTTAATGGTTCAATGACGGATACACAGGGATTACAACACTGGGTTTTAAGCTTGATAGCTCAGTAATAGTGGCTTAGGTTTGCTATGAGTGAGGGGAGAACATTTCCCCCCCTCACTTAAAGCCATCACATTAGCAATAGCTTTAAATCCGCTTACAGTCTTTATCAATCACTTTTAAGTGTTTTTGAGATGTTTAGATTGAACATCTCATGACACAATAATGACTTGTGCGAAACGGTATTATGTTGATCAGTTAATTCCCTACAAGGGTTATTGAATCGCAGCGACAACGCAATTGCGTCCTGCGGCTTTGGCTTGATATAGGGCGGTATCGGCGGCTATCAGCAAGCCTTGGGCGGTGTCTTCATTATGCTGTAATATTGCATAACCTATGCTGATGGTGACGCTAAGTAATTGGCCCTTATCTTCAACCCTTAACTCACTGACTTTCTGGCGTAACTTTTCAGCTATCAGCATGCCGCCTTCTGCCTCAGTGTGGGGCAACACCACCACAAACTCTTCGCCACCATAACGGGCAACAAAATCTGCGGGTCGATTTAAGCTTAGTTGCAATTGTTTGGCGACGGCCACTAAGCAGCGATCGCCACTCAAATGACCGTGCTTATCGTTAAACGCTTTAAAGTGATCAACATCGACAACCAACAAACACAGCGGCTCTTGGTATCTTTTGGCGTGGTCTATGTCTATTGCCAGTTGTGTTTCTAGATAACGGCGATTAAATAAGCCTGTTAATGTATCTTTTACACTTTGCTGATATAAGGATTCATTGGCTCGGTGGGCTGCGACATACAGACGGTTGACCTCCCATAACAAGGCGAACAGCAATGCCATAGAAGAAACCGAGCTGCTCACTCTTGCAGCATACCAACCTAAACTGAAGCGGGCGCCAGCCAATAGGGTTAACGTGACATCAAGCAGGCTGGCCAGCAACGCCACACTCAGCCATGTGTAAAGCACATTGTTACTGCGTGCCCGTCTTACCATAAAGAATAATGCCAGCACATTTAATCCCCACACCATTAAGGCATAAGGGCTATTTAATAGTTGCTTATAGCTGTCTTTATCAATTAAGACGGGTAATAAATGGCTACCCCATGTGGCGAATAAGGCCAAACCTAAACTAACCAGTAGGGAAATAAATACAAAGGCAATCAGCCAATATTTGATATTGAGATCAGCAGGGTTTTGGTTAATGATTTTTTTCGGGGCAATTAATGCCAGCAAGAGCAAGATCGGAAACGATGCATGCCAAAATACCCAAATCCATACCGCACTTTGCTCCCCTGCATGCAGTAAACCACTAGGCGAAAAAACACCTGGAAACACTAAAAGCTGCACCGTTACTAAAGGGATAAGGAATAAATAAGCACAAGCAACAAACCCTGAGAAAACCTGCCGGTTACTGGCAAACTGCGACAGCAGTAAATAGGCCGTAATACTTTCAAGCAATACCACTGAAGTGCTGTATGCCGGCAAAAAAGGGGCAATATCGACCAAAGGTATTGAAATAAAAGGGCTAATTATCAGCGCTGAGATCAGTAATAATGAGGCGACAAAAAAAGCCGCCCGTTTATGTGGTTGTTTGGATACAAAAGGATAAATGCCCGGCACTACAGCTCGCTAATCGAATGTGTTTATGTGGCCACTATAGGAAAATATCCATGTATTTACCAGCATTCGCGCCCAAAGACCCGTCAGTAAAGTGATCATCTGTGGCTCAGTGCTATTTGGCTTTTAAGCGTTTTATCCCCTCGTTGATGCTAGTTAGGTGCTCGGTTTATCAATGTCATCATGCAAAGCCACTATGGCTGAATTAAAACATGTTTACGGCCTAACCATTTGTCTAGAATACGTTGCCAGAGTAAACTTTTAACATTAACTCAAGTCTCCAGGTTTTATGTAAAATGCCTTAAGAAACATCAAAACGGGTAGGGCGTTAAGCGAAGTACTGGCTTTGTATTAACGATAGCGCTGCGTTATGGTTTCTTACCTGACAGTTGTTCGTTCACGACTTGCCTGCTTAATGATTAGGAACCCATGAATAAAGAATACCAAGTGCGGATCGATCGGGTGCTTCAATATATTGAGGCTAATCTGACTAACCAGATTTCACTAACAGAAGTGGCAAACGTCAGCTATTTTTCGCCTTATCATTTTCATCGTATTTTCTCTGCCATTATGGGGGAGACAGTTAATGATTACATTGTGCGCCGCAGGCTTGAGAAGGCGGTCAACATATTGATTTTTAAAACTCAACTGCCTATCACTCAGGTGGCGTTAGACTGTGGTTTTTCATCCAGTGCTAACTTTTCTAAAGCGGTAAAACTTTATTTTGGCTTTAGCCCGACTGAAATAAGAAACCCAGATAAAATAAAAGATAGCAAGATTGGAAAAATATACAGCAAGTATGGAAAAGTGTTTTGCCCTGCTGATTTGTATCCTAGTCGTATCACCAATGAGGTGACGAAGAGCCCTAATTTAGAGGATACCAATATGAAAGTGGAAGTGAGAGATTTTGATAGCCGACGTGTGTGTATTTTGGCTTCAAAACGCGGTTATGAACCTGAGTCGATATATACCGCATGGGACAAACTGATTGATTGGGCTTCAAGCAATGGCATAACGCAAGATGCGCAACAACGCTTTGCATTTGCTTATGATAATCCAACGATAACACCAGCGGATAAATGCCGTTATGATGCTGCGATAGTCATTGGTAGCAACATAAAGGTTAATCCTCCGTTTACCACATCTGAAATCCCCAAAGGTAAGTATGCGGTACTTTATTTTAAGGGCATGCCTGAAGACACTATCAAGGCTCAACTGGGTCTGTACTCTGATTGGCTGCCAAATAGTGGATTTGAACCTGATAATTTTCCGATGTTAGAACATTATTTGAATGACGCCAGAGTTGACGGTTATGTTGAGATGGAAATTCATGTCAAAGTTAAGACCATTTAATTGCGGTTACAAAAGTGGGGTGGGCAGAACCTGCCTCACTTTTTGTCGTTTAGGTTTTACCTGTGATTGTATTCATGCATAGGTGAAATATAGCTTTATGGCTGACTTATTAAGGATTCCTAGCATAGTTTCATCCTTAAATTTAAATCACTGTAAAACAAAAGCGACCGAATGGTCGCTTTTTTGTTGGTTGAAAAATGCAGCTTTAGCCTTAACCACTTAAATGAACCGTGGGTAAGTCAGTGACCATGTTTATTGCAATGACGCTACAATTTCACGGAAAAACGCGATGGTTTCTTGTTTTGAATTCAACTCATCAAGAAAGCCCAAATCGGCGCTGTTTTTAACTATCACTACATTGTGTTTTTGGTTTACATAAATATATTGCCCGTATACGCCGACACAGAAAAATTCACCTTGTTCGGCTTCTGGCGGTAGCCAGATTTGATAGCCATAACCTAATTTGCCGACTTGAGGTTGTAGGTAATCAGCTTGTGGTGTGGTGGCGGCTTTAATCCAGGCTGCTGACACGATTTGCTTACCATTAAATGCGCCATTGTTCAGTAATAAGCGGCCAAAGCGGGCGTAGTCGCGGGTGGTAACATTTAAGCCGCCTAAGGCAAAGGCAGTGCCCTGGGAGTCGGTAAGCCAATAGGCATCGCTTTCCATGCCAATGGTGTTCCAAATATTTTGCTGTAAAAGCTCGACTAATGATTTACCGCTCACTCGCCTGAGTATCATGCCAATAACGTGGGTGTCCATGCTGACATAATGAAATGCTTTGCCTGGAGCGGACTCATTAACCAGTTCGCTGGTCATTTGATCTAACGAGCCGCCAATCGCCAGTACCCGGCCCATTTTATTAATGTCAGAGTAGAAGTCGAGGTAGTCTTCGTTCCACTTAACTCCAGATGACATTTGCAGTACGTGTTTCACTTTGACATTACCATAACCAGATGTGGCAAGCTCGGGCAGATAAAAGCCGACGGTTTTTTCGATATCAATCTTGCCAGCATCAACCTGCATACCGAACAATATCGATACAAATGATTTGGCCATTGACCACGAGATGCGTTTGTCATCACTTTTCGTGCCGAGAAAGTACTGCTCAAAGGTTATGTTGTCGTCTTTAAGTACCAGTAATGCTGTTGTTGCTCTACGAGTGAGAAAATCGTCAGTATTAGTGACGTGACCTCTATAACGAAATGATTCAGGTAAGGCGGCTAAGTCGACGTCGAACACATAGGGATCGCCTTGTTTGACGATTTTTTTGTTAAAAAAGACATTCTTCATATTGGAAAAATTATCTACCACGAGTGCCTCATCAAATAAGCTGACCACGCTGTATAAGCGAGTAACGCTTTGCCAATTAAACGCGACAAGGATGATGACAATAATAAAAATGCTTAATAAGACAGCTTTGATGAACTTAAACACAGTCGACATTGACGTTTCCTGGTAGATAAAATTGATGTAATGACAATAACCTATAGCGATCATCGACATAAATCAAATGCTTAACAAGCAGGCCGTTGTCGCCCTTGAACGTGATGTGAACCATGCAATAGATCGTAATGTTAAATCCTTAGAATCTGTAGAAATAATATCCTCACCGTGGTGCAGCAATGGTAAGTTGCAGCTGTCTATTTCTATTTAGACACAGCGGTTCAATTTGCTCCGTAATTACAGCGCTTGGTTGCAGAGCTAAAATCGCGGTTGTGTCCAAGTTTTGTTTGATTATCCTCGTGGTTATTGATGATATTATTTACTGTGTGTTTTAAATTAACGTTCAGTTGACGATTTTGTTACGTTTTTCTCTATTGCTAAAGTAGGTGTTGGCAGCGCGTAATACATTATGTGTGATGTATTTTGTTGAAAAATATCAATAACTTCATTTTGTTTGTTTATTTTAGCCCTTCATTACTTTAGAGTATGCGCCGCTAGGAAAGCAGGTTAGCCCGACGGTAAGGTTAGGCTACATTTGAGTTAATGGATAACCCCCACTTTTGATGATTTATCCATGCTTTATATCTGCTTGAACCTCCTAGCGTAAAATAATCAAATAAAGGAATGATTGATGAAAAACGTTACTGCATTAGCACTAGTATTAGGTTTTGTGGCTTTACCAGCTATGGCTGCACAAGATGCACCATTTCACCACGAAGCGGGTTTAGGATATTCTGCTAATACTGAAGAATTCGGTGATGGTCTATGGGACCTTAACTACCGTTTCTATCTTGACTCTGTATCACAAGAAAAAGGTCCATATGCATTAAATGGCTTTTTAGCACAATCTACCAATGTTGGTGCTAGCTATAAAATGCAAGATGATATCGACCTTGATATTTTCTCTGTTGATGGCACTTATGTTTTCGATTCAAAGTGGTTTGTTGGCGCTAAAATCGAACGTTATGATGTTGGTAGTTTTGATACTGACACTTATCAACTTGATCTTGGTTACTACTTCAACGACAGCTCAAAAGTTGCTGCATTCTATGTTGATGGTAGTGATATTGATTCAATCTACGGTCTTGAAGTTCGCAGCTTTATCGATCTAAAAAACACTACTGGTGTTGATTTAGGTGCTAAGTGGACTCATACCGATGCTGACGATATTTTCAATGTTAATGCTGATTGGTATGTAACTAAATCATGGTCTGTTGGTTTAGGTTATGACGATAACGGTTCAGACGATAACTTTACTGCCAAAACAGCTTATTGGTTACGTATGTCAGATGCTTTTTCAGCTACATTTGAGCTAGGAAAAGTACTTGATTCTGACGTAGACGGTTTGTTTGTTGGTGTGGGTGTTGTTGGTCGTTTCTAAGCGCTAGTTAGAAATGATTGATATGTAATTGTTGATATACATCGATGATTAATATAAAAATTAAGGAGCCTTTTAGGCTCCTTAATTTTTGTTTGGTTATTTGTTTTTTAATCCTTATGCAAAGCATTAAGCAGCAATAAGTATTACGTCATTTGGGTCACGTTTAGCATTACGCATCCCGGCAATGCTTACATCCTTGTCATTCTGCTAATACTTACATCTTTGTCATTCCGGTAATTCATTTGAGCCGGAATCCAGGTTTTGACTTTGTTTGTCGGTTGCTTGGGTCCACATTGTTGTAAAGAGTGAAAATGCTAATCCTTCCGATACCACGAAAGTTAGCCTTGAGTCTGATACGCAGGATGCTTAACCTTGTCTTGCAGCATTACTCGCTATCGCTTAAATCCGCTTAAAATCCTTATCGAGCAGGTTACTGACGAGTAATTGTCCTGCTTGATTGACTCTACATTCGCTATATTTTGCTTGTGCAAATTCCTCTACTCGGCCTTCTTCAAAGAAAAATGCGTTACCGGCAAGTTTTACTCTACCGTCACGAATGCGGTACTGAACCAGTCGCTGGGCGGGTGTTAATACCGCGCCACTATAAATGCTGTCAAATTGGGCAATGCGATTGTGGTCGAGAGTGACAATCATAAAGCCATCATGGTTATCGGAGTCTTGCTCGACTGACCAGCTGATCGCAGTCGCAATATCATAATTTAGCTCCATATAGTCGCCTTGCATTAGGGAGCGTGGATCGACGGGGGCCAGTTTGAACAGGATTATTTCGCCATTAGCTAACAGCTGCTCTTGTTGATAGATTTTGTAGTTAATCAGGGCAAGTATCACCACTGCTGCAATAATAGCCCAAAGTGACCGCTTACTCAGCTGACGTGGATTGAGCGCCCCCATGTTATTCGAGGTCATTATGCTTTCTCCTTACTAAGTGGCCTGGGCACTTGACCGCTTTCAACCATAGGGCCCATTTCAGGCGCATTTTCAGTGATATTGTTAGTCTTATTTTTACGCTTACCGCTAGCATTTTTACTTATGGCAAATCTGAGCATTAGTAATACTATGCCGCTGGCCATTAACCACAGAGATTTATCAAACAAGTCGATGTGGAGTGAGTAATAATACATGCCGATAAAGGCGAGTAGGGCACATACCGAAATGATGACTAATTTTCGTTCGTTGTAAAAATAGCCCAGCAGGAGCATCAATACTGCGGCGCTTAATCCGCTCATAACGATGGAAAGTAGGCCGATTAATATTGCCGCGAGGATCACCGTCAACTTGTTGCGAGGACGCACACTAACAACTCGATTGGTATAGTTATCGGTAGTGGAATGGAGCAGGTTAACAATGTGATTCATCAGCCATAGCGTAGATAACAAGCTTATTGTAATGGCCAAATAGTCACTGATGCTGGAGTTAAATGCCATCAATACGCTGGGTCTTTCTATGATATCGCCCATATCAGATAACATGAAATTGGCGAGGAGCAAATTAATAGCAATGGCATAACCTAACATTCTAAGACGCTGATAATACTGCGGCCATCGATAAACGTGCGACCAAATAACCACTAAACTCAGCAGCAATAATGGCAATATTAATAGCGTGACTTGGTTAATCACTAATATAGCCAAAAAGCTAGGCACCATGGCTAATGCAGCCACAAATTGGTTGGTTTTATGAGGAATGATAATCCAGTGAATCATAAACGTGACTAGGTAAATAAGTGCAATCAGGGTCTCATTACTAGATTCTAGCCATTCGTAAATCCCCAAAAGTCACATTATTTGTCCGCTTATGCTAAATGCAAATACCATCTGCAGAATAAACTCTTGCCGATTGGCGCCCAGACGGTAATAAACTAAACAGCTTAGACTTAGTGCGGCACCAAGGCCGATAAACGATTGGTCGATATCGCCAATGATGGATCCACTGACTAGCACACAGGCCAATAAAAACAGCGCCGCAACCCAGCCGCCAATAATTTGCATGGCAATAATGTACCAAGGGCTGGCGAGTGTGGTTTCTGGTGCTGTATTAGTGTTTACCAGTTGGTGGTTAACCAGCGTTTGCCATAATGCCATGGCGTTGAGGTTACTCATCGGCGGCTACCTCAGTTTTAACATCACTATTGCGCGCGTCTTTATGCTCAAGACTTGCCATTTCGCTGAACTGTTTCTGCCATTTTTTTAGCCAATATAAGCTGCCGCTGGTTACACCTACGACTACCATAGCAATCAGAAAAAAACTCGCTATTGAGTCGTTAGATTCTAATAGCGCTTTTGAAAGTAGTGACACAATAGCAGCGCTGATGCTGGTTAATACCAGGGCAAGTGGATATAAGGCGGGGGCGCGATAACGGTACCATATAAATAAGCTAGTCAGGGTGAGTAGGTAAAGTAACGCATAATAAACAGCATGTTCGCTGGCTTCATACTGATAGTTTAAGTCAAAAATGACCCAAATGATTAGCCAGGTAAATACACTTACGCTAGCAAGTAAACTGCTTTTTTCAACCATGGGACAGTTAAAGCGTAATTGGCCAGGCCATTTGCAGCGTTTAGCTATGGTAAATGCTAGGTGGATGACTAAGTTCGTTACGCCAAACATAGAGATTTGTTGGATGTCTTCCTGTAAAAAACTAAACACAGAAGCAAAGGATTGAAGATACAGTCCTTGGCTTATATTGATTAAGACCACCAGCAGTAACCACAACAGATCAAAGCCTGCGATGTAGGCAAAGGGTAAAATTAACACTGCCCAAATAGCAAATAGTTGCCAAGGATCTGCACCGGTTTGGTATGTTTGTCCCACCAGTGCCAGTAATGCCCCAAGCATGATGCTGGCACCGAGTAACATGGCATTGGGCAAGCTCCAGCCATAAACATTTTGGCTCTGTTGTTTAAGAGGGGGTTGTGGTGAATGCTGCTTTTTTTGCATGCGGTTAATCAGATAAAACCCACTAATAAACAAAGCAAATAACCCTTCGACTATGGCAAATTTACTCAGGTGCGCTAGTGCGTCCCAATTGAACGCCATGAAAAATATCATCCCAGCGCTAAGTAGCAATACCCCAAGATAGAGTAATATATTGGCAATTAATTGTTGCCAATTTTCTGTGTTTGGGTGTGGATAAGCTACTAACATTGCAGCTTTAAGGTTTGTGGGCTCGATTTTGTTGTCTAAAAACCATTGCCATATGTGTGAACGTTTTTCAATCATCCTTGTTCGTTATCCTTTTTCTGAATCAATAGCCGTCCTAGTTTGCTCGTACTAACTCTAATTCAAGCTCACGTTATTGATATGCAATTTATAGCTATGGAAAAAATCAAACAGTGTTTTAAACATAGCTCATCTGCTGAGCACTTTTCATTAATATTAGCCCTTATCATGAGAGCTTAAACTGGGACTCTTGCCTAACAGATGGCATCGCGAGTGTTGTGTAGACAGTAACCGATATTGATTGCGGCTATCAACGACTATTTGCCGATACGATACTGATTTTGCTATTAATATCATCACAGCTGCCGGCGCTTGGTCTCTGGAGTAGGCAACAAAATGGCAGCAATAGCTTTTATACCTCACATGCGTTACTTGCCGTGATGTAACACTGCGCTGGTGTACATGAGGTTACTGATTAAATCCGTTTTTAAGCCATTGATGAGACATCATTTATATTAGTATCTTCTAGTGGCGACTCACATTTATAGCAGTCGCTATTGAGCATCAGGCTGGTATTGCCTACAATAGCGCACGTTTTATTAACTACAGCACAAGACAATGAACGACACTACAGCTAAACCTGCTTTACCTGATCGCCTTAGCGTTAATCCACGTAGCCCACATCATGTGGAAGCCGTTTTCGAACACGAGATTGGTATTTTACTTAATGGCAAAGAGCGTAATGATGTTGAAGAATATTGCATCAGCGAAGGTTGGGTAAAAGTTGCCTCGCACAAAGCATTAGATCGTCGCGGCCAACCGCTTACGATGACAGTAAAAGGCAAGGTTGAAGCGTTCTATAAGTAGAACTGAGCATTATCTCTGAGCCTATTTATTCACTGTGTAAAAAAGCGAACCTGACAAGGTTCGCTTTTTTGTTAGGCGCGTAGCGATATTTTACCGTGGCGATGGCTTCTGTTTCATAGCTTGGTGCTGTGTTAAAGCCCATTACCTGAGTATATGTTGACTCGTTTGCTCATGCTCAAAAACACAGTTGCTCAACACTCTTTATGGCTAAGCATAACCTTTACTCAAGTCATATAAACGATTTGATAACTCTGATGATGAACTACTGACATTCGCTAATTCAAGCGCATCTTTAGCATTTAAGTCATTACTGACTCTAATGTTTTCGGCTAGTTGGTTAATTTCGCCCGATACGCTTGATTGTTCACTGGCGGCCATCGCGATATGCGAGGTACTGCTACTGATGTCACTAAATACTTCAATAATTTCGTTAAACCCTGCAATTACTTTTTCTGATCGAGCTAAAGATTCTACGGATAAGGACTGTGAACTGACGATGATGTTCACGCCCTGACTAGCCGATGTTTGCAGCTGCGCGATCATCGCTTCAATCTTACTGGCTGACTCTTGAGAGCGGCCTGCGAGGGTTCTTACTTCATCGGCAACCACCGCAAATCCGCGCCCTTGTTCACCCGCTCTAGCGGCTTCAATGGCGGCATTCAATGCTAACAAATTGGTTTGCTCTGAAATACTCTTAATCACATCTAACATGGTTCCCATTTGTTGCGAGTCAGAAGCAAGACGATTAATAATATCGGCTGTTTTTTGGAGTACTTGTGACAGCTCTTGGTTAGCTTTACTGTTTTCTTCGACATCAACCATGCGCCGTTGAATAAGCCCTTGGGATTCGTCGACGGTTTCTGATGTTGATTTTGTGTTTCGTGCCACTTCGGCAGCGCTGGCAGACATTTCAGTGATGGCCGCTGCGAGCATGTGGTTTTCTGTGAGTTGTGATTCTGCCCGCTGTTTTAGCATAGAAGACATTTCATTGAGCTGTTTGGCTCTATCTTTGGCTTCTACCGCTTCGTTTGCTATTTGTCCAAGCAAGCCTTTGAGATGTTCACTATATTGATTAACCGCTTGTTTTAATTTACCTATTTCATCATAGCGATCTATCTTGAGCGTTGCAGCAGAACCGCCACTGATTAACATGCGAATTTGCGCAGTGGTCTCATTGACCCATTGCATCACTTTGTTAGCATTAAAAATTAGAATACCAACAAAGAACAGCAGCATCGGAATGAGCGTCGCATATAAACTAAAGCTTAAGTCGCTGATAGGTTTTTGGATAATGGGATCAGGCAAAACAATACCAATTTTCATGCCTTCTTCGGCCATGTCCATTATTGCCAACATAGAACCACTGTCTTCTACTACGCCCTCTGGTAAGTGGATAATGGTCTGGCCGCTGTTGATTGCGCTCAACAGTGGTTGAAGGCTGCTATCTTGGGCGGCGACCTCACTGAATTTTTTCATATCAAGTGATGATGAGCGAATACTTGGAAAGCTGATTATTTGATTGTTTTGGCCCAATACAAAGTTAAAACCGCCTGACTCTTGGTTTTGGCGCTTAAATAATTTATCTAAACCCGCTAGCATTAAATCAACGGTTGCGACGCCCCAAAACTTACCTGCTCGATTGATCGCGACAGTACAGGTCACCATAGCCGTGCCACTGACAGGGTCTTCATAAGCTTCAGACCAACCACACTGTCCGGTTTTAAGTGAACGCCCAGCGATATACCAAGCTTCGTTGTGATAGCCTGGACCATCAGGCTTATTGTAATCATCAATTTTGTCTAATTGCCCTGAAGCATTACGTGCCCAAAAAAAGGATTTTAATGCCACACCAGAGCTAAACGCATTAGGTTCTGGCCAAATCCCACCACCAGCGATATTGCCATTGCCAAATTGGTCAATGATTTTGGGAAATAACGCGCTAAATTGCTGCTCGTCTAAGGGTAAGGTTTCTGCTAATGAGGCTAAGCTTTGGGTTAGCACCGAACCTTTGCTTAGTTCAATTCTCACCTCGTTGACACTGGCCGAAATACGCAGTAATTCTTTCTTTTCAACTTCTTTTTGAATTACCGGTAATGCTAAGGTCTGCATTACAATATAAATAAGCATAATCACTGTGACTAATAAGCCCACACTAAGATACTTTGCTTTTTGTGCAATCAATAACGTTTGCTTTTCCATAAAAGGGTTACCCTGCGCGAGCTCGCTGAACCGAATGTTACTTTAACTTTAGTCTAGGTTGTTGGTTTTATGTTAATACTTTAGTTACCATTTTTTACATTTATTGTTATATCGTCATCGACAACTGCCACGCTTAAGTCAACCTTGCCAAGGGTGTGTTACTTTTAGCGCATATTTAGCCGTTGTGGTTGCCTTAGCGTTAAACCACTAAGCCGCATCATGTGGCTGTCATTTTCGAATTTGAGATTTGAGATTTGAGATAGGGATGGTGTTTAATGGCAAAGAGCGGACAGATGTTGAAGCAGGTTGCAGCAGTGAAGGTTGAGTAAAAGCCGCCTCGAAAGCATTAGATCGACGCGGCCAACCGCTTAAGATGACACCGACTTTACGTAAGGCTTATTCCATCTTCACTAAGTGTTGAAAACAACAGGCTAGCTGTAATGACGGACCTGATATTTATTCACGGAATATTTTTTAACTTTATATACATGAAATATAATAGTTTATTGCTATTTTGTTATTATAACTAATTAGTCTGTTGTAACAGAAATAGCGAGTTCAAGGGTAGTGTTTGTGCATCATGTATTTCATTACTTTATCTGTAAACAATCTCTGCCAACCATTACAGTGCTTAAACACTGGATGTTCCCCATCATGACTTTCATTCATGTTGAATAGCTGTAGAATCCGCGCCTTGTTTTACCGCTAACCAATATTTGTGTATTTATGATGATAGATCTGGCTTTGCTGCCTTTATATTTAACCACTGTGGTCGCGTTATTGTTAATCCCTGGGCCTGACATGTTGTTGATCGCCAGTTCGAGTTTGAGCTATGGTCGCAAAGTGGGTGTGTATGCCAGCTTTGGTAATGCGACTTCTGGTTTAATTTTAACCTTGCTTGCAGCTATGGGCGTTTCTGCTCTTGTGGCGATGAATCCAATTGCGTTAGAGCTGTTAAGGGTATTGGGCGGAGCGTATTTATTGAAAATGGGCTGGGATTGCATGCGCAGTGGTGCCAGCGATGCGCCCGAGTTTAGCCAGCAAGGTAATGTCGCTAAACTACTTTATCGTCGTGCGGTGCTGAGCAATTTACTTAATCCTAAAGCACTGATCTTTTTTGTGTTGTTTCTGCCCCAGTTTGTTTCTACCCAACTCACTGCCAGTTCAGGTGAACAGATGCTGGCACTCGGTTTACTGCTGAACGTAATGGGCTTGACGTTCAATTTGCTGTTGGTGGCATTAGTGGGCAGTTTGGGCAAACCATTGCTGAAAAATGAAAAGTTTCGTGCTTATCAAAATAAGTTTATGGGGATAATATTTTTTGCTTTAGCCATTTGGTTACTGGCATCGCAAGTGCAGAGTATTGCTTAACCATTACGGTTAAAGAGGCCATTAACTAAAAACCACGGTCATTAGCCGTGGTTTTTTGATCTTATTGCTGGCGCATTCACATCGATAATGCATTTGGCGAGCGACGATTTATCGTTATGATTCACTTTTAGCGAGTTTAATCGCCGCTATCTCTTTTTCAACCGCGGCTACCACGGCATGAGGGCTGCTCAGGTATTGTGAATGGTCGATAAAAATGGCGTTATCATTAACTGTCATCACCAACACAGGAAAACCAGTGGTACCAATGATTTGTTGAATTTCTTCTATGCCTTCCAGTACGTATTCTGCATCCATACTGAGCTCATCTTTAAACACTTTATTTGATGGTGATAGCTTAAATTTTTCGACGATGTCATTAAAGTCGTGTTTATTACTAAGCGGGTTACCTTCAATGAAATGAGCTCTTTGTAGCGCATTGAGCACAGCTAATTGCTTGTCAGCTTGTTTGCCCTCTAACCAGGCCATAAAGTTTGCGGTTTTGATTGAGCTTTTAGGGCTGTTTGCGTAGCGAATATGGTCGCGACCAAATTTAAGTCCACTTATTTTTGCCGCTGCTTGCATTTGTTCTTCGCCAGCACTGTCTTTGCCGATGTAATGCGCACTGTGTAATAAGTGAATATTCATTTCTGGATAGGCTTGTTGCAATGCGTTCACCAAAGGTGTGGCGGCATAGCTCCAAGGGCAATGTGAGTCGTAGATAAAATAAAGCTCAGTGGTCATTAAATGAATTCTTGTTTGTGATCCTATGTGTTGATCCTAAATAGTTTATGGGCATTATACAATCATTGAATCTGAGCGCATTGAGCCAGAATGACCTTATCTATTATCATTGTGTGTACATTGCCTCTAGGTAATGGTCTAACATAACTAGTTATTGTTCTGCTACATACTATTTTTATTGAATTAAAATCTTAAATTTATTCTTAAGAAATCGAGAAACGCACTCTATGAGTGGACATTTGTTATCCATAAATACAATGACAGATATTGATGATATTGTTCAATAGATATGTAATGTCATGCGTGAGCTGAGCATCAGTAGGCTAGTATAAATCCTGTTATTTTTTAAATGTTACAGGTATTTACAGGCTCATCGCTGTCCATTTTTAATGCTCATACGTATAGATAACCCAGAGGCTTAATGATTTATATTTTTAAGCCGATGATTTTTATGTAGCGAGTAATCACTTGATGGTGACGTTCAAGTGACTTTTATGGACAGTAAATGATTATGATTAAGCCAATTTATTTTATTGCTGCACTACTAGTTTCATTATCAAGTCATGCTGACACGACAAGCAGGGTTAACACTTTAGGCGATATGTTCACTTGGCCAGGCGGGAGCAAGTTAGCCGTTAGTCTGTCTTATGATGATGCGCTTAATAGCCAATTAGATAATGTGATCCCCGCGCTAGATAAATATAATCTAAAGGCGTCTTTTTATGTGGTTGCCAACTCTCCGGTTATGAATGCGAGGCTAGATGAATGGCGTGCAGCAGCTAACAATGGCCATGAGCTTGGCAATCACAGTGTTTATCATCCTTGTCGAGCGTCATTACCGAACAGAGATTGGGTAGAAGCGCATCATGATCTTGATCATTACAGCATGGCGCAGATGATTGAAGAACTTGAAGTAGCCAATACTTTTTTAAAGGCCATTGATGGTCAATCCGAACGGACTTATACGGTGCCTTGTGGCGATATGGTGATTGGCGCTGATGTGTTAAGTAGCCAACAATACCTGAGTCAGCTTAATGAGCTATTTACTGCTGTGAAAGGACAGGGGAAAGATTCTCGATTTTCACTGATATTGTATCCAGAAGGCCAAAGTGGCAAAGAGCTTATAGATTATATTCGCCATATTCCTGCAGATATTTTACTGGTAAACATTATATTTCATGGGGTTGGAGGGGATTACTTATCGGTGTCATCGGAGGCTCACTCTGAGTTATTAACCTTCTTAGCCAATAACCGGGATTCTTATTATGTGGATTCATACATCAACTTGATGAAATATGCCCACAGTAAGCTGTAATAGTTTAATCATTTGATTGTCGGCAAGAGAGTATAGATGGCAGGTTGATAAGCCTCATAGTTTACTTATAACTCTGCGTTTATTTCAAGTGGATCAAAACTCTATCAAGCCGTCCATCATACTTATTAAACAGTGGTGCAGAATATCTAAGCCAAATACTAGACTCAATTAATCGTTACTAGTGGATGTACTGAGTTGATGCATCAATCCACCAATGCTTGCGGATCGGGGGCGCGCATGCGATCCCACCATTCTTTGTTGGCAACAATTTGGCCTTGATCATCAATGGCTGGGTAGGGAATTTGCTTGCGACGACAGGCTTTAGCGTAAACTGGATGACCTTGTTCAAACAACATAGTTTGGCAATAAGCGTGATCAAGTTTGCGGCTGCCGTACATATCGGCTTGCTCACGTTGGCGCTGGGCTTCATACATGACTAATGCTGCCGCTACAGACACATTAAGCGACTGCACCATGCCTCGCATGGGGATGATGATGTGTTGATCGGCCGCTGCAATCGCTTCTGCGCTCACACCATCACGTTCGTTACCCATCACGATAGCGGTAGGTTTGGTGTAATCAATTTCACGAAAATCCACGGCCGAGTTTGAAAAGGTCGTGGTGAGTACCTGCATTTTTTGTGCTTTAAAAACCTGATGAGCTTCTGCAAACGTGTAATGCTTAACCGTATTAACCCACTGTTGGCTACCTGAAGCGGTATTACCTGATACTCGCATATCGATATCTGGCCATACGGCATGAATTTCATGAATACCGACACAATCAGCAGAGCGAAGAACCGCAGCAATATTATTGGTCATATGCACTTTATCAAGGCAAATCGTTAAGTCGACTTGGCGATTATCCAGCATCTGGTTTATTCGGGCAAAACGTTCTGGGCTCATGGGGTAACTCTAGTTGATTTTTCACTCTATTTAACCTTTGCTTGCCGCAAAAAATGCGTTCAATGCAACGAATAAATGAGTAATATTGACAGTAAGATGATTATTTCGGCTGGTATTATAGCGCTAAAATGCCAGTGCTAAAAAGTCATTCATCGCGGTAACACCAAGACTTGCCGATTAATGTAGCCAATAATCACAAGATCGCTTTTTTAATGTATGGTGATAAGTAATAGGTAAATAACTGTTTTTAGCTAACTAAACTCATTTAAGCTAATGATAATAACAAGTAGATTTTACAGCAGGCCATGACTGAAGATATTACCATCCAATTACCTTCACTTATTCATCGAATCGGCGGTGAAAAAGCTAAGCAAGCCAGAGAGATTGCGTTGCAATATCAGTGTGATGTTAAGCGCGTGCGCCGTTCTCGAAATTGGGCCATTACAGGCGAGGCTATAAGTATTCAATCGTTTATAGAGCGATTAAAAACTGACAATGATGCTGGCTTTGGTTATCTAATTCAAAAAATTGCTACAGCGTTACTGGGTCATGCCGACAAGTTAGAGCCATTAGACATAAAGCTTAGGCGTTTAATTCGAGAGAATCCTAATTTGACTTTAGGCGAGCTAATCCAGCTTACCCAGTGCACGTTAGCTGAGGCGAGAGTGGCTCGTTTTGACGTTGACTGTTGATTATTTCAACCGTGTGCTTTCACTTTTTATGCTGAAGGAATGCAATCTTTTTGATGGTAAACATTGCTGTGGTTTGGGGCTGGAATCGCACGTATTAGTATATTTTCGCTACAAGTTAATGAGATTATCTCGGTATTGCAGTGGGTATAGTTGAGGCATAGATAAGATCGCAGAAACAAGACCTTTGTGTTGATCCATATGCCCTTGGATAGAAGATTTACAGTATTAATGTGAGCTTTAAATGGTAAACATAAATAAAAGGTGTAACGCAATTTGCATTACACCTTGATGACTATTATTTTTTAAGTCGCTGACGTTTTAAGCTGTCTAGTTATGCTTAAAAACGATATTCAACCCCGATACTCGCTTGCTTGAAATCTGTTTCTGTATCGGAACCGTTAGTAACATTATCTAGGTTAATTTCTGCGTCATACCAAGTGTACTCGGCATTAATTAAAAAACGGTCTGTTACTTTAAACCCGACACCAGCACCGGCAAATACACCTTCATCATCTTTATTGCCAGACAACCCGACCACGTCATAGTCAGTGGAATACCATAATTGGCCGCCTTTGGCATACAATTCTACTCGATCAGTAATTGGCAGTGTGACTTTTAGGCCTGCGGTATAACCATCTGTTTCAGCACGAGATAAGTTGTTGCCGTAATGACCAAAATCAATATAGCTACCTTCTAGAGCTAAGTATTTATTGAAGCGATAACCTACTAAGCCTTGGAGCACATCATTGTCGTCGTCAAACTCATCATCTCCATCGACTTTTAGGTAACCATAATTAGCGCCGACATAAATACCATTTTCTGCCACGTCATTTTTTAAGTCATCAGCTTGAGAATAAGCACTAAAAGATGCTAATGAAATTAGTCCAGCTAAAGTAACAATAGTATTTCTCATAAGGTACTCCTAGTTAATTACGTAAATACACCTAGTACATTACAAAACGGATGCCAACTTTATAAAAACTATGGAGTAGGGAGATTGCTGTTATCAAGTTTTTAATTGAATATCATATGGTTATGCTTTGAGATTTTTTTAGTAAATGAAGTGGAACTGGCTATGCTATAAATAAAGTTGCTTAAATTTTATCTGTTAAACGAGGCGGAAATAGTGCGTAACGGTATATTTTTCTGATTGAATTGTAATTTTTTCATATTAAAAACATAATGTTACGATGATGTTGTTGGTGTGTTGTCGTCACTTGTATGATTTGCTGCTGAGTGTTTTATAATATGGTTACTTTTCTATAACTGAGCAAATCGAAGTCGTTAATTGGATATGTTGATTTCGCTGTTTAAAGTACAGGTTTGCACGGTAGTGCCCAAGTGTGACTATTGAAGAACATGATCGACAACGACAACGATCACTACAAGTCTGATAGTGGAACCATTAACACAATAGGGTTGTATTAAGTTCTTATAAACATAGTAGAAATGATTTTATGTGGTTTTTGTTAGCGATTAAGACAGGCCTGAGGTTAATGCTGAATATCAGGTTTGCTGGGGCAATAGTGTTTATCGTGAATGAGTGCTTTTGATGATGTTAATTAAGTGGTTTGTCTGTGTTGATGAAATTTACTCAATTAAGACCTTTACAAGCTTAGATATTGATGTATTATACAGTCTGCTCTGACATTCAGAGTTATTAATGAACATTAAGTAAAAGAAAAGCCTTAGAATCTCTTCGTTATCGTTGTTATCCTCTGTGTTTCCCTTAGCTTCATCGTGACATTCAATAATTCAAGCTTGAGCGCATCGCATTATCGCGACAGATTGATTAATTTTAAATATATAAGGGACAACAAAATGTCTAATAAAACAACTGGTTTAGTAAAATGGTTTAACGAAGATAAAGGTTTTGGTTTTATCACTCCTGATAACGGCGGCGCTGACGTGTTCGTTCATTTCCGTTCAATCACTTCAGAAGGTTTCAAAACTTTAGCTGAAGGCCAAAAAGTTTCTTTTGATGTTGAGCAAGGCCAAAAAGGCCCACAAGCTGCTAACGTAGTAGCTGTGTAACTCGACGTTATAAAGAGAACGCAAACGGTTTAACGACTGTTTGCGTTTTTTTATGTCTAAATTTTAGTATTTTTATTAACTGTACCCTGCGTTAAGCAAATCTTCAGCCTATCTCCCCGATTGTTTTATCCACTGTTATCCCATGCTGTACATTATCTCCTGGTCACTGACTTCTGTGTCGAGCGTGAGGCAATCTTTGTTATTACGAGTTGGGTTATGTAGAGTCGTATAGCTGATGATGAATTTATCGGCCATTTATAAGTAAAGTGTTTATTATTTTTTACTGTTAGCTGTTAATATAACAACGTTTTTTAGGCATAAATATTAAGGATAATAGATGCAATCAATTCGAGTTAAACTGCTAGCATTTTTTTCTGCTCTACTCATTTCATTTCCGACTTTCGCGGTAACCAATTGGGTTAATTTTGACATTATTAATGGCCATATTAATCTTCCTGTGACCATTAATGGTATTGAAGGTCGGGCCATTTTAGACAGTGGTTCTCAGCTCAATGCGATTAATTTAAGCTTTATCAATAAATATAATCTTGAGTTTGATAAAGGCAGTAAAATCGATGTCAAAGGCATTTATAGTACTGAATCCTCTCAACTTTATAACAATGTCACGGCAAACTTGTTTGGTGCCAATATTGAACTTGATCAATTGGCTGGTTTACGTTTAGGTCACTATGATGTGGAGCTTTTATTAGGCGCAGGTCTACTGGAGAAATTTATTTTCCAGATAGATTATCCCAATAGTCGTTTGAGATTATTTGGAAGAGATTCCATTGATTTAGCCAAACTTGAAAACATTGACATGCAAATGGATCGTGGCACTGGTCAACCGATTGTGAGAGTCGAGCTTAATGGGGAAAAGAATGCTTGGTTGATCCTCGATACTGGTAATAGTGGTGGCTTGTTTTTAAAACGCACTCTTGCCACCGACTCTGATTGGTTAACGCATTACGGTGCGCAAGCCACAAACTCATTTGGTGTCAATAATGCAGGCACAACGGAGAGTTTCCGATTGCCAAAAGTTAAGTTCGGTCCTTTTACGATTGAAAATGTGCAAACAAGCGTGCCAAGCGAAGGGCAGATTGAGGTGATTACAGGGCAAGATGATCGCAACAGCATATCCCATATTAAAGGTAAAAATATTAAAGGTCTTCTTGGCTTTGATATTCTTAAGCACTTTGTGTTGACCATAGATTATAAATCTGGACATATGCACGTAGGCTTACCTGAAGACTCTTAATCCAACTCAGATTTAATTGAGTGTGCTTGACGACATTGTAATGTTATTAATCTTGCATCATCCCGTGTGATAGAGACGTTATTTTTGTCACACGGTTATTCAATGTAATCAGCTTCATTCATGTCTTTTGTGTGTTTTTTCACCTCAATAAATCAGTATCTTGCCAACTTTTGGTTAATTAACCCAAGACTATTGGGTCAAAAACACCGATAATTCACCTCAATTAGATTAGTAGGCCGTTTGGCCGCGTAAGACTGTGGACATATTCAATGGAAATCAAAGTAAACTTTCTCGACAATTTGAAACTCGAAGCCAAATTTGACGACTTTACCGTTACGGCAGACCAACCTATTCGTTATAAAGGTGATGGCTCAGCTCCAAGTCCTTTTGATTATTTCTTAGCTTCGTCAGCGCTTTGTGCTGCCTACTTTATTAAGGTTTATTGTAAAGCCCGTGATATTTCTACTGAAAATATCAAGCTTTCGCAAAACAATATTGTTGACCCAGAAGATCGCTACAACCAAATTTTTCAAATTCAGGTTGAGTTACCAGACGATATTTCTGACAAAGATCGTCAAGGTATTTTACGTTCAATCGATCGTTGTACTGTTAAAAAAGTGGTTCAAACTGGCCCAGAATTTAAAATTGAAACTGTTGAAAACCTTGATGCTGACGCCAATGCCATGCTGATGGGACAACCGGCTGGCGACACGAGTACCTTTATTTTGGGCAAAGACTTGCCACTCGAGCAAACCATTCAAAACATGACCCGTTTATTGGCTGATTTGGGCATGAAGATCGAAATATCTTCATGGCGCAACATAGTGCCTAACGTATGGTCGTTACACATTCGTGATGCCGCCTCACCTATGTGTTTTACTAATGGTAAAGGCGCCACAAAAGAAAGCGCACTATGCTCGGCTTTAGGTGAGTTTATTGAGCGTCTTAATAATAACTTTTTCTATAATGATCAGTTCTTTGGTGAAGAGATCGCCAATAGCGAGTTTGTGCATTATCCCAATGAAAAATGGTTTGCACTGGAAGAGGATGATGCACTTCCATCAGGTTTGTTAGATGAATACTGCTTAGATATTTACAATCCAGATGAAGAGTTATGTGGCTCGCACCTAATTGATACCAACTCAGGTAATACTGACCGAGGTATTTGTGCGATTCCATATACCCGTCAATCTGATGGTGAAACGGTATATTTTCCGTCTAACTTAATTGAAAACTTATTTCTAAGTAACGGCATGAGCGCGGGTAATAATCTGCAAGAAGCGCATGTACAGTGTTTATCTGAAATTTTTGAGCGTGCTGTAAAACGTCAAATCATTGAGCAAGAAATTGTACTGCCAGATGTTCCTATGACAGTACTTGAGAAATTCCCTAGCATATTAGCGGGTATTAAAGGCCTTGAAGAACAGGGTTTCCCTGTCGTGGTGAAAGATGCTTCGTTAGGTGGTCAGTTCCCAGTGATGTGCGTCACTTTAATGAACCCTAGAACCGGCGGTGTATTTGCCTCGTTTGGTGCGCATCCAAGCTTTGAAGTGGCGTTGGAGCGTAGTTTAACTGAACTATTACAAGGCCGCAGTTTTGAAGGCTTAAATGATGTGCCAAAGCCGACATTCAATAGTATGGCCGTCACCGAGCCTGAAAACTTTGTTGAGCACTTTATTGACTCAACAGGGGTTATCTCTTGGCGCTTCTTCAGTAGTAAGTTTGACTATGAGTTCTGTGAATGGGACTTTAGCGGCACCAGTGAAGAAGAAGCCGCAGGCTTATTTGGTATTTTAAAAGCCATGGGTAAAGAAGTGTATATTGCTGAATTTACTGATTTAGGTGCATCAGCTTGCCGCATTTTAGTGCCTGAATATTCAGAAGTGTATCCTGTTGATGATTTGATTTGGGACAATACCAATAAAGCGCTTCATTACCGTAAAGACATCTTGAACCTGCACTCACTAAGCACTAAAGCGTTATCTAAGTTAGTAAATCGCTTAGAAGAGAGTCAATTAGATAATCAGACCGATATCCGTACTTTAATCGGTATTGTGTTTGATGAGAATACGGTTTGGGGCCAGTTAACCATTATTGAATTAAAAATTCTGATTTACCTCGCATTGGGTTCTCATGAAGATGCGATTGAGTTAGTTGGTGAGTTCTTGCAGTTTAACGACAATACAGTACAACGTGGCTTGTTTTACCAAGCTGTCAATGCTGTGCTTGAAGTGACCCTAGATGACGACTTAGAGCTTGAGCATTTTATGGGTAACTTTAACCGCATGTTTGGTCAAGAAGTGATGGACAATGTGGTTGGTTCGGTTAATGGCACAGTGCGCTTTTATGGCCTAACAAAAACTAGCATCAAGCTAGAAGGTATTGAGCCACATTTACGCTTGATTGAAAGTTACAAAAAGCTACACCAAGCGCGGAAAGCTAAAGCGGGTATTAGTGCTTAGTTAAGTATTAGACCGTGATAAATTTGATAGAGAAAAAGCGAACCTAACAAGGTTCGCTTTTTTATTGTGGCAGTTACCTTATTTTTATTGCTGATGTAAATCGCTGTCTGTTGTCGTGGCTCGAGTTAGAGCCTTGTCTTCAAGCTTGTCGATGGGGACCAAGACTTGTTGATGATGACTATTTAAGTGCTGAGAATAACCGAAGCTCAACACGATCGATAAATGAGTTTACAGTTAGGCTATTTAACTTTAGGTTAGTGAATAATCAAAATATGAATGTGTGTAATAACATGATGTTATTTACTAACAAACAAGGACGATAAATGAAACAGTCACTTTTATTGATTGGATGTATTATTTGCAGCCCTGCATTAGCAGATAATCCATTACCACCTATTTTAGATTTTTATCCTCAATGCGTGCCTCAGGTTATTAACACTGCGAGTAATAAAATCATTTATGATATTGATCCTGCATTGGCGACCTCTTCTACGTCCGGTGTAATGGCACATAGAGAGATGTATTTACAGCGGGCATTGGTGGATATTCAGCGCCAAGCTCAAATCGACAATGCTGATGCCGTGATTATCCAACGACTCAATGTTACCGGGGTTGATAGAAGCATTAATCTTCAAGATAGCAGTGGCAAAGTAAATTCCAACATAAAACAAATTCATGTGTCATCTACTGTTGAACACCTTAAATTGTGTGATGATAAACAACTCACCGCTAATTCAACCCCCTATAACAGTAAAGGCAAGGCCGTTTCATTTACTGAAACCGTAGTGAAGCTTGCTTTACCTGAAGATGGCAGTTTATTCACACAGGCACAAAAACACAGTGCGCCCGATGCCGCCATTACCATTGATAGCGCTTATGGGGTGCACATAGGTGATAGCGTTGACGGTTTGCAAAGTGCGTTAGGGCCGCACAGCATTCAGTTGCAACTCAGTGATGGGACAATCGCTTATGGTTATGGTCGTAACTTATGGTTTTTTGTGAAAAACGCTTATGTCGTAATGATTTCACAAGACCCCGGGCTAGTAAATAATCATGGCAAAAATCAAATTGCATTAAGTGAGAATTATGACAATGATGATTGGATTATTGAAGGTAAAATCCATCCTGGCGATAAACAGGAAACCGTAGCGAAATATTTATTACTCAATAAACATAATGGTGATTACCGCGTTACGGGTAAAAACAGTCAGCTGATATTACAGTTTGAAGATTATAATGAAAGTATAACTAAAGCCGCAGTGTCTAGACTTAACCGCTTTGCCATTATGCCCTTAGTCGATGCCAGTCATACGCCTCAAGTGAACTTTGCCAATTTTGATAATATTGATATTGCAAAGATTATCGCACTGGACCATAAGCAGACTTATACCTTGCAGCCGCAGCAGCTGGTGAATCAAATTCAGCTTAATGAAAATGGACCTAAGGCAATAGTAAACAGCAACGTGTTACTTGGGTTTAATGAGCAAGGTACGATCAATAGTCTTAAGGTGACCGAGTCAATGTTTGAACCGCAAGACATCGACGAGTTTAAAAAAGTATTAGCGACTTATCAAATCCCTACCACCAAAACGGCCTTCTTGGCGCGTTATCCTGATGCCGAAGATAACTTTGATAATGTCATGATCACTAAAGGGACAATATTAATGTCGGTTAACTTTGATTCCTATGACGATGATGCTGAGTTAATTGATTTAAGCATAGTTTTTTAATATTCATATTATCCTGGAAGGTATATCGAACGCCGATGCTCAGGGCATCGGCGGTACCTTATTTATTCTCAATGCGCTAAAATATGTGGTAAACGAGTTAAGCCAATTGGGTAATAAATGAATATTGAAAATGATGTGATCGACAATTTAGCTGAATTAGAACGCTTTTTACTGTCGGTGGAAAAGGGCGGTTTAGGTTTAGAAGGCGTTGCCGGTGTCGGTGTCGGTATGGCAACCAGTAATGCCGATGGTCGTCATTTTGTTGCGGTATTTGGTGATAACCACAAGCTATTACTCGGTCGCTGGGTGACACCTGAGGTCTTCGAAAACGGTCAAGACATAGTTAAAAATGGGGTTAAATCGAAGCACTGATTGTTGACTCTATTTTATTTAAAAAAGGGGCAGAAATTCATTTCTGCCCCTTTTTACGATTTACTACTTAGGATAATTACTTATCTGAATTGGTTGAGCCAATTTTATGAATGGCTAAGTCTGCACCAATAAATTCATCTTCTTGGCTCAGGCGTAAACTCGATAGTTTATTCACTAAGCCATAGACGATAATACCGCCAACTAATGCGACAACGACTCCGGCAATAGTGCCAACAAGTTGCGAAGTAAAGCTCACTCCGCCAAGGCCACCTAAGGCTTGCTGACCAAAAATGCCTGCAGCAATACCACCCCAGACACCACATAAACCATGTAAAGGCCATACACCTAAAACATCATCTATTTTACTGCTGCGTTGTAATTTGGTGTACACCAATACAAATAACCCGCCAGCCACACCGCCAACCACAAATGCGCCAACCGGATGCATTAAATCAGAACCTGCACACACAGCCACTAAGCCTGCTAGTGGTCCGTTATGAATAAAACCAGGGTCATTTTTGCCAATAATAAGCGCCACAATAGTGCCACCCACCATGGCCATTAAACTGTTTACTGCCACTAAACCGCTGATCCCGCCAAGCGTCTGTGCTGACATGACGTTAAAACCAAACCAGCCGACAATCAGCACCCATGAGCCTAAGGCTAGAAACGGAATGTTCGATGGCGCAAAGGCAATGCCGGGTTTACGGCCGCGGCGGGCGCCAAGCAAATAAATAGCGACTAGTGCTAACCATCCGCCCATGGCATGGACGACGACAGAGCCAGCAAAATCATGAAATTGAGCACCAAATTGGCTGTCTAACCAGGCCTGAAAACCAAAGTTACCGTTCCATATAATCCCTTCAAACAGGGGATACACAAAGGCAACAATCAATGCTGAAGCCAATAAGAAAGGCCGAAAGCTCCCGCGTTCAGCAATCCCCCCAGATACAATTGCTGGAATGGCTGCTGCAAAGGTTAATAAGAAGAAGAATTTAACCAGTTGATAACCGTTATCTGTGCTTAATGCTTCTGCGCTGACAAAGAAGTGGTTACCGTAAGCAATTTGATAGCCAATGACAAAATAAGCGAGGGCTGAAAAAGCAAAGTCGGTTAAAATTTTTACCAAGGCATTAACTTGGTTTTTGTGTCTTACAGTACCCATTTCTAAAAATGCAAAGCCAGCGTGCATGGCTAATACCATAATTGCACCAAGTAAGATAAACAAGGTGTCCGCGCTTTGTGCAATTACGCCAATAGCATCACTAATATTATTCATTTTAGTTTCCACAAAACAATTCTCTATTGAAATTCATGCGTTTATAGAGCAAAAATCATTCCTAAATCACAGGCCACCTATCATTTAGTTGATCTCTCGTGGTGCAAACGTATGAAAATATTGCTTAAATAATCTATAAAATGTTCAATGTGAGTGCATTTTTTGGGCAGGTGAATGCTGAAAAGTAACACCTATGACTGATAATTATGCTGTTAATGCTTTAGTTTGGTGCATTGCCGCTTGCATTTGGTGCGTTGCATAATCAGCCGATTAACTTTATGTTAACAATGTTGTTTAAGATAAATCGTTTAAGTAATCAGTCGACAATCAGACGTTTTATGACTGTTCGAATTCACGCTTTTGGTTTCTAGTTCTTAATGTTAGGTTCTTAATTCCAATCGTTAGAAATCTTAATGCTTTATCAGTACTAACAAGTCACTAGCATGCCCAATAATAACTAAAATGGCGGGAGTAATATGACAGCAGTAAGAGTGGCAGGCGTGGGGATGATCCCCTTTTGCAAACCGGGCCATCATCAACCGTACCGAGTTATGGCGGCTAAAGCGATTAGGTTAGCATTAACCGATGCCAACCTTGATGCTAAATTGATCGAGCAGGCTTATGGTGCATATATTTATGGCGATAGTACCTGCGCTCAGCATGCATTTTACGATGTCATTCAAAGCGGTATTGCGATCATTAACGTCAACAATAATTGCTCTAGTGGTTCGACAGCGTTATTTTTAGCGCGCCAGGCGGTATTGTCAGGCCAAGTGGATTGCGCATTAGCATTTGGCTTTGAAGAAATGCAACCTGGAGCATTGGGCTCTCACTGGACAGACAGAGAAAGTCCGTTCGAGCGTCTTGACCCCGTGTTACAACAATTCAATGCCCCACAAGGCCCAATCGCACTTCGCGCCTTTGGTGCTGCCGGGCGTCACTATATGGACCAGTATCATGTAGGCGCTGATATTTTTGCTAAGGTAGCTGAAAAGTCGCGGCGTCATGCATTACAGAATCCGTACTCTATGTTTTCAACGCCATTAACTTACCAGCAAGTGCTTGATGATAAAGTTATCTATGATAGTTACTTAACTCGGCTTATGGCATGTCCACCAACCTGCGGTGCTGCTGCAACCATAGTGTGCAGCGAGCAATTTGCTCGCAAACACGGGATTACATCCAAGGTAAATATTATTGCGCAGGCAATGGCGACGGATACCGAGCTGTCGTGGCAAGATCCAATGTATGCCGTTGGTAAAGGCATGACACAACGGGCAGCTGAGCAGGTTTACCACCAGGCCGGTATTGGTCCTGCTGATATCGATGTGATTGAGTTACATGACTGTTTTACCCCTAATGAAGTGATCACGTACGAAGCATTAGGTTTATGTGCTGAAGGCGGCGCTGCAGAATTGATTGCCAACGGTGACAATACCTATGGTGGCCAATACGTTATTGGTCCGTCTGGGGGCTTGATGTCTAAGGGGCACCCTATTGGTGCGACTGGGCTAGCACAATGTACTGAATTAACGTGGCATTTACGCGGCCAAGCCGGAAATAGGCAAGTGGATAATGCCAAATTTGCCCTACAACACAATGTTGGCTTAGGTGGTGCGGTGGTGGTGACCTTATATGGCGTTTAACTAACGGTTTTATTGCATGCTGCGCTACATTGCCGTCGATATATGAGGGAAATGAAGCGCAACACTGTGGGCCGTTCGTTAACTGGCTTTTTTACGACTAAAAGTACGGCGGGAAAAGGTCACCACACTGAATGAAAGAATCAAGGTGCCAATAAGCGATACCAAGGTGATCAGCATGACATAACTGGCAGGCATATTAAGTCCATCATGTAATGGTCTAACAAAGCTAGCCACTTTACCTGCAAATGATCTGTCACTGTGTTTGAGTACCGATTCAATTGTGCCTTGTTGGTAATTGATGCTGATACGGTCGGCTTCTCGTAACCAAACACCCTGATGTTGATCAAATTGGATGCTATATATCAGCTGTTGTGGCGTGTCGCTATCAGGCTGTGGGCCTTTATTCGGTGTTGAGCGAGGCTTACTCACAGAGATCAGTTCTGCCTCAGGCCAAATTTGCTGTGCGCTAGTGAGCTGACTTAACCAATCGTTTGCTTGGCTAACAGGATAAGCAACTTGCTCTAGTGCGGCTTTTGGTTTGAGAGCACCAGTCCATAAACTGTTATAAGTAATTAAAAAACCACTGACACACAATATAAATAACGGTACTGAAATAAACAGTCCTAATTGAATATGGCTTTTAAGCAAACTGCTTGAGCGAGTATTTTTAGGCAAGCTCTGCTTTAGTCGAAATCCCTTACGAACTCGCCACCACAGATAAATACCAATTAAGGTGACAATACCGCCAGCCAGCGAAGCCCAAGCATTGATGTATTTGCCGCCATTATCGATCAGAAAATTACGATGTAACCAGAAAGCCGTTTCATAGAAAGGTAAGTCAAATGAAGAGCTACTGCTGAGTTCATTGAGTTGATTGTCTAGGGCTATCGCTTTACCCCGAGTACTAGCTTGAATATATGGGGTATGCTCGGTCGGAAAACGAATAGTACTCATGCTAGGGTAGCGCTCGAATAAACGGCTTACCGTATCGGCTTTTTGTTCAAGGGTGAGCGGCACAAATGCCTGACCTTTGTTGTCTGTGCGTTTAAGTAAATCAACGCTCCCTAAATAAACGCCTGTCGTTAATACAATTAGCATTGTGATACTAATGAAAAAACCTACCCAGTTATGAAACCATTTTAACGCCGAAACCATGCTCATTTTGTTTACTCTATTACACACTGTCGAATTGCAGCTGGTTATAAACCAGCTGATTTTTATTGTGTTTTCAATTTAATCATCAAACCACAATCTAGGGAATGATAATTAATCTCATTTAATTATTCAATTAAAGAAGTGTAAAGATGGCGTGATTGAGTAGGTTTCAAGCTTTACTGTAATTCGTCGTGCGGCTATTTAACCCAAGCTAAGGTTAATTGATTTACTGACCACTGTGGTTAAGGTGTTTACTGACAAATCATCACTCTTTGTAAGCTGGCGCATTATAACTCGCTAACATGGACTCTTAATATGCCCCCTAATATGACCGCTAATACCAATGCCAGTGTTTACACAAATGGCATTGGTATTATTTACGCTTAGTCATAGATTTTTTGTGAAAGAGTGTCTTTCGACACTCTTATACTAGTGCCACATTAATCACTTGTTTACTTGATGGCGTAATGATCACCGGGATCGATTTTGATGTTGGGGTAGATGAACCGACTCCGACACTGTTAATGGAGACTAGCGGATTTGTTTCAGGGTAATAGGCGGCAATGTTACCGCGCGGGATATCATAAAAAACCACACTGAAGCCTGATACTTTGCGAACGATGTTGTCGTTGGCGATAGACTGTATATCAATAAGTTGGTCTTCAACGAGATTAAGCTGAACGGCATCTTGTTGGTTCATGAACAATACATTCCGCTTGCCTTTAATACCGCGATATCGATCGTCCATGCCGTAAATCGTGGTGTTGTACTGGTCGTGAGACCGCAGACTTTGCAGTAACAAAATAGGGTGTTGTTCGGCGGATAACTGAGTTGTTTGAGCGTTGCTTGAACAATCTGCGATGACAGAATCGGGCAACTCACTCGGATTAAATTGAGCTAATTGATTACTGGTATTCCAAACCAGCACAGCTGCGCTATTGCCGAGATAAAATCCGGCTGGTTGTTCGATTCGTTGATTAAAATCGCTAAATCCAGTAATCGTGTTTTCAATAAGATTGCGGATAAGGCTATAGTCGTCGCGCAGAGCTAGCCAGTTGAGCTTATTGCCTGCATGACTTTGATTAGTATGGCTGTGATTGAGATGACTGAAGGTAGCATGAGCCATTTGGGCGACAATATCGATTTCAGATAAACACTGTTCTGAGACTGGGTCGGTCATACCTGTTGACGCATGAACCATGCTGAAGGTGTCTTCAACGGTGATTTTTTGAATACCGCTAACTTGCTGGTCTAATTCGGTGCGACCTAGGCAAGGTAAAATTAATGCATCGTGAGTCACTTGTAAGTGGCTGCGATTAAGTTTGGTGCTAATTTGCACATTGAGTTCAGCATTGCGCATTGCTTGGTAAGTAAAGTCGGTATCAGGTGCCGCCGCTGCAAGATTACCGCCTAAGCATATTAGCACTTTACTCTGTTTACTGTGCAGCGCTTTCAGTGCTTCAACCACATTGTGGCCCGCTAGGCGCGGTAAGGTGGTAGCAAAGTAATTATCCAATTTATCGATAAAATCGGCAGATGGCTTTTCATTAATGCCCATAGTGCGGTTACCTTGCACATTACTGTGGCCACGGACAGGGCATAATCCAGCGCCTTTTTTACCTATTTGACCACACAGAAGGTGCAGGTTAATTACTTCACTTATGATGTCGACCGAATGCTTGTGCTGAGTTAACCCCATGGCCCAGCAGCTGATCACGGTTTTACTGTTACTGAACAGCGTGGCCGCTTGAATAATCTGTGCTTTTGTTAGCCCAGATTGTTGTTCAATTTTATCCCAGCTCGTGTGCTTAACTTTGTGTTGATAGTCTTCAAAAAACGCACTGTGCTGTTGAATAAAGTCATGGTCAATTTTGTCTGGACGTTGTTCAATAATAAATTTAGCCATACCGCGTGCTGCTGCCATATCGCCGCCCAACTTAGGGGTTAAATACAAGTGACTAATGGTGGTGGCTGCTGGAGTGAGCAATTCTATGGGATTTTGTGGACTGGCGAATTTTTCTAAGGCGACTTCTTTAAGATTATTAAAGGTCACAATTTTACAGCCTTGCTTGGCAGCCTTACGCAGAGTATTCATCATTCTGGGGTGGTTGGTACCAGGGTTTTGGCCAAACACAAAAATGGCTTCCGCGGCGTCAAAGTCTTCAAGTACCACGGTACCTTTACCAATGCCGATTGATTTAGTTAGTGCAACCCCGCTGGCTTCATGGCACATATTAGAGCAATCGGGAAAATTATTGGTGCCATACAGCCGCCCAAATAATTGGTAAAGATAAGAGGCTTCGTTACTGGCGCGGCCAGAAGTGTAAAACTCAACTTGATCAGGGCGACTTAAGCTGTTGAGCTTGGTGGCGATGATCGAAAAAGCTTCAGACCAGGTAACCGGTTCATAGTGATCTGTGACAGCATTAAAGCGCATCGGTTCGGTTAAACGGCCCTGATACTCTAACCAATAGTCCGTTTGTTTTGCCAGTTGGCGCACTGAATATTGGCTGAAAAACTCGCGTCCAACTCCTTTACCGGTCGACTCCCATGCCACTGCTTTAGCACCATTTTCGCAAAACTGAAATGCACCTTGTTTGTTATCACCCCATGCACAACCTGGGCAATCAAAACCATCGGTTTGGTTAACGCGAAGTAAGTTTTTGAGATTTTGCTTGGTCTGTTGGCTACGCAGTACATGAGTAAACGTCGCTTGCAGTGAAGGAAAGCCACCGGCTTTGGTTGGTTTTTGATAATGACTAGACATTGATTTCTCCGATAGAGCTCAGCGATAAACGGTTAACATCGAAATGAGCATCGTAATTTGAATAATAAATAGGCGCTGAATACTTGGGGATGTGAATAATATTAAGGTTATATTGTAGTGCCAGTTTGACTGCGAGTTGGCTGGGCGAGGCAAGACTAATAAGGTTATTAGCGCCAAAAAGAACCGCTTTATGGATTAACTCACTACTGCAACGACTGGTAATTAATAAGGTATTACATGATGTTTCTTGAGTCGTAGTTGTTTGCCTTAATAACATGCCGATAAGTTTATCTAGGGCATTATGGCGGCCGATGTCTTCACGACAGGCAACAATATCGCCTTGTGCGGTTAAGCCCAGGGCAGCGTGTATTGCGCCACTTTGCTGCGCTTTTATTTGGCTGTCAGTTATGCGCTGTTTCAGGCTTTCAACATCAGTAATGTCAATGGGACGGGTGATGGGCAATATGGATAATTGTGGCAGTGCATGTTCTATTGCTTCAACCCCGCAAATCCCGCAACCGGTAGCCCCAACGAGTCGACGTTTTTTACTGTTTAAGGCATATAGACAACGATTAGAAATGGTTACTTCAATAATAAAGCCGTTATCAGATGGCGTTATTTGAATATCATGCACGTCATGATCGTGTTGAATAATCGCTTCTGAAAACAAAAAACCAATGGCAAAGTCTTCAATGTTATCTGGCGTTACCATCATCACAGCATAGTTAATGCCGTTAATGCTAATGGCAGCCGCCGCTTCCTCTACCAGATGTTCTATGGGGGGTAACCATTTGTATGCAGCATTCATGGGCGTAGACTCAAAACGGGATCTTAATCACAGTTTAGTGACCGCTAATGCACAAAGCCAATCAAACAAATTTATGCGGTGATAGTTTTTATCTATTAATATGTTGAAATTGATAGCTAGTATTAAGGGCGAGGGATGAATCTTAGACAGTTACATTATTTTTATGAGCTAGCAAAGTTTAAGCATTTTGCTAAAGCAGCCAAGGCTTGCCATATTACTCAGCCTACCTTATCGGCCAGTATCACGGCTTTAGAAAAAAGTTTTGGTACTGAGCTGGTGGTGCGTGGCAGTCAGTTTGTCGCGTTAACCGATGCTGGGCAGATTGTGTTGCGCTATGCTGAAAAAATGCTCTTGGATCAAGTGGCGTTAAAGCAAGAACTCAGTGTATTTAGTGGGCCGTTAATTGGTTCTCTTCGGATTGGTATTGTGCCGCAGTCGAGTGTGGATATTATGCCGATCATTAAACAATTCAATGAGCTGCATCCTAATATTACGATTACCTTGTTGGTGACCACTAATGAAAAGCTCATCGAGCAACTGACCTTACATCAAATCGACATAGGTTTGGGGTTTGATGACAATCTTACTGAGGCGAATCGGCGTACATTTTATTTTTATCCTCAAATAGATAACGATATGGCCGTGCTAGCAAGTCAAACATTAGTGTCGCAACTTGATACCCCACAGAGCGATGGGGCATTAGCCCTTAAGGATTTGCAGCAAAGGCCATTGGTATTGTTAAGCCAAAATATGCAGTTTAGGCAATATATTGATAATGCGCTGGCACAATCTCAGTTACGTTTTAATGTGGTGTTAGAAACTGATTCGCTATTTCATTTAGTCAGTGCGGTAAAGCACGATATTGGTTATGCCATTGTCAGTAGTGGTATTGCCAAATCGGCTGAAAAATTATTTAATTTGCATTATCGGCCATTGCAACATATTCAATCAGGTAACACAGTGTTTATTACCCGTAAATACAGTGTGTCTCCAGCAATGAACGAGTTTGTGAGTTTGATTAATACGGGCTAATTTCTGCCTTTGTTTTCCATTTGAGCGCCATGCTAGTCAATCTATGGCGGTGAATATGATGCATCACACTTGATTAAGCTTGGCTGGTGACATCTTAACGGCAGCAAACATCAACCCCACTTAAGACAACAGTATTTTTGATAGGTTATTGGCGCTTTAAATGATTAGCAGTTAACTGTTGTTTATGTTTGCTGCTAGCCTGTGAATGTTGATATAATAGCGGGCTAAAAAATTATCTATTCACAGACTTTTTTATCTCGCAATCACTGCCACATCGCCTGCAGGAATAACTATGATTAACCACTTTAGTGTACTGGGCGTTAGACCCAATGCCAAAGAAGATGACATAAAAAAAGCCTATAAACGTTTATCGAACAAGTACCATCCTGACAAGTTACTTGGGGCGTCTGATGATGAGAAACAACAAGCATCGGTTCAGCTCCAACGAGTCAAAAAAGCTTACGAAGTGTTATCAGATAAAAAGCAGCGAAATGCGTTTATCAATGATTTTAACAACGTAATTGTCACTGATCCCACTGCCGCAATGCGGGAGTTGTGGGACGAATATTATTCCTGAGTATCCCATGGCTAAACATCTTAATATTTCACGCATTAATGAGCTAAAAAATAATGCCCATGACAATATCGAATCTTATAACGATCCTGATACGCCCGATGCACTAGCAAAGTTTACCTGCCAAATCAGAGCGATATTGTTGGCCGATCCTGGGATGCTCGATTCTGTCCCTGAATATTTACCGGTAGCGCTTTATGATAGAGTCAAGTTCTCTCCTGAATCAAAGCGTCAATGGGCACATTGGATTAGCTTGAATATTCATCCTACTTGGGATGAGTTTAAAACCACGATTGCATTTAACAATGCAGATCTACCTCTGGCACTTGCGGTACGCAAATACAGCGAAGATCTGCTCATTGAAAGTTGTGCTGTGGTGTATTTGTTGGAGACGCAGGGAGAATCAGCGCCCAAGCAAATCGCTGATGAGGATGATTCTGATGGTCTTCATGAGCATGAGCGTGATGAGAACGATGACGACAATGACTATGATAGCGATGAAGAAGGTTATTATGACCAATATGATGAGGATATCGAATGAACAGTCTCATTGAAATAACCGCCGCTGAAATACAAGAGCTGGCGAATGTTGAGCCTAAACAGGCAAGCAAGAGATTTGAGTTAATTGCGTCGTCAATGTCTGATGATCAGTTGGTTGAAGTTATAGAAAAAATGGACATAGTTACGCTGACGCAAATTAACAGTCAGCATGATATTTCGTGTCCATCGATCATGTCTGAGCTTATGTCGCCAGAACAGATCCGTGACATCGTCTGCCAGCAACCGCTTTACTGGGAAGAAAAAATCAAGAGTAATGCTGAAGAGTTAATGCATCATACGTTTGATTTTATGACTTACCTTATCCGTATCCAGGACAGCGAAGAAAAACAAACTGCTATTTTAGAATGTTTGGCTGAAGACCCAGCGGCACTGTTTTATCTATCGATCCCATTTATTGAGCTTATCTTAGGTGGTAGCAGTGATGATGAAGATGAGATTAACGATACTTTTGATGATGAAGCGGATGAGGAAACCGTGGGGTATTCTGATTGGCAAGCCGATGAAGAAGCTCATAGTCTGAGCATTGATGATCCGCGAAGTTTGCTGGCGCTGATCCGCGATAGAGCACCTAATGTCGAGAAGTCGATTAAGAACATGCTGCGTAATACTGGCTCTGACTGGCAGTTAATTATCAGCCAATTTGCCAGTGAATTAGTGATTCAGGCGAAAGAAAAGAACCAAGTCACTGACGAGTATGCTGAAGTTGATGACATGTTTAGCTTTCTTGATTAAGGGTTCTGCAAATGCAATTGGTATTACGTGACGAAAATCAGGGTCCCTATTTGAGTCGGGTGTTGGCTTATGGCCGAACCGAAGATGTGCTTAGTAATGAGCAATTGGGACAGATCAAAGCGAAAGCCATTTTGATGAGCCTTAAGTTCGCAGATAAGTTTTATAACAAGTATAAAATGCATTTGCTTGAAGAAGCGGCGCAAGATGTGATTGGTATTGTGAGTATTGGTTTGATGGCGTTGTCGGACCAAAATCAAGATAATGCTATTGCGTTGCTGCTCAATGATGACGGCGTGGTTAAGTCGTTTCAGAAAGGCTGGGGTATGCTAACTAAAGTGAGCCAGTACAGGCTTCATGGCAAATCGGTTTATGGCGATGTGGATAAAATCTTGCTTGATCAAGTGTCGAGTCCACCGGATTGTGATGAGTGGCAAGGTTGGGTTTATTATCAAGAAGCCTTAACCGAGCATAATCGCCAGCAATCTATTAATGCATTGTTAGCTCAGTTTTATATTGCTGGCACCTTTGACCCTATGGATTATATCAATCTGGAAAGTACCTTGGCAGAAGCTGTGCTTTATCGGATATTTTTCGACGGTAAAAAAGTGCGCCCAGATCTTAAACGGCGTATGACGAGTGTAGAACTTCAGCCGCAGTGGTTTAGTCTCGAATTTATCGAGCAACAAACTAAGCTCGCCCTGGCTGAGTTACCTAAGGAGCTTGAAGCTGCTATCCGTTTGGATTTAGGTAAAAACTTTAACTCTGCACTGCTACGCACATTAAATTTCTCTCGAAGTTATCAAGAGTTGGCTGCTCAAAATGCCTCTCCTGAGCGATTAGAGCGATTTGAATACAAGGAAGGTTTAGTCGGTCTTCTTGGTTGGCCCATCTATATCGTCATGTAATGTCACTTTAGGAAGCTTACTTGTGTGTAAGCTTCCTCTATTCGCTTGGTATGTTATTCAAGGTTCTGATTAGCGAAGTTATTTGCTTAGCTGCTTGATACCCTTCATCTGATATTGATTTAAGCCTAGTCCTGTCATTTTTTGTTCTTGCTATAACAAATGATTCTTGAGTTGCTACTACAAAAGCATATTAATCAGCCTAGAATTAACCGACCTACAGTGTTGTGGATGGTACAGTTATTATTAACGATTGCTGAAGTACGGTTGTTGTTGGTATCTTATTGGTTTTGTGCCATATTTTAGTTCAAACCATCATCTTGTCGTCACATGTTTTCGTGAGAAATACCGCTCAACTGAGTGATAAGTGACTGTATTTAAAAGTTAACTTATTACTAGCTTGTACGTTAAGTGTTCCTTAGGCCGTGTTTGCTGGCCATTTTTTGTGTTGATTAACTGTCTTTAGGAGCCATTATGTTCAGTAGCCTACGTGCTTATCGTTCGTCAATTATATTGTTGGGTGCTTTATTGCTTGGTGGGCTATTCGGTGGCTTAGCGCCTGAACTCGCCATAAAGCTCAAGCCGATAGGGCAAATTTTCCTTAATCTATTGTTTATGATCATCGTACCTCTAGTGGCTGTGAGCGTGATGTCATCTATCGCGCACATGACGGATTTAAAGAAATTAGGCGCGATACTGGTGTCGATTATGCTGGTATCAATTGTGATGGCAATTATTCCCGCTGTCGGTGTCGTATTGCTGGCGTTAGCGTACGATCCTGCCCAAGGCGTGACACTTGATTTAGCCAATACGGTTGATGCTGCATCAGGCGGTATGGATTTTGTTAGCTTGTTAACCACCAATGATTTTGTTGGTTTATTATCTAAATCAAACATTTTGGCTTTGATCATTATGTCGGTGATTGGCGGTGTGGCCATTGGTCAATCAGGTGAAGATGGCCAGAGAGTTGGACGTATGCTAGACAGTTTAAATACTGTGATCATGAAAGTTATTTCGCTATTAATGTATGTTGCGCCTATTGGGCTTGGAGCTTATTTTGCTGCGACCATGGCTAGCCAAGATACTGAGTTAATGGGCACGTTTGCTCGAGCTGTTGGATTATTTTTTGTCGCAATGGCGTTATATATTACCTTAGGTTCAACCCTATACGCATGGATTGGTGGCGGAGTAAAAGGGGTTAAGCAGTTTTGGCAACATATGCTTGAACCCGCAGTGACGGCATTAGGCACTAGTTCATCATTAGCGACATTACCTGTGACCATTCGTAGCGCCGCTAAAATGGGCTTAAACGAGCAAATTGCAGAGATTAGTTTGCCATTATTAGTGAATCTTAATAAAGGTGGTGCAGCAGCGATCACCGCGCTAAAAATCGTGTTTATCTATTCGCTATTAGGTCTCGATTTTACTCCAGATGTGTTTATGCTGACGATTTTGATTTCGGTATTGTCTGCATTTATCATTGGCGGAGTCCCGGGGGGAGCATTTTTAGGCGAAATTTTTATTGTGACTACCTTAGGTTTACCGATGGAAGTTATCCCTATTTTAGTGGTCATTGGTGCAATCACCGATGCCGCATCGACAGTGATTAATGTGGTACATGATTTAACCGCGACCCAAATTATTCAGCGTATTAATGGCAAACATTATGTGCCTAAAATACTCGATAGCGAGCTGAGTGAGGCAATTAATAAAGCCAATTAAAAAGCTTACTATGCTATGTCATTGCTTGATATTGATTATGCAGTGGCATTTACATTTATTAAGCCACTGCCACGCAATTGCGCCCTTGTGATTTAGCTTTGTATAAGGCTTTGTCTGCACGCTCTAATATGCTGTCAGCAGAGTCTTGTGAATTGTATTGTGCAACGCCTAAGCTTATTGTGAGTGCCAGACCTTGAATATTTTGCTTGGCGACATATTGGCGTAATCTTTCGGTTAGCTCTATGGTGTCATTTAAGGTTGTATTGAGTAATACCATCACAAACTCTTCACCTCCCCAACGTACTAGTAAATCATTATTGCGCATTTGGCTTTGGAGTAAATGCGCCAATTCACATAAGACTTTATCACCTACCAGATGACCGTGATTATCATTGATGCGTTTAAAATGATCGATGTCGATCATCACTACCGAAATAGGCGATTGAAAACGAGATATCAGCTTAAGTAACCTTGGTTCGGTGGGGTTTTTATCATCTCCGCCAATATCAATCGATGGCGATTTATTATCTCGGCTGCCAGAATCAGGCATTACGTCGTTATTCACGGCTTTAATGGTCAGCAGTTGTTCTAGAACCTTATCGAGTTTGTCGCGGTTATACAGCCCGGTGAGTTTATCTGTTTCAGCCATTTTTTGGATTTCTAAATTGCGAAGTGCGAGTTTCTGATAGCCGGAAAAACGAGTTTTTTCGTAAAACCTAATCAGTAAAACTTGTGCTATACACACTTCGATAATATTAAATAAGGCTTGAGTTCTAATCGTTACAGGCTCAGGGTCTTGAGTTTGCTGGTACACCAAAAAAGCACATACGGCGAAGGTGAGGCATGAAATTAGTGTTCCCCATTTCCGTCCTATAAGAAAAAATGAAATCAGTGGGACGAGCGTTGACCAAAATAATGAGTAGGATTGACCCTTAGCCGAAATGGCAAATAGCATGATTAAGCTGCTTACCATTATGGTGGTCGCCCAAGAGGCTATTTTAACACGTCCTGTTTTGCGGAAATGGTAGAAAATAACAAATGAAATACATAAGCCAACACTATCGAGTAAGGTGTATTCCAAGCTGTTAAAATACAAAAGATTAATCAGGGCAAGAATGAAAAAGTAGCTCATTGTAATCAGCAATGTATAGCCGATTAATTGGACTCGCCAGTAATCGGGATGATCTGGTGGATATTGGGCGAATTGTTTTAACCAAAATTTCATCGTAAGCAAATTCCAAAGTAAAATTCTATCAATGCTAACCGTTAAGCCTGGTAATAATAGGGGCTATATTTCAGATTATGCGAGCACCAGCAATAATGATTATGAGAGAAAATATAATAATAACGGCCACCTAGTCAGTTGTTTTATGTGCTGTGGTATCGAAACAAATCTTATTATTGTATGACTCGGTTAAAACAGACTTAACTTGATGATAATTAGCGTAGAGCCCCGAGATAAGCTGTTTATTGTATGGCTGATGGATACTTCTTTTGATTGTCTTTAGTTCAGCGGCGAACCCAACAGCCTCTAATGCTCAATAATTTGTCTGTATGAGTATAGGCTATTTTAGCTATGCCATTGTCTATATTGATAATCACTAAGGTGACATTAGTTAGCTTCACTGTTTGAGTGAGTATATTTTGCAATAAACGGGTGTTAACTTGTTTATAAGCAGCTATTGAATGAGTGTATACGCACACTTGAAGCCTGAGCTCTGGCACAGTATCATGCGCTTTTTATTGCGATGAACCCGTATAATGCGCTATTTAACCACTCGTTATCATATTGATACTCCTGCAGAATTTATTGATGCCAATCAAAAAACTATGCTGACTCGTATTGCTGCCCGTGCAATTGTCATTCGTGATAATCAAATATTGATGCTTTATACCCAACGTTATCATGACTATTCATTACCAGGTGGTGGAGTCGATGCGGGCGAGGAGATAGAGCAAGGGCTCATTCGGGAGTTACAAGAGGAAACCGGCGCGCAAGAGATCCGCAATATTAAGGAATTTGGCTTATATGAAGAATACCGCCCATGGCAGCGAGAGGGTTATACATCGGTGAACATGCTGTCTTATTGCTTCACTTGTGAGATCGACAGTCAGCTGGGTGAGACTCAATTTGAAGCCCATGAAATCAATAATGGCATGGTGCCGGTGTGGATTGATATTGATGAGGCTATAGCGCATAACTTAGATACGATTGCCAATAGCAGTAAAAAAGGCTTATCGATTGAACGAGAAACCTTTCTACTGAAGCTGATCAAACAAGAGTTACTGTGAGCGAGGCGTAAGCTACTCGTGAGCCTGTCATCAGTGAGTGCGGGCGATAATCAAGTCATTCTCAGCCAGAACAGTGCCATTGGGCCAATGGTATTAACATCAGCCTAGTTCATCGAGCTAACCAATAGATAACTCTTTTGCTCTTGATGTTGCACACGCCATTGCATTGGCGACAAGCTCATCGAGATCGCCATCTTGAAATGCCAATATTGCCTGTTCTGTTGTGCCCTTAGGGGAGGTCACTTGGTGGCGCAGGTTAGCCAAATTATGCTGACTCTTCATCGCCATAGATATTGCTCCCATTGCACTTTGAAGCACTGCTTTAGTGGCAGTTTCTTGTGGCAGCCCTTGTTCGACAGCCGCTTTTTCCATTGCTTCTAAAAATAAGAATAAATACGCTGGAGAGCTACCCGCCGCCGCCACTATGGTCGACATTTGGCTTTCTTCTGTTAACCATACCGTTTCACCAACAGCCCGCATGAGTCTTTCTGCTAGGGCAATATCATGTTTGTGAGTGTCGGGACTTGCGTATAAACCTGTTAATCCTTCACCAATGGAGGTCGGTAAGTTTGGCATGGCGCAAATGACTTTGGGTGAAAAATGTAATTTCTGGCGCAGTGTGGCATGTTTGACTCCTGCGGCAATTGAGATAACTAATTTACGGTTATCGTGCTGCATCACTTCACTTAATTGCTCACACACTACCGGTACAACAAAAGGTTTAACGGCAATAATGATGACATCTGCAAACGCAACTGCGGCGGTATTGTCTTGATGTACTTTTACATTGAATGTATCGATTAAGTCGTGTCGGGTGGTTTGACTTGGGGCGCACACTAGAATATTGGCACTGTTGTGACCTTGTTTCAGTAGGCCGCTGATAATAGCTCTGGCCATGTTGCCACCACCGATAAAGGCGATACAGGTATTGGGATCTAATGACTGATGTTGAACGATGGGAACCTCCGAAAGTGTCGCTAAAAAGAAAAGGCCATGCTTTCGCTTGGCCTTTTATCTGTGGTGCCGATTGGATTATGCGCGAACTTGACCTTCACCACTGACTAAGTATTTCTCAGTCGTGAGTGACTCAAGGCCCATTGGGCCATAGGCATGTAATTTACTGGTCGCAATACCAATTTCTGCACCTAGACCGAGTTCGCTACCATCAGAAAAACGTGATGATGCATTTACCATCACGACTGAGGCATCCACTGTGCGTTGAAAACGCGTAGCCGTTAACTCATTTTGAGTACAAATCACTTCTGTGTGATGGCTACCAAAGCGACGAATATGATTAATCGCATGGTCAAAGTCAGTCACTTGGCGAATAGCAATTTCTAAATCTAAATACTCTTGGCCAAAATCATCATCGCTAATAACATTAGCATGCTCAAAGTATTGTTGGGCATTCTTGCTGACATTAATACGTACTTTATGAGCGGCAAGCTCGGCTGCTACTTTCGGTAAAAATGTGGCTGCTACGTCTTGATGTACCAGTAATCCCTCTAGGGCATTACATACGCCAGTGCGTTGGGTTTTACCATTCAGTAATAAAGACATTGCAATATCGAGGTCTGCGTCTTTATCGACATATAAGTGACAAACACCTTTAAAGTGTTGAATAACAGGGATTTTACTGTTATCTGTCACAAAGTTGATCAAACCTTCTCCACCGCGTGGAATAATCACGTCAATAAAGTCACGTTGCTGCATGAGCTCCAGCATTAAAGCGCGATCTGGGTCGGGTACAACCGTGATCAGTGCGGTAGGTAACTGATATACTTGCAACACATTTTGTAAGATAGAAGCAATGATTTTACTTGAATTAAGCGCTTCTTTACCACCACGCAATATCACAGCATTACCTGATTTAAAGCATAACGCACCGGCATCAGCGGTAACATTAGGGCGTGCTTCATAAATCATGCACACAACCCCTAAAGGCACGCGCATTTTTTGAATGTTAAGCCCATTAGGTCGCTGGCATATTTCGCGCACCATACCGACAGGATCGGGTAATGATGCAACGGTTTCGATGCCTGCCGCCATGGATTCAATACGATCAGGTGTCAGTGTCAATCTGTCTATCATCGCCGCGCCTAAGTCAGCTTTTTCGGCGTGTTCAAGATCTAATAAATTCGCTTTAATGATATCGTCGCTGTGTGCCCTAAGCGCACGAGCCATATCAAGTAAGATGGTGTTTTTAACTTTTTCATCTAATAGGGCTAGAGTTTGTGCAGCTGTTGCTGCGGCTTGCGATAAATCTTTAATTAAACTCATATATGCTCCAAAATGGCGATGTTTTTGTCAGAGATCAGTGGGCCCGTTTTTTGTTGGGCGTTATTGGCAAATTCACGATCTTCCTGGTCTGCAATAAAATGTAATAAACAACTACTGTAGTTTGATTTGGCTTTTGCCAATTTAGTGCCATCGCCTTTGCGCACTAAAACAGTATCGCCGACGGAAAAGTTGCCTCTTACGGCCACTACATCGTCAGTGGTTAGTTGGGTATCATGTTCTTCAAGGTCCGCGCTAAAGTCATTGTCGACAATTAACTCACCTTGAATTTGTGAGGTATGCATCATCCAATGCAAGTGTTCTTGCATCGGTACATCATACGGGGTAAATAACGTGCCCGGATTCTGACCTTTTAAAAGTTGATTAAAGGTATCTGCGTCGAATCCATCGACAATCATGGTTTCAATTCCGTGAGAAATCGCTTTCTCTGCCGCTTCGATTTTAGTTTGCATCCCGCCAGTACCTACACTACTGGTCGCTCCGCCAGCCATTGCGTAGATTTCAGCATTAATCTCACTTACTTGCTTAATTAGTGTGGCATCTTCATGTAAATTAGGGTTTTTGTTATAAAGCCCTTTTACGTCAGAGCAAATAATTAACGCATCAGCATCTGCTGCAGCTGCCACCATGGCTGATAAATTATCATTATCACCCACACGTAATTTGGCTGCTGTGACAGCATCATTTTCGTTAATAATGGGCAGCAAGCCATTGTCTAACAGAGTAAAAATTGTATTTTTAATGCTGATATAACGGTCACGGTCGCGTAAATCACCATGGGTCAGTAATAGCTGCGCCGAAGGGAAGTCAAATAACTTATCCCAGGTCGCCATCATATCTGCCTGGCCTGCTGCAGCCATGGCTTTTTTAAGTGAAATACTTGGCTCTGCAGTTTCAGCAAATCGATGTTTACCAGCGGCAACTGAACCCGAAGATACCAAAACTACTTGGCACCCTTGAGCACGACAGGTCGCGATAAATTGGGCTATACCTAACAAATAATGGCTGCTACAACCTTGTTGATGGGGCGCAATTAATGCGCTTCCCACTTTAACCACAATCCGTTTCCAATGTGAAGTTGACATAGTATTGTTCTCCATTACTGTTGCTCGGTTAAAACACGATTCGCTTCATGGAAGGTATCGACTGTTTTATTACAAGGATCCGAGTCAAGAGCACTGGTAATCCAAATCACTACGCTACTAACAATAAAACCTGGGATCATTTCATAAATCACGCTGGTTAATGCTTTGCCGTCGCCAAGTACAGGAGCATATATCCAAAAGAGGACGGTAGCTGCACCCGAGACAATACCCGCAACAGCGGCTTTATGAGTAAGGTTTTGTTTATAAAGACTGAATAATACTAATGGATCGAACGCTGCACCAAATCCAGCCCAAGCATTACTCACTAACGATAAAATACTGTTAGAACGATCAAGTGCTAACAAACTCGCCACAATGGCAACGCCTGCTACACCATAACGGCCCATTTTGACCATTTCTTGTTCAGTTGATTCTTTCTTTGATACCACTCGATAGATATCTTCAGTTAGTGAGCTTGACGATACTAATAACTGTGAAGATATCGTGCTCATAATCGCGGCTAAAATAGCTGCCAATAAGAAACCACTGATTAGAGGGTTAAACAATAATTCTGAAAATATAATAAAGATGGTTTCAGGATCACTGACTTTCATATCAAATTTATTGGCATAAGCAATACCAACAAGACCTGTCGCCAGCGCACCAACGATAGTGACTGTCATCCAGCTCATGCCAATTCTGCGGGCAATTTTGATATCAGACACTGAGCGGATAGCCATAAAACGCACAATAATATGCGGTTGGCCAAAATAACCTAATCCCCAAGAAAGACTAGAAATTAACCCGAGTATGGTGACATTTTGCATAGCATCAGAAAAGTGCGGAATCGACTGATAAGCGTAGTCCAACATTTTGTCTGCACTACTAAACTCTTGGTAGGCAACAATAGGTACCAAAACCAAGGCAACAAACATAATACAGCCTTGAACAAAGTCAGTCATACTCACGGCTAAAAAACCACCGAGTAGGGTGTAAGAAACCACAACACCTAAGGTAACTATCAGACCAAGTTCATAATTTAAATCAAATGCCGAAACAAATAACTTTCCGCCAGCAACTAATCCTGCAGAGGTATATAAGGTAAAGAAGATGACAATGATAACCGCTGCGATAATCCGTATATGGCTATTAGGTGCATGAAAGCGTTTTGCAAAAAACTCTGGGATGGTCAACGAGTTGTCCGCTACTTCGGTATAAACCCTCAGTTTTGGCGCGACAATTAAATAATTAACCAGAGCACCAAGTAATAGGCCTATTGCAATATAGATGGTTTCAAAACCCACTAAGAACATTGCACCAGGCAAGCCCATAAGCATCCAACCACTCATATCCGATGCGCCAGCTGATAGTGCGGTAACTTGTGGGCTGACTTTTCGGCCACCCAAAATATAGCCAGATACATCGCTTGTTGATTGTTTATAAGCAAACAATCCAATGCCTAGCATTACCATGAAATAAATTGCTAATGAGACATAGGTTAGGTAATGCATGAATTATTTGCCTCCCAACGCTTTGTGATTTTGAATCCCTTCAGGTTTCAACATAACAAAGAGATAGGTGCTTAAAAGAGCGCACAAACATAATAATTGCGAAGCTTCTTTCAGCTTTAACGTCACTGTGTTCCACATATTCGTAATGAGATTTTCTTCGCTTAAAGTGCCTGTTGACATAATGTCCTCCTGGGTTAGAGCTAATCGGTTTATTGTTTAAGGATTTAAATTTAACAATAAAAAACCACCAAGATAGTTAGTGGTCTAATCATAATAGCATGATTAGACGTCAAATTTCCAATTGATTATCGGATAAGGCTACTTTAAAGGGTTTTATCTCGACTGTGCATGCTGTTATTGGCCATGCTATTTGAGCTGACAGGGCCATACTTGATGAGCTGGAGAGGGCTTTTTTACGATTGTTATTATTCAATCATGTAGCTGAATACTCTCATGAGAATATAAATTGTTGTAAATTATATTTTTTATTTATATGTAGGATCAGTTTTGTTGTTTTAGGGCCATTTGATTGGCATATCAGAGTCTTTGATAGGGTGTTTAATCATCGAAATATTAATCGAATAATTATTTTTATATTTTATTTCAGCATCTTATGTTTGTTTTCGATAGTTAATGTGTAACAAGTAAATAGACTTTTCATTATGTTTTATTGATTTACACACTTTTTATTGATGCATATAGAGGGTTAGGATAAATGGTAAAGCTATAACATTATTGTTATTGCCGACTATGATTTCTCATATCAGTTAAAGTGACTCGTTATGTTATAGCGCGATTAACTAATCAATTACTCGATTCAATATGCACGTTCGCGCAGCGGATTTATCGATTAGTTCACCTTGTTAATAATTACAGTTCAAATGGTTTTTGTTCAAATTATTTTTGTGGTTGACAGTTTGTATCGCAAAGCCACTTTTAGCGTTAACAGCTCGGTTTGCAATTGGGGTTGAGTTGATTATGTAAAGTAGTGGATACATTTTATCGAGGTTACTAGTACCTAATTTTGCCAGTATCACCTTGTTAAACAATCTAAAATTCTTATTCAGTTTAGTCAGGCTTAGGCATTTATCTGATGTATTATTAACATAAGTTGCCCCAGTGATAGCGTTGATATTTGAAGAATGTGAGATCCAGGTTGCGCTTAAACACAATAATATTGTATTTAATTAGACGTTCGGTCTAATATGATTGTTATGAACAATTTAAGCTTAGATATAATAATGAGTGCAGATATAAGTCCAAGCCAGAAACCACGTCGTGGAAGGCCTCCTAAAGTGTCGCGTGATAATCCAGATACACGGGCTGAGCTTATTCGAAGTGGTCTCGAACAACTGACAGAACAAGGCTTTGCCTCATCGGGTATTGAACCGATTTTAAAAAAAGTGGGCGTCCCCAAAGGCTCCTTCTATCATTATTTTGCTAGTAAAGAAGCATTTGGTCAGGCGGTATTGAAAAATTATGCCGACTATTTTTTACATAAGCTGGAAATTCATTTACTGGACGAATCATTTTTGCCACTAAGGCGAATTAGGAATTTTGTCGACAATGCCAAAGCAGGCATGATCCGTTATGAATTTAAGCGTGGTTGTCTAGTGGGTAACTTAGGGCAAGAAGTTGGCGTATTACCAGAAAGTTTTAGGCCGCAAATTATTGAGATATTGGTGAGTTGGCAAGACTGTCTAGCTCGGTGTCTTAAAGAGGCGCAATTACATGGAGAGCTGGCAGAAAGTGCAAACTGTCAACTTTTAGCTGAAAACTTTTGGGTCGGTTGGGAAGGGGCTGTCAGTCGAGCAAAGTTGGTGCAACAGGCCACACCGCTGGATAATTACTGCGATCTTTTTATGGCTGCATTACCCAAGTAATTTTAGCTTAGCCACTCTATTTTAAGTTGGTACAAGTTCACTCAAAATGTATTCATTAATAGACGAGTAGTCTAAATTAGGAGAAGGCAATGTTTCATGGCATGTTAATTGAAAAAGATGATCAAGGTTATCGTACTACAGTGAAAAGCATTGATGAAAATGTGCTTCCTGCAGGAGATGTAACGGTAAAAGTACTTTATAGCACGCTTAATTATAAAGATGCCCTCGCTATTACAGGCAAAGCACCTGTGGTGAGAACATTTCCTATGGTGCCTGGTATTGATTTAGTGGGCGTAGTCGAACATAGCGATAGTGATAAATTTGCCGCTGGTGATACGGTATTATTGAATGGTTTTGGTGTCGGTGAAACCCATTGTGGTGGTTTAGCCACTAAAGCACGTTTAAAAAGTGAATGGCTCATTCCACTACCAAGCGCATTTTCCCCGCAGCAAGCCATGGCGATTGGCACCGCAGGCTACACGGCAATGTTATGTGTAATGGCACTTGAGAAAAATGGTGTCACACCCGATAAGGGTGAAGTGTTAGTGACCGGTGCTAATGGCGGTGTCGGCAGTTTTGCTATCGCAATTTTGGCCAAGCTTGGGTATCAGGTAGTGGCATCTACCGGGCGGGTTGATCAAAGTGATTATTTGAAAAAGTTAGGCGCTAAAGACATTATTGATCGTGCGAGCTTATCAGAAGCTGGTCGACCTTTGGCTAAGGAGCGTTGGGCTGGGGCGGTAGATTCTGTTGGCAGTCATACATTAGCCAATGTGTGTGCCAGTACAAAATATGGTGGGACTGTGGCTGCATGTGGTTTAGCACAGGGGATGGATTTTCCAGCGAGTGTCGCGCCTTTCATTTTACGCTGTGTGACGTTAGCGGGTGTTGACAGTGTGATGCGACCGTTAGCCGATCGTATTGAAGCATGGCAACGTCTTGGTGAAATCCTTGATCCTGCCATTTTTGATGACATAGTTCATGAAATCAGTTTGATTGAGGCGATTGATGTCGCCAGTGACTTATTGGCAGGTAAGGTTCGCGGCCGTGTTGTTGTTGACGTAAATCGTTAACATTCATGTTTAATCAGTTAGCCTAAGTTGATGATCGATTAGCTCGCTAAATATTAAAAATGCGACTAAGTAGGGTTATTTTGTTTAAGATGAGCTAATATTGATTTGTGGTTTATTTTTGAACTATTATGTTTGTGAGATAGTATCAAGCAATCAGTAAATAAACGCTGATATTAAGATATTTTTAGTGTTGATATCAGCGTGATAAGGCCATTAAATACTTTAAATATTATAATCTTAACTCTTTTTTATTTTACGATTATTTTTATGATGACTGAACCGTAACAGTTCTTAATCATTATGGTTAACATGTCAAGGATGATGAAATATTTATGCGCGAGAACATTCTGCTACACAAGCAAGTGACAATATTTATTGTTGATGACGACGATGTAGATGTCCTTGGTATTGAAAGAGCCCTGAAGAAACTTAGAATCGCTAATCCCACCATACGCGCCAAAGATGGTATCGAAGCGCTAGAACTGCTTCGTAAAAAAGCCATTGCCAAACCTTATATTATTTTACTTGATATCAATATGCCTCGAATGGGCGGAATCGACTTTTTGAAAGAACTCCGTGCTGACGATGACCTATGCGGAAGTGTTGTCTTTATATTGACTACTTCAAGTGACGATCAAGATAAAATGTTAGCCTACAAAAAAAATGTTGCTGGATACATAGTCAAAAAACAAGTTGGCGAATCCTTTTTGAACATTGTTGATATGTTGGGGCATTATTGGCGTGTAGTGGAGTTGCCGTACAATGAATAACGTCGCTGCTAACCAAGAGTTACCAATCACGCTGTTAATTATCGATGACGACCTTGTGGATAGGAAATCAATTAGGCGTGCTTTAATGTCCAGTCATCGGCCTATTATTATAATAGAGGCCAAAACAGGCGCAGAAGGGATCGCTCAGTTCGAAAACAACATTGTTGATGTGCTCTTGATTGATTACCGGTTGCCAGATATTGACGGTTTAGCATTAATTAAAGTTCTATTAGCGCGAAAAAAAACAGACGCAACGATTATTATGGTGAGTCAGCATGAAGATGAAATTTTATCATTAAATGCACTCAATGTTGGCGCGCACGACTTCCTGTTAAAAACCGAGGTCAATTCCGAACGTTTAATGAGAACTATCCGTCAGGCGCAACATCGTCAGTTTCTTGAAGGCGTAGTGCGTGAGAAAAATAACGCATTAGAATGGCTAGCAAATAGAGATTCATTAACACAATTAATCAATCGTTATACTTTTGAGAAAACACTTAAAGATGCTTGTACTAGAGTTTTATTCACCGGTGATAACATCGCGCTTCTGTTTATCGATTTAGACAATTTTAAAAAAGTGAATGACACATTAGGCCATTTTACTGGGGATAAGCTGTTACAAAACGTAGCCACTAGATTAGCTTCAGTAATTAAAGACGGTGATTGTTTAGCGCGTCTTGGCGGTGACGAATTCGTTATTTTGGCGAATAATATTGATTCAGAGCAACAAACATTCGCCATTGCCACTCAAGTTATTGATGCATTGACCCCTCCTTTACAAGTCGGAAATACGGCTTTTTCGATAACAGCCAGTATTGGTATTTCTATGTTAGGTGAGTTTGCCTCTTCACCTGAAGCAATGATGAAGTGTGCTGATATTGCCATGTATAAAGCTAAGCAGAACGGTCGAAATCACTTCTGTTTGTATACCGATATTCTTCATCAAGAAACACAGAGCAACGCCATTCTTGAAGAAGAAATGTCTTATGCGCTGCAATTGGAGCAGTTCGTAGTTTATTACCAACCTCAAATTTGTACAAAAACGAAAAAAGTTAAAGGGGTTGAGGCACTGATCCGTTGGGATCATCCTACCCGAGGTGTTTTAGCGCCAGGCGTATTTCTTGATATGGCTGAAGAATTAAACTTAATTAGTGAGATCGGTCAGTGGGTATTACAAACGGCTTGTAATCAATTAAAGCAATGGCAGTTGCAATATAACCTCTTAGACGAAGAGCTGACCATATCGGTCAATTTGTCTGCCTTACAATTACAAGATGTGCGATTGCTCAGTTTAGTTTCTCATGCCTTAGAATCGAGTCAATTATCACCATGTTGTTTAGAGCTAGAAATTACTGAAAGCTCGATTATTCATAGCCCTGAAAACATAGTTGAAAGGCTCCATGAGCTGACCAGAAAAAATGTAAAATTAGCTTTGGATGACTTTGGTACCGGCTATTCATCGATTAAACATTTACACCTGTTTCCTATTCATTCTTTAAAAGTGGATAAGAGTTTTATTGCTGCCTATAAGCAAAAAAAATCCCAAGATAAAGTGCTTGAAGCCATGATTAACTTTGCTAAATACCTTGGACTATGTGTGATTGCCGAAGGGGTAGAAACTGCAGAGCAGCTTGATTTTTGCCAATCTCAAGGCTGCGATTTGATACAAGGTTATTATTATTCTAAACCGATTTGCGCCGCAGATTTTGAAGCTAAATATTTAGCCATATAGTGAGTGAACTGCATATTTGGTAATGAAACACTATTGAGATAATTATGTTAAAGCAAATACCTTTGTTAAATCGTATTAAACCGCATTCATCGGCAATCACTTTTGTATTTGCGGCAGTGTTAATGCTGATTATTTGTCATTTTGTTTATTGGCAAGAAGTCGGCTCGATACAGCGTGAAATTGATACCGTCGCGCGCGCGAAAGCCGACATACTTAGAGAACACATAGATAACTTAAAACGTGAAACTTTATTCCTATCTAAACTGCCTGATGTAAAAGGCATTGCATCACTTGCTCACCAACCAGTATTAGACACTGAACAGCAAGCCCAATTTAATACCCATATTGCTCACTTAAAAGACGTATTTAAATATTATATTCAAAGTATTCCTGAGCTAGAACAAGCGCGTTTTATTGATAGTAAAACCGGCTTTGAGACGATTCGAGTAGAACGAATGAAAGGTAGCGTAATCGCGTTACCTGATTCATCTTTACAACAAAAAAGTGATAGAGATTATTTTATTGAAGCTCAAAAATTACAAGAGGGTGATGTATACGTATCGCCTTTTAATCTCAATCAAGAAAATGGCTCACTTGTCTTCCCTTACTTACCGGTAATGCGGGTGAGTACATTAGTTTTTTCTCAAGCGAAACCGCAAAAAGAATCGATTGGGCAAATCGTGATTAATGTGTCTGCTGAAGTACTATTTTCTCAACTAGATATCACCAGCACTTACTCAAATATTAATATCTATTTAGTCAATGATGCTGGTGATTACTTACTTCATCCAGATAAGACGAAAACCTTTGGCTTTGATATTGGTCAACGATACACACTAGAAGACGATTTTACTGATGTTGGTGACGGTATGTACCTCACCAAGGATGACAGTGATTTTTTTAGTTGGCTTAAGGTCTTATTTTTTTCTGAGGAGAATGTTTACTTAGATAGCACCAATACACAGCGAAAAGTGGTGGTGCTTGCGGTGGCAAATAATCACCTAGCAATAACCAAAACACTCACGGTGATTTTTTGGTATTGGGTCATTATTGGCATTTTAATACTGCTATTGAAGAACACAAAAAATGAAGTCGCATTAAAGGCTAAGCAACAACACCTCAATACTGTTTTGACTATGGAGCAAGAACTAAACTCAATATTAAGCCATGCCCCTAATGGTATTATGGTGGTTAATCGACAAGGTATTATCACCCTCGCCAATACTCAAGTTGAACGTATTTTTGGCTACTCTCAAGGTGAGTTGTTAGGCCAATCGATGAATGTACTATTACCGGCAAGGTTTTGTCATATACACCCTAATTTTATGCAAGCGTTTTTCTCTGCACCTGAAACTAAATTAATGGGCGGCGGTCGAGAATTATATGGCTTACACAAAACCGCCAAAGAAGTACCGCTTGAGATAGGTTTGAGTGTTATTGAATATAAGGGTGAGTTACAAGCTATTTGCGGTATTGTTGACATCACATTGAGAAGGCAATTAGAGCATTTGTTTGAGATGGTTGTAGATACCTTACCCAATGCGGTTTTGCTGGTTGATTATAATGGCGTTATTGAGTTAGTTAATAAACAGACTGAGAGGTTGTTTGGTTATTCAAGAGACGATCTCTTAGGTAACAATATTGCTATGCTGGTGCCTGAGTCTTTTCGTGAACAGCATTTAGCCTGGCGACAATCGTTCTTTATTGCCGCGGGTGAAGAGATTGATACCGAACGCTATTATATTAGTGGTTTATGCAAAGATGGCACTATATTCCCGTTATCCATTGGGTTATGCACTATTGAAACGCATAAAGGTAAAAAACTGCTTTCATCTATTGTTGATTTAACGGATAGCGAACTCGAAGCAAGCGCATTAAAAAAGGTCACCGAAAATTTAGACCGCACCAGTAAAATGGCTGGCATTGGTGGCTGGGAGCTCGATTTAATCACCAACGAGTTGTTTTATTCTGAAGAGACCTATCGTATTCATGGCTTGCCATTGGGTTCTAAATTATCTCTAGACGAAGCAATTGCATTTTATACGCCAGATTCACAACCGATTATCCGCAAAACCCTTACAGAAGCCATTGAAATGGGGAAAGATTGGAATGTTGAGGTGCGTTTTACTAATGCTGCCAATAAGCTCATATGGGTCAAGGTTGCGGGCACTATAGAGTATGAAAATGGTAAAGCCGTTAGGCTTGCAGGAACCATGCAAGATATTTCAGAACGCAAATATTTCATTGAGGAACTTTCCAGAAGTAATACCGAACTGGATAACTTTGCCTACGTTGCCTCGCATGATCTTAAATCGCCTTTACGCGGCATTGATCAATTAGCCAGCTGGTTAGAAGAAGATTTAAAAGACAAATTAGAAGATGAAGATGCTGAGCATTTACGCTTAATGCGTGGTCGTATTAGCCGGATGGAAAAACTGTTAGATGACTTACTCTCCTATTCAAGAGCGGGCAAAAAAGGCGATGTTATTCATTCAATTAATATAAAGTCTGTGGTCGAAAATGTGTTTGATTTATGCAATACCAAAAATGCCTTTTCGCTGGAGTTTGAGTCCGCGACAACCGACATAACGACTGCTAGTGTGCCACTTGAGCAAGTGATAAGAAACCTGATTAATAATGCGATTAAACATCATGACACCGGAAAAGGCACTGTATATGTATCTATGGTGGTGAATGCTCCTTTTTATGAATTTGTTGTTAGAGATGATGGCCCAGGGATACTTGATGAGTTCTCTGAGAAAATATTTACCATGTTCACCACCTTAAAACCTCGAGATGAAGTGGAAGGCAGTGGCATGGGATTAGCGATTGTGAAAAAGATAGTGGTCGCCATGGGGGGCGAAATTAGCTTAGATACGAGTGTGCAAAAGGGCGCTTGTTTCAAGTTTACTTGGCCAATGGAAATACAAAACTTGATGCCCAACACCAGAGATGTCGAGTAGTGTTAATTTTGCCATCGTATGGGTTATCGTTGAAAAAAGATTTTATAGGCGCCTCAGCACTTTAGTTTAGCACTTTAGCTCAGCTCTTTAGTTCAGCAACTTAGCTTGGCACCTGATTGGTAAGCTAAATTCCGCTGTAAATCGCCACATAAACTGAAATGTTTAGCCCCTACGGATAACTCAACAGTTAGCGTATCTGTTGAGTCTTTTGGAGGCGATGTTTGGTTAATTTATAAAGTCGTTTATTTGGGTGTCACTATTTATCGCTTATACGCTTAATAATGAAATAAGTGATAGTGAAGCGTCATCTGTAAGAAAGTCCATTTAATTTCAATACGCATCAGCGACTATGCAAGATGCATAAAGACGATAGCGTCATTTCACGGTAAACTATGTAGATTGTAGAGACAGCTTTTTGAGGTCATGAGAAAACATGGTAGAACTGCAGCAAAATAATCCACTTCACGGTTTAAAATCAGAAACGATGATTTCTGAGTTAGTGGCATTTTATGATTGGAAAATTTTATACGCCGCGTTGCGTTTAGAATGTTTCAACACTAATCCCAATATAGAAGCTTGTGTTAAGTTTCTTAAAAAAACCGAATGGGCCAGAGAACGCGTTGAAAATTTTTATTTGTATCGTTTTAAGCGTATGCCAAAAGGTAACTCTGCACAATTTGAACTAAAACCCCGAGAACGTGGCTTTGCTGACGGTATTTTACCACGCAAACCGCAACCTTTAACGGTTGAGTTAGTCGCAGAAATGAAAGCCAAAGCAACCGCCGATTATGAACAAATGAAGCATAATCAAAGTCGTTCATATGCTTCTCCGTCATCAGTTTCATATTCATCATCGAGTCGTTCAAATGACAGCGATGCAGCGACACAGCGTAGTAATAAAAATAAGCCTCAGCCGACATTTGATCCAAACAATCCGTGGAATAAATAACGGCTCGATTAATCTCATGTCCATACTAACGCAACCCAAAGATAATCATAATATTTTTGGGTTGCGTTTTTTATTGGGCATAAATTATATCTTAGTTAGCGATATAGCGTTCAGTGCCTTTCTAAGATTAGGTTGGCTATTTTTGTCAAGGTGTAGACACGCGACACAATGATTGCTTAAATAGAAATGCATGTCTTTGTTGTAATTAACTACGGCGCATTCGTATCAAGGTAACTGGGGTTATGTTGGTCGTGCTGTTAGCTTAATTTGAGGCATAAGGGATTAAGTACCTCACCCATTTTGCTATTAGCATTGGGATACAACAGGATAATAATAATGAAACTGAATAAAACCTTACTCGCCATGGGTATCGCATCTAGCGTGGTTATTGTTGGTTGCGGTGACGACACTCAATACGGTAAAACTCCTCAAGTCACACCTGAGCCTGAAGCCGCTCCTCTACTGCAAGCTTTTGCCCCTAATGGCACTTTAAAAGCGCAAATTCGTCGTACCCAATATGGGGTGCCGCACATTACCGCTGACAATTTAGAAAGTCTTGGTTTCGGTAACGGTTATGCCCAAGCCCAGGATAATTTATGTGTGATGGCGGATGGATTTATCAAAGCCAATTCAGAACGGTCGATGTACTTTGGTCCTCATGCATCGCTTGATTTTACAACTGGTCTTCCGACCAGTGAAGATAACGGTAACCTCATTTCCGACTTTGCATATAAAGCGTTAAAAATACGCCAGCTTGCTGAAAACCAATATTCGCAGTTTAGTTATAATTCGCGAGCACTAATGGAAGGGTTTAGTGCTGGATATAATCAATATCTTAGCGACATTGAAGCTGGGACTCAAACTGGCGAACCATTTTGCGCCGGTCAGCCGTGGGTTAAACCCATTACCGGTGTTGATGTGGCCAGCTATTTATTTTCTATTGCATTATTACCTGGTGCGGCAAACTTTTTAGATTTGATTTTTTATGCTAACCCCGGTGATGGCCAAGAATATTTACCGCGTATAGTGGGGCCGGCACCGTCTGCAGCACAGACCGCGTTTGTACATGATATGAACAACACTTTAATTGCCCGTGCGGCAAACATTACCACTCCAGAAACGAATCCTCGTAATTTGGGATCTAATGGCTGGGGATTAGGCAAAGACAAAACCGAAAATGGCAAAGGTATGGTGTTGGGTAATCCACATTTTCCGCATACTGGTAATTTACGCTTTTGGCAGTCACATTTAACCATCCCAGGACAAATGGATGTGATGGGCGGTTCGTTAGTCGGTATGCCAGGGTTGGTTAACATAGGCTTTAACAAAGATGTTGCTTGGACGCATACCTTTTCTACCGCCGAACACTTTGTAATGTATAACCTTGAGTTAGTTTCAGGTGATAGATTGCAATATTTGTATGACGGTTTGCCATTGCCGATCACCAAAGAAACGGTTTCGATATTAGTTAATGGCGGCGCGGCAGGCATGCTGGTGGCGGAAAAAGATATTTATACCACAGCTAAAGGTCCAATGGTTGAAGCGCCGCCCACATTAGCGCCGTTTGGGTGGGATGATGGCCAAGCTTTCTTTATTCAAGATGCCAATATGGCCAACAAAGATCCGATTGATCATTGGTTAGCCATGAACCTCGCTAGCAATAAAGATGAATTTCAACAAGCGTTTAAAAATTATGATGGGGTAATATTCAATAACACCATGTATGCCGATAAAGAAGGTAATGCATTTTATATTGATGATTCTACTGTGCCGGGTTTTTCTGATTTAATGATCGATATTATTAGAACCACCCCAGCGATTGTTGCGGCTAAAGCACAGGCGGGATTTACTATTCTACCTGGTAATACCTCCGCATTTAGTTTTAGCGAGCCTATGCCTTACGAGCGTGCGCCCAAGCTTGAGCGAAGTGACTTTGTACAAAATTCAAATAACTCATTTTGGTCGACCAACCTTGCTGCTCCTTTAGAAAACTTCTCTCCTTTATACGGACCAGAACGAGGCCCATTGTCGCTCCGCACTCGCATGGGGTTAACCTTAATGAATGATGCTGCGGGTGATGACGGGAAATTTAATATTGACGAATTAGAAGCTGCTTTGTTATCTAACCGCGCCTATCTCGCTGAAATTGTGTTAACTGATTTAATTAGCCAATGTGATCAACAAGGTTCTACGCCTGTGATGGTGAGTGCAACATTGTCTAAAGATATCTCAGCATCGTGTGCAGCATTAAAAGCCTGGAACGGTAAACAAGATAATGACAGTAAAGGGGGAGCGTTAATTCGTGAGTTTGCCCATCAATTTGATCAAAATACTATGTTAACTGAGCCGTTTGATTATATGAGCGCCGCAAGCACACCTAATAAGCTTAATACTGATGGCAGCGCATTAATGGCTTTAGCCCATGCGGCGTTGAATCTCGAAGCGGCAGGCTTTGCTGTTGATGCTGCATTAGGGGACGTGCAATTTGTTGAAAAGTCACTCCCTGATGGCAGTGCTTCTGGGGTTAAGTTACCTTGGCCTGGTAGTCATAATGCTGAGGGGGGATTCAACGTATTTTCAACCAGCTTATCTGGTGATGACACCTTAATCCCTCAACATAAATACGCACCAGTATTAGATGTTGTGACAGGTAAAGCGACAGCATCAGGATTAACCGCACAAGGATATCAAGTGCGTTATGGTTCAAGTTGGATGATGACCGTCAGCTTTACTGATGATGGTCCTAAAGCAAAAGGTATTTTGACTTATTCGGAATCGAGTAACGTACTAAGCCCGAGCTTTTCTGATCAGAGTGAATTGTATTCTACACAAAAGCAGTTACGTCCATTGTTATTCACTGAGGCAGAGATCCAAGCATCACTTGAATCCACTACAGAGCTGACCTACCAACGAAATTAGTAGTGGTCAGACCAAATAAACCAACCTGTTAGTTGCAGGTTGGTTTTCCATCAACAATTAACTAAGTTTGTGATTAAAATCAATAAAGCTATCAAATTAGCCCCATTCTGTGCCGCTTTTAGATTATCAACCCCTACTTTGGTATAAGAAGACCTAGCTTGACCTATTCTTGTAACTACAACAAACTCACAACTAAATATTATTATAATTAATGGGATAACAAAACAATGTTGATTTTTCTTATTTGTATTGGCGTGCTGCTGCTTGCATACAAGTTTTATAGTCCGTTTGTAGAACGACAAGCTGGTATTGACCCTAACGCAAAAACCCCCCAAGCGCGTTTTGAAGATGGTGTTGACTATGTTCCTGTTCATCCAGCGAAAGCGTTTTTAATTCAATTTCTTAATATTGCCGGAGTTGGACCGATATTCGGCCCCATTTTAGGTGCGTTGTACGGCCCTATTGCACTGGTGTGGATTGTGCTTGGTAATATACTGGGTGGCGCAGTACACGATTATTTTTCTGGCGTAATGAGCATTAAGGAAGACGGTAAAAGCTTACCTGAAATTGCAGGGCATTATTTTAACATCTACTTTAAAGCGGCCATGTTGATCTTTACCGCTATGCTGCTGTTCTTTGTTGGCGTGGTTTTCATCATGAGCCCAGCAGGTTTGCTGAGTAACTTAGATTATTTTAAAGATACTATTTTTGCTAATAATACCTTTTGGGTATTAGTTATTTTAGCTTACTACTTCTTCGCAACATTACTGCCGATAGACAAAATTATTACTAAGCTTTATCCCTTTTTTGGCGCGCTAATGATTGTGATGACAACCTCTATTGCAGTGGCGTTATTAATCCATGCGCCACAACTTCCAGAATTTGGCGATGTGTTTGCTTATTTTAATCACAGCCACTACAACAATGATTTATTAGAGCCTAATCCAGACGGTTTACCTGTATGGCCATTATTGTTTGTCACCATTACTTGTGGTGCCATCAGTGGTTTCCATTCAACGCAAGCTCCGATTATGGCCCGTTGTTTAACCAACGAAAAGTATGTTCGTCCAGTGTATTATGGCGCCATGGTTGCTGAAGGTATTGTTGCTTGTGTATGGGCAACAGCGGGTATTGCTGCATTCCCTGGTGGTTATGTTGAGCTAAAAGCTATTCTTGCTCAAGGTGGCCCTGGTATGGTGGTTAACCAAGTCGCAACCACTTACTTAGGTGTTATCGGTGGTATTATGGCGGTTATCGCGGTTGCTGTATTCCCTATTACATCTGGTGATACTGCATTTAGATCGTTACGTCTAACCATTATCGATGCGTTTAAAATTCCACAAAGCATGACCAACCGTCTGTTAGTTGCGGTACCTGTGTTAATTATTGCTTACTTTATGACCAAAATTGACTTTACGTTAATTTGGCGTTACTTCGCATTCTCTAATATGTTGTTATCTACCAGCGTATTGTGGCTAGCGACTAAGTATCTGTTTGATCGCGGCGCGTTCCATTGGATTGTTAGTCTGCCTGCTATTATCGGTACTTGTGTGACTCTGTCGTACATTTTAACCGCCGGTATTGGTTTAGGTTTTCCACAAGAGATGAGCCAGCCAGCGGGTATCGTGGTGGGGGTAGTGTGTCTTATTGCTCTGATTGTTGCGCACAACAAGCGTAAAGTGACTCCTGCTGCATAATTTTTTACAGCGTTAATTCATTCAAAGGGCTGCTTAATGCAGCCCTTTTTTATTGTTCAGCTAAAAATCGATGTGATTAGTGACCCACACGATCAAGCTTTTGTATCAGTTCCATCTTAATACTATTGGGTGTTTGGCTGTGCCAGTAGCCACTGACGTAAGCAAATAGCGGTAACATGAACATAGTGGTCAGCAACACTATTAATATCCCTCTGGCGGACAGCTGAATACCATTACGAGTACTAAATTGTAGAGCTTGTTTTTTTGGACAAGCTGATACACAACGCATACAGGCTTGGCACTCGTCGGAGCGAATATTTTTTTGAGTATGCACTGATATATTAGCAGGGCATGCGCGAGTACATTTATCGCAACTCATGCCTTTGGCATCAATTAAACAATGTTGAGTATCGCGGCGTATTTTGAATGGGCTTAAAAAACTGACAATACCTAACAGTGCGCCATAGGGGCAAATATAACGGCAAAAACCTTGGCGACGCCATGCTGCTAAGGCAAAGATAATACTAAAACCTATTAGTGCCACTATGGATGGCATCATAAAAAACACAGCCATTTTTAAGTCAGCTACTTTGTGATAGTTGCCCTCTAAGTAGTGTGGAATACTTGCCGATGGCATAGAAATGACCAAATAAAGCAGCGCTGCGAGTAGCAAATACTTGACCATTCTCAGTGGCCAGTCAATCCATGCTGGTGGTAATAGTTCAGCATGAATAACACGCTTTCTGAGTTTATACAGGTATTCACCAGCAAGTCCCAGCGGGCAAGCCCAGCCACAAAAAGCGCGTTTGCACACCACACCAGTCAGTAGGACGACACAGAGCATCACTACCGCCGCGGGGTGATTTTGATCCCACAGGCCTAAGGTTAAAATTGCTTTAAGTTCTATGCCGCCAGCAATAGGTAAAAATGCATCACCGATATCGGGTCGCATTAACCAAGGTGTTTCTCCTGCATATAATAAGCCTGCGTTGATGGCATATTGCACCCCGACTAATAACATCGCCAGGGCAAAAAAATGTTGGCAAATTTCACGTACTTGATTGGGTCTACCTTCAGCATTAGCAAATGCAGGTTGGTATTGCCCTACTGCGGTGACGATTAATACTGACACGAGCAATAGAAGTAATAATGGCCAAAAAAAACTGGCTAAGGTAGCACCAAGTAATAATGCTCCGCTAGCGAGTGCCCCCCATTTTTTGCCACTCCAATACAGTAGGCTAGTGCTATACACTAGGGCTAGCATTAAGGTGATTGATTCAATTGTGCTCATTATCCAATGCCTGTGCTGTGGTTCTCTCGGTTAATAATGATAAAACCTCAGCATTCAAGCGAATGTGAGTTGGGTCGCCAAACTTAATAATAGTTTTCTAAATATATGATCTATATTGGTTTGTTTTATTTATGTAAACATTGTTAAGTCTTGTGTTAATTAGCTTGTTTCAATTGATTGTCATTAACCTGTCTTATTTTTTCGTTAACGTATTAAGATGATTTTGTGACAGTAAAAAGTGGCTAATGGCTAGGTTTTCATTTGAGCATTCCTTCGAGATAGACACCTTAAAGCGCTTGATTGCTCAGCATCAGCAGCAATTTCGCCATCAGTCCTTGGCAGATTTATATTACCGTGGTGAAAAATTGTCGGTTACAGCCATTGAGCTAGGTCAACAGCAACAGCCATGTCCTACGGTATTGTTTGTTGGCGGGGTCCATGGGGTTGAGCGCATCGGTGCTCAAGTGATTTTGGCCTTTTTAGACAGCCTACTCAATCGGTTACCATGGGATACTCACTTACAGCAATTACTGCAACACGTGCGCTTAGCCTTTGTCCCCGTGGTGAATCCGGTTGGCTTTTTGCGTGGCAGTCGAGGTAATGGTAACAATGTTGATTTAATGCGTAATGCTCCCATTGATTCAGATGAAGACGTGACCTTTCTTGTCGGCGGTCAGCGACTTTCGCCGCGTTTGCCTTGGTATCGAGGGCAAAATGGTATGGAGCTAGAAACCCATGCGTTAGTGAGCTATGTGCAACAATTACAGCAAGACAGCAGCAGTGTTATGGTGCTCGATGCTCACTCAGGTTTTGGTTTACAGGATCATTTGTGGTTTCCCCATGCGCATACTCGACAACCCTTTGAAGGCATAGGTTATATTTATCAGTTAATGCAGTTGTTCGAAAAAGGCTATCCGCATCACAGCCATTATCAGTTAGCACCTCAAAGCCATTTCTATCGTACCCACGGTGATATTTGGGATTATTTGGTGGCGAGTAATGTCAGCGGGAAACCGTTTATTCCGTTAACCTTAGAAATGGGCTCGTGGGCTTGGGTACGTAAAAACCCACGTCAGCTATTTAACTTCTCTGGTTATTTTAATCCACAAAAAACACATCGCCATCAACGTATTTTACGCCGTCACCTGGTATTAATGCAGTTCATTATAGATGCAGCTTATGCGCAAATTATTGAACAAATAAAACCCCAACAACTGACGCAATTGACTCAACAAGCTAAGCGCTTCTGGTCTAAAAAGGCTAAGTGAGGATAAACGATGACCACCTTAGTGTTACTCAGAGGCTTAATGCGCGACAGCCGCCATTGGTATGGTTTTGACCAGCGTTTAAACCAGCAAGGGCTCAATGTCATTTGTGTTGACTTGCCTGGTAATGGCCTACTGGTCAATCAACCGAGCCCAGGTAAGATGCAAGACTATTGCGAGGCGGTGTGGCAACAAATTGATGCCGCTTTGCTCAAGCAGGCCATGCGGCCAAGCCAAGTTAAGTTGGTCTTGGTGGGATTATCAATGGGCGGTATGTTGGCGCTAACCATGGCGGCGCAGTGTCGCTCACGAATTCAGCATGTGGTGTTAATTAACAGCAGTGCTGCCAACTTGTCGCCTTGGTATTATCGGTTTCAATGTGTCGGCTTAGTGACCTCTATAACGCATGTTTTACTAAGGTTTTTGCGCTCTGGCTTAGCGAGCTCTCAGCAAGCCAACACAGGCAAAGGTCACTGGTTAGAAGCGATTGTCGTTGATTTTACCAGCAGGCATTTTAGTCACAACATTGAAGTGATTAATGCTTGGAGTTTACTGAGATTGCAATGCCATACATCATTTATCAATGGACTAAGGCAATTGTACGCCTCGGCCCGTTTTCATAGTCCTGAATTGAATAACATACCGGTCAGCGTGATAGTCGCCAATCAAGATAAGTTAGCTCACCCCAAATGCAGCGAACAGTTAGCGCTATTTTATCAAACACAGTTACATAAAATGGATGATTGCGGCCATGATGCCAGTCTCGATCAGCCACTGAAATTACAACAACTATTACTGGATATTATTCGTTAGAAGTCAGTTATTAGGGCTTATCGAATCGTGATTAGTGACTCTAGCTTGCTTGCCATTTTTTTATGTCTTGCTGCCAAGCATCGGCGGTAAAGTCGATAAATGCTCTGACGACGGTTTGTTGATAACTGCGCGACAAATACACGGCCCATATGGTTTTACCTGGTACCGTCAGTTGGGGTAATACTTCAACCAGTTCTTGGCGTTCAAGGTAGCCATTGGCTAAATCGGTAGGTAAACACACTATGCCATTGCCGCGACGGGCTGCATTGATTAATACGCCCATGTCGTTGGCTTGTAAATTACCGCTCACATCCAATAGGTGAGGTTGTGAGTCTGCAATTATTTCCCAGCGTTGCTGACTAGAGTGGCGCAAACAGTTGTGTTGCAATAAGTCATTAACCGATTCGATGGCTGAATGTTTGGCGAGATAGTCTGGGGAGGCGCAAATGACGCTATCAATGTGCATTAAGCGTCTAGCTATTAAGCTTTCATCTGGCTGATGGGTGTAACGCAGGGCGATATCAACCCTGTCGTTAACCAATTGTGAGACATTATCCGACAGTAACAGTTGTATATTAACCTGAGGATGTTGCAGGCAAAAAGCCTCAACTACGTCATACAGTTTGTGTTGCCCAAGTCCAATGGGCGAGGCGATACGGATACTGCCTACCAGTTCATTATTATGACTATTGGCGCGACTCTCCATCGCGGTGACTTCACTTAAAATACGCTGGCAATAATTCAGTGCTTCTTCGCCTTGTAAGGTAAGACTCACTTGGCGAGTGGTGCGATGTAATAATCGCAACCCCAACCATTGTTCAACTTCTTTGATATGGCGTGACACTTGTAAACGGCTTAAACCTAGTTGCTCGGCCGCTTGGGTAAAGCTGCCACAACTGGCCACTTCCACAAAGCTGCGTATAGCAGATATTTTGTCCATAACATCATCCTATCGCGACAGCCAAAGGTTATAAGCTTTCTATATTTTCCAATAGGTTATCGGCTTTGTTAATAATGGCCTGTTGCGTGTGCGCATCCATTTTTTGCCAGTTTTTATACACCATAGTCATGCGAGGGTTGTGTTGAAATTTCTCTTGATGGCGTTGAATAAAATGCCAATATAAACTGTTGAATGGGCAGGCGTTATCTTCTGTCTTGAGTTTGACATTGTAATGGCAGCTTTTGCAATAGTCGCTCATTTTGTTCAAATAGTTACCGCTGGCGGCATACGGTTTGGTGGCCACAATGCCGCCGTCGGCAAATTGAGTCATCCCGCGGGTATTGGGCATTTCGACCCATTCGATGGCATCAATGTAAATGCCTAAATACCACTGGTCGACGTCATCTGGATTGATACCCGCGAGTAAACTAAAACAGCCGGTGACCATTAACCGTTGAATATGGTGGGCATAGGCATAATCGAGCGACTGTTTTATGGTGTGGTGCATGCAATTCATCTTAGTGTTGGCGGTCCAAAAATACTCCGGCAGGGGTCGTTGTGCTTGCAAGGCATTTTGCGTCGCGTAGTCGGGCATATTGATCCAATAAATACCGCGGACATATTCGCGCCAACCGAGTATTTGGCGGACAAACCCCTCTACTTGGGCCAGTGAAATATCATCTTGATGCGCTTGCCAATGGGCGATAACTTTATTGATGACTTCGCTAGGTGAAATCATTTTGCTGTTAAGCGCAAACGATAATCTTGAATGATATAGACTCCAATCCGCACGACTATTTTCGGTCATTGCATCTTGGAAATGACCAAAGCGGATTAATAAATGCTGGCAAAAAAAGTCAAGTAACTCACGTGATTGGCGTCGATTAAGCGGCCATAATAATTGGCTTTCTGCTTTGCCTATGGTGTTGATATTATGGCGCTTAAGTCGGGCTAAAATATCACTGACGTCGTTGGCAAACATTAATGGCGCAGGAATATCGCCAAGGTCATTCTTTTTAAAGCTGGCACGGTTTTGCTGGTCAAAGTTCCACTGGCCTCCCAAAGGTTCTCCATCTTGCATCAGCACATTAAAACGTTTGCGCATCCGCCGATAAAAGAACTCCATTTTGGCGTGTTTTTTCGGGGTGAATTCAGTTTGAATATCGCTAAACGGCAGTAAAAAATGTTCACTGTCAGTGCTATTGATAGCAATGCCTGGTAGTAAAAGAGAGCCCAATTGCTGCGCTAAACGGTATTCGTCAGCGTGTTGGTATTGAAAATGGGTTAATTGATGCGTTGCAGTAATGTGTTCAAGCAAGGCGGGTAGGTCGGCATAGTGCTGGGTTTCATCTAAGGTCAGGTACAAAACTTGATGACCACTCTTGGCTAAGGCCTGTGCAAATTGCGCCATAGAGGCAAAAAAGGCGCAGACCTTCTGAACATGATGAGTGACGTAGCTTGCTTCTTGTCCCAACTCGGCAATCAAATACACCACATTAGGATCGACTTGTTTAAACCAGGAGTGTGACGCATTAAGTTGATCGCCCAAGATGAGTCTCAATGTGCTGGTTTCCGGCAATAATGTTGGTGAAGCATTGGTGTAAAGTGTCGTCATGGTGATTACCTTTATTCAGATTTATGTCGGCGACAGTGTTCAGAACAATATTTAACCTTGTCCCAATCTTTAGCCCATTTTTTACGCCACGCAAACGGGCGTTGGCAAACTAGACAGACTTTATGTTCAAGATGGCGTTTTTTATGTGTCATGACGGTCTTTAGCCTGAGTTGTTGTGGCTATCGGTTTGCCCTTAGTTCGTTTTCGCTTAGGGCTAACATGACGACCTAATACTGCAGCGATATGGCGTTTAACTTGAGGTTGATCGCGATATGACCACAAGCGATCGCGGGCAATTTGTGATGCCAGAGTAAGATCTATCATAGGTTCAGGGTAATCACGGCCTAAGATTAGATCATTGAAAATAGCTTCCATTGGCGGTTGCAGCCAAGGTTGATGAATATACTCATTGGGTAAGTTGGTGAGCTCTGGGCACCACAATCGAATAAACTCCCCGCGTGGATCTTGGTCTTGTGACTGCTTGATGGGATTGTATAAGCGTATGGTGTTAATGCCTGTCACCGAGGCTTGCATTTGCAGTTGCGGGTAATGGATCCCAGGTTCAAAATCGAGAAAATAATTAGCTAACGGTAAGCTAGCATGTTGCCACGCAATGTTTAAATGATGGGTCACAAAACTGACCAACATGGCGCGCATTCTAAAATTGATATAACCAGTCTCTCGTAAACAGCGCATGCAGGCATCAATAATGGGGATCCCCGTTTGGCCTTCAGCCCAGCGCTGAATATCTTGCGCTACGTTGTCGTCGCTGCGATAAGGATAATCTAAATACCCAGGGTTTACCGGGGTGAATTCCATACTGCATTGGCTTTCAAATTTCTGCATAAAATGGCAATGCCAATGTAGGCGCGACATCATAGCTAATAAAGGCTTTTTCCACGCTTTATTGCTGGTTTGCACCGCGTTATAACGGGTTAATGTCGCTTGATACACTTGCTTTAAACTGATGTTTCCCCATGCTAAATAAGGTGATAAGCGTGAACAGTGGCTGCGACTTAAGCTCGGGCTCGAAATACTGCGTTGGTAGTCTTTACCACGGTAGCTTAGAAAACTGCTCAGTATTGCTCTAGCCGCTCTAGGACCACCCGTTTGGAATTGATCGTTGTCTGTAATGATGGCCTGATCGATAAGCGGAGTATGGTAGTTGTCGAGCTTTTGCAGCTGACATTGTTGCCAATTGGGGACCGCAATAGGGCTGTTCATCACTTGTTGCCAGTGTTGATCCCAGGCTTGACGATGCTTGCGCCCTCGAACTACCGCACCTGTTGGTGATTGTTGCCAATGGATTTGTTGCTGATGACACCAGAGTGCCACCGCTTTATCGCGCTCAAAGCTGTTGTGTAGACCAATCTCTTGATGGCTGAACATAGTGTTAATTTCAAACTGTTGTGATAACTCGTCCAGTAAATCAATTATTGGCACACAAAAGGCATACACCTGACCATTAAATCGCGCCAGTTGTTGATTCATGTCTTGCAGCGACTGCCACACAAAGCGCCAATGACGTTGATTATAATGCGAGTCAGCCAACATAAATGGTTCAAAATCATAAATGAGCAAGCAGGGTAAATCATGGTTAAACGCATCGACCAGCGGCTGATGATCAGACAAGCGCAAGTCGCGTTTAAACCAGACGATATTAATAGCTTGTTTGATCGTGTCGGGCATGGCGCCAAAAAATCTCATGGTGAATAAGCTATTAGATACGCATTAGCACGCCGTTTAGATTGCTTTAAACTACACAATTATGATTTATTTTGTATCTCTAAATGAAACAATTAAGCGCAATAAGTGATATTTATCTCGGATTATGTTGTCTATACACTGGCTTCATTGTTAATTAATAGAGCGAGACAAAACATGAAACTAGCAGTATTAGGCGCAACAGGTTGGATTGGTGGCACGATCATGCAGCAGGCTATTAGCCGTGGTCATGAAGTGGTTGCCGTCGTTCGCGACGCTAGCAAAGTCAATCAAGATGTGGCCGTACGAACACTTGATTTAACCACTATGACAAGCGATGCCATAGCTAGCGCATTTGCCGACGTTGATGTGGTGATAGCGTCAATCGGTGGCCGCGCCGCACAAAATCATCAAGTGGTAGCACAAACCGCACAGCAATTATTACAGCACTTACCTCAAGCAGGCACACCGCGTTTGTTGTGGGTCGGTGGTGCTGGTAGTCTAGAAGTCGCGCCAGGGGTGACGTTAGTGTCAACAGCAGAATTCCCTGAAGAATATAAAGCCGAAGCCATCGCCCAAGGTGAAGTATTGGCAGTATTCCGCGCTACCGATTCTGCTATCAAGTGGACTTATGTTAGTCCGGCCGCCTTTATCTTCCCTGGCGAGTCCGAAGGCCAGTACCGTGTAGGTGGCGATGAATTCTTTACTGATGCAGACGGCCAAAGCCGAGTGTCAGTAGTCGATTACGCCAAAGCCATGTTAGATGAAGCCGAAAATGCCAAGCATATTAATCAACGTATTAGCGTTGCTTACTAAGTTTATTGAGTGTGCTGATTTATAGAAACAGGCCTAAAACTGTACGTAAAGGCTATGCTCTAAAAACGATGCTATTGATAGCATTTTGAGTTTAACGGTATATGCCAGATAATCATGAAACAATCATTTATCATCGTTAAATGGGTACTAGGCACTGCCTATTATCTTATATAAATCAAAGCTATAATAAAAAGGGTGCCAAAATTATTGGCACCCAGTAGCCTTAACCTTTTTTCTTTCTAGGTTTGACTATCTCTGTCGTATTTGACTCTTTTTTCAATTTACGTTTTTCTTTTAACGATAACAATGGTTTTTTCATTTCATGCTTAGACATATTATCACCTAATAATAAATAAAATATTAATAATGCTTATTTAATGCAATAAACGAGATTGTTGAAATAAATAACCCATCGCCCTCCTTAATCATCTGTCAGAGTTAATGCGTGGCTTAATTTAAAAATTTAAGCGTAGATTACCTTTCTACTCAGAATAACGTTTCTCAACCATTTAATAAGATTGTGAGACATGACTATTTAATAAATCTATTTTTAACAGTCAATATAGTTAAAATTCGCCATTCTAAGCGAGATTAAAACGATAGCAACTCAATGATTTAATTAAAGGTGAGTATTTTTTTGATCTGTAAAAACAGATGGGCGTAAAGGGACGCCCGCTTAAACGGGGAATTTTAGGGCGAAGCTCCCTAAGAAAATAATAGAATAAAATATAAGAATTGATATTTTCATAACGTCAATATAGCAGCTTAAATAATAACTTCAAGCAAATTTTTTTAAATAAAAAAGATAACAGTAACCTGAGTGATTTAAATATATGACAAGTCATGAAACCATCAGTTTTCGCTAGATTTAATAAAATTACGGTCACATCGTTATGGTCTGCTATTGATTGAAATCGCTTAATGATAAGTATGCACAATTGGTAACGTCAGTGGATCCAACCCGCTAAATCTCTCGACCCAACATACACAGATTTTTAACAACATTGAGATTAACATTTCTGGGTAAAAAGCTTCGGGATAACATTTTTAGGATAAAAAAGGCTCAATGATGCATTACATCAGAAGGTGAAAAGTTTAGTAAGAGCATGATATATTTCTATGAAAAATATCATGCTCTTAGGTTTTAATATTAAGTATACAAGGTTCAAGTGATTGATTTATATCTATATTTTTTCTATACAAGTTCAGCGTGTATCAATAATTTCGAGCTTAGCGGTTGTATTCGCCAGCTCTTTCAGGTTGATAGAAAATTTCTTTAATTTTAATTTTTATTAACCCTCCACCAGGCTTAGGCCATTCAATTTCATCACCTTGAGAAAGCCCAAGTAACGCACTGCCAACAGGTGCAAGAATAGATATTTTATCACCACTTAAATCAAGGTCTTTGGGATAAACAAGAGTCATCATAAATTCATCACGAGACGACTCTACAGTAAATTTAACTGTTGAATTCATCGTCACAATTGTAGGCGGCACTTCCGTTGGTTCAACTATATTTGCACGGGCGAGCTCTTCTTCTAGCTCATTAATGCCGACCATTTTTTTTGTCGGTAATGACTCAATTAACTTAAAGAGTCTTATAGAATCTAGTGACGAAATAGTTATTTCAGGTCGGTTACTCATTTATCCCTCAAACAGTCCAGTAATTAATGCTTTAAAATTCACCTTGTGATCAAACTTTAATTTAAAAGAAAGTTTAATGAGGTAAAATATATTGATTGTAAAATTTATGTACGATCTGAGATGCTATCCCTAATACATTAAAAATACCTTAATAAATTTAATTATTAATCTATAGTGATAAAAATATATACGCCGCCTAAATGATTAACCATAAGAACATCAATAAATCTACTATCACAACCGACCTCGATATTTTTATGTATTATCCCATTGATGGCAAAACTCAATAAAGCTTTTCAGCAGCGGGCTATGGTATTTGTCTTTATGAACCACTAACCAAAATGGTCGTTGCATATTAAGATGATTGCTCGCTTGAGGTAGATCCAGCCGAACTACGCGGCCATCGTTAATGGCATATTGTGCCGCTAAAGTTGATAAGCAACCTAAGCCGAGTCCCGCGGAAACACTGTTAATTAGCGCTTCTGTAGTATTAAGTTCAAACACTTCATGCCACGCCGCTATTTGTGGCGCTATGGTATGTAAGAAAAACTCTCGCGAGCCTGAGCCTGCTTCACGTAATACCCATTCACTGTTTTCTAAATGGCTAAATTTGCACTTAGCTTGTTGGCTTATAGGTAACTGAGGCGCTGCGATAATACACATCTCATCATGGCTGAATTGAGTAGCGATAAGTTCTGGATGATGACTTTTCCCTTCGATCAAGCCGATATCTAGTTCGTAATCCAGCAGTTTTTGGCAAATAAGCCGTGAATTAGAAATCACCACACTTTGCGAGAAATGCTGATATTGCTGCCGAAATTGGCTCAATAACCCCGGAACAACATGGTTCCCTAGGGTGTCACTGGCACCTATTTTCAATTGACCTGAAAAAGCGTGGTCTGCATCAAACAATTGGCTGATGTTATTTGCTCTACTAAGCAGCTCGTCGGCCAGTGGTAACAGCTTGTGACCTTCTTGATTAAGAATTAAGCGGTTGTTAACCCGATCAAATAGCGCATGACCGAGTTGTTTTTCTAATTCTGCCAGTGCCATGCTCACCGCTGCTTTAGACAGATATAACGCCTCGGCGGCTGCCGTTAGGGTTTTATGTTGAGTAATGCTGCTAAAAACATTGAGCTGTTTGAGTGAAATATTCATCGCGCCTGACTTAGTGAAGGTATTGGTTAATAAACCGATAAAATGGCGGCAGTGACTTTTAAACCGCTAATCGTTTAGTTTTTCTGAACGTGTGTTCCGTATAATTGGATATATATAAACAAAGTGCAAGCGTAATATTGGCTTATTCTCTGATGGGCAGTTTGAGGTTGTAATGATTCGAGCAGTAAAAAATTCACTAATGGCCGTACCAACGCCGATGGCAGGGCTGGCGTTAGGTATTGCAAGTTTAGGTTGGAGTTGGGAAAACCTTGTGGATTTACACCATTATGGACAATGGTTCTCGGCTGCTATTGCCAGTGTGTTGTTACTGATTTTGAGTGGTAAATTTATATTACATTCAAACCTATTGCGTCAAGATCTTGCTCATCCTGTGGTAGGCAGTGTGGTGCCTACCTTTGCCATGGCATTAATGGTGGTATCAAATTCGTTGGGCCATGTCTCTGCGCTAGCGGGTGATTTATTATGGTCATTTGCGGTATTGCTGCACATTAGTTTTTTAGTGGGGTTTATTTATCATCGCAGTAAGCAGTTTTCATTAACTCACATGGTACCGAGTTGGTTTGTTCCGCCGATTGGCATTGTGGTTGCCGACGTTTCTTTTTCAGGTAATGAGCATTTATTATGGGTTGCACATGGGGCACTGCTTTTTGGAATGTTGTGCTATGCGGTGATGTTACCCATGATGCTTTACCGTCTTATTTTTAGAGAACAAATTCCCGATGCAGCTAAACCAACACTAGCCATTCTAGCCGCGCCAGCCAGCTTATCTTTAGCAGGATATCTAACCATTACTCAGCAACCGTCTCCGGTGATCGTTGGGCTATTATTTGGTATTGGGGTGTTAATGACGGCAATTATTTATCTGTCATTTTTTAAGTTATTACGGCTACCTTTTAGCCCTGGTTATGCCGCTTTTACCTTCCCTATGGTGATAGGTGCGACTGCGTTATTTAAAATGTCGGTATGGATGGAAAGCATCGGCATTGCAAACGAGTATGTACAGCAAATTCATGCTTTAGCAGAACTTGAACTGCTTGTCGCTACTGTGGTGGTCAGTTATGTTTGTCTGCGATACCTGCATTTTTATCAGCCAAAGAAGGTACAACTGGCTTCTTAATTTGCAATAAATATACTATTGGTCAATGCCTTCACTAACAGTGTATGCGGCATTTAATATGAGCGAACCAGCATGACTCCAGCAATTGAAATGGCGAAAAAGCATAAAATAGATTTTGAAGTGCATGAATATCATCATGATACTAATAGTGAATCTTATGGTTTAGAAGCGGCGCAAAAACTGGCTGTACCCGCTGCACAGGTGTTTAAAACCTTGGTGGTGAGTGTGGATAATCAATCGCTGGTGGTTGGCATCGTGCCTGTATCGTCGATGCTGAGTATGAAGTTAATCGCTAAAGCTGCAGGCGCTAAAAAAGCCCACATGGCAGAAGCATTAGCGGTAGAGCGTTCGAGCGGTTATGTATTAGGTGGTGTTAGCCCATTAGGTCAAAAAAAGCGTTTAATGACAGTGATTGACGCCTCTGCGCAGCAGTTCGATTGTATCTATGTCAGCGCTGGCAAAAGAGGCTTAGAGATTTCACTAAGCCCAGCCGATTTACAATGCTTACTCAATGCTAAGTTTGCTGATATTTGCGCTCAAACATAATGACATTTGCCATTAACTAATCGCGTTGCCTTTGTGCGGGGCTCAAGCAGCTGATCATTGCACTATCAAGATTCAAACTAGCAAGAGTCAAACTAGCAAGATCCACTTCAGCAATCATAGTGATACAGGATTATTAATTTATTTTGGCTTTAAACTCTGCTTGAGTTTGGTTATTGGCTTTTTGGTACCAATAATCCAGCATTCTCATCACTTCTGCTTGGGTGATATCTTCAGCTGTAACTTCAATTACGTCAGTGCTCGGGCTAATGACCTGACTACTGTGATCGCTTGCTATGGTTGCCCCAGATACAGGATTAAGTGATGGGGTGATTACAGTGCTAGACGCGACAGCCGCTATGGCAGCAGAAGCATTATATTGAGCCATTTCTTGGACAAAATCGCGTCCAATTTGTAAGCCTGATTTAATCAATTTATCTTGGGTAAATGCAATCGTGTTACCACTGCTATCGGTTAATGTTATGGCTGGTTTTAGATTAAATTTTTTGGCACTTGCCGCTGAGTTTATTGGCGGTAGCGTTAATCGATAATCTTGCTCACTGGCGTTAAAGCGCAAGACAATTACGTCAGAGATAAAGTCATTTTGGCTACCATTATCGCGGTAACGAGCTTGATAGCGAAAGGCTATTTGCTGCATACCATTAGGCAGAGTTGAGTCTAGCAATACCTTAGACTGTTGGTGTGATGCCTTATTATTGACGAATACCGTTTCGGTTCTGTCTGGCAAGTGCAAACTAGCCGCAATAGCGTATTGGCTGAATAAACTAAAGCAAAGTAACGCGATAATGCTACGCATAATGTGATTCCGTGTAGATTGATTAAGTGGTTGTGAATGCTGGGCGATAATGCTCTGGTAATTCAAAGGTTTTTAGACTATGACTGATGGGGCATACAAAGCGGAAAAAACACGATGTTAGCGCTAAATCGGGGCAATGTTCAGCACCATTTCCATGTAAACGGTCGCCCACTACCGGATGGCCAAGACTAGCCATATGAATCCGAATTTGATGTTTACGTCCAGTGTCTATTTTTACCTGCACCTTGGATTGATCCAACGTAGCGTCGTAGGTGAGTAAGGTGGCGTATGATAGCGCGGGCTTATTATCAACAGGGCTATCAATGGTAACGGGCTTGCTCGGAAATGCACCTTCAACAATCACTTGATAGTATTTTTCTAATGCACGTGTTTCAAATAGTTTAGCGATGGCTGCAGTGGTTTTTTTACTGTGTCCAAGCACTAATAAACCGGTTGCAGCGCGGTCCAGACGATGAATAATAAACGCATTGCGTTGCGGTTGTAAGTTCAACTCGGCGTAGCGGTTGATGGTGGTGTGATCACTCCACTTTGAACCTTGGCAACGCATACCATAAGGCTTATACCAAATACTGTATTCACCTTCATCAAACAGTAACTCTGCCGGAGCAACTTGTTCGTCTAAAATATATTGATTGTAATAAAGATGCAGTTTATCTCCGGGTTGCAGAGGTTTTTTCGCGCGACGAATACGATTGGTTTGCTTGCCGTGACTGTGCCATATAGCGCCTTTTTGCATGGCATCTTTTAGCACTTGTTTACTCAAACCACTGGTTTGTGCCAGTAAATTGATAGCATCAGTACCATGTTCAGTTACATCAATATGGTATTCAGTTTTATCTACAATCATTTGCAACTCTATAGATCCATTCGGTACACGGTCATTTAGGGGTAAATGTTACCTTATTTGGCTGCTGTATGTTTATTAGTTAATGAAACTTTCTCTTGAGTCGCGTATCTGGGTATCATCTGCGGCAAAGTTGTTTTAGCATAATGCGACAAAACATAGCAGCAATTGGAGTAGGTAATTTGGAACACATCATTTGGGATCTTGACCCTGTGCTGATCTCGTTCATGGGGTTAAAGGTTCATTGGTATGGGGCGTTATTTGCATTAGCGATTGCGACTGGCTTTCAAGTGATGAAGCGCATTTACACAAAAGAGGGTTTAGATGTTGAATCTCTCGACAACCTGCTGGTTTATTGTGTGGTCGGCATTATTGTTGGTGCGCGTTTAGCCCATTGTATTTTCTACGATCCGAGTTATTACTTGGCACATCCGTTGAAAATTTTCGCCATTTGGGAAGGGGGACTTGCCAGCCATGGTGGTGGACTAGGGGCGATATTGGCCTTGTATTATTACCAGCGCAAAGTGAAGTTACCGTTTTTATTTTTACTTGATCGTTTAGCGATCGCGACTGCCATATTTGGCTTTTTTGTGCGTTTGGCAAACTTTGCTAATTCAGAGATTATAGGTGATCCAACCACGCAGCCATGGGGCATTATTTTCAAGCGGATTGATATGATACCGCGTCACCCTGCGCAACTGTATGAGTCGTTTGCTTATTTATTGATATTTGTTGGCCTTTACGCCATTTATAAATATACCAATATGAAGCAAAAGCACGGTGCGATATTTGGCGTGTTTTTAGTATCGGTCTTTAGTGCGCGTATTGCGATTGAAAGCGTTAAAGTCAGTCAAGCGGCCTACCATGAATCAATACTCAGTGCCGGACAATGGTTAAGCTTACCGTTTTTATTCACTGGCATTGTATTGCTGATTATGGCTTACCGTAAACCCAGTTAAGCGCTGAGATACCATATAGAATCTATAACAAAAACGTCCTATGCCAGATGGCATAGGACGTTTTTTTATAAGGATGATTTAGCCATAAGTGACTTATTTATCCTACTGTTATTTTCTATAATGGTTTCATACCAGCAGGCAAATATTTAAAGCGCTGCATTTGTTCGTAATGCGTGTTGACAATTTTTTGCACTTGTTCAGTCGTGAGTTTAGTTTTCCACTGATGCTTGCCACCATTTCTAAAGAAGGCATTAGCATTTTCGTGTTTCTCTACAAAGCCGCGTTTATTTTCTTGGGCTTTTAGTTGTGCGAAAGAAGAGTGCTTAATGGCATTTTTTAATCTAACAGGATCCTTTTTCAAGCCTAAAAATGACTCCACTTTTCTGAAGGCTTTTTTGGGGTCATCCAAAATATCTTCGTAGCGTAAAATCAACTTTGAAGCATCATCGGCGGTCCAACTAGACACGTGCATAGACCAAGAGGTAATGATTTGCGGCACATGTGGTACTTCATTTGGTGTGCCAGTCATTTCTTCTGCCATATAAGCTATGGCTTCATCTATGGTGTAATCAAAGTAATTGGCCATTGAAATGGCCACATCTAGCGGGTTACGGACCACATAAATTGCCCCTGATGTTACCGTCGAATTATGCAGTGGCTGGCTATTATATTCGCCCAAGTAGTTGTGGGTTTTGACAAATGTAGTGCCATTGGCTTGGTGAGCAATATCAGCCTGAACCTGTGGCCTCAGTACACTAATTTCTTCTAAAGTCAGTTCGGTGGTGGCCGTTTTATCTTTGGGTAAATAAGGTCGATAACGGTGCGCAGCCGATTCCGCTGTCGAAATGGTGTGCATGGTATTGATGTCGATTGGCTGATCTTGATTTTGAATGTAATTTTCTAAAAATGCACGCACCCAGGTATTACCCGATTTAGGGTAAGAGGCCACCCAAAGTATGTTTCCCATCCGTAATCCTTTGTTATTATTTTTGCGTCGTTCAATGCTGTAAAACTACCGATAATTGTCCGAAATGGCAAGTTTACTGGGGTGTTTAGCGAGGAATTAGAGTGTGATTATAGCGATGATAATATCACTCAATGTAAACCTTGTTATGCATATCACCCTTGATCCCCCACGGTTTATTGTTAAGTAATAAGATTGATTGCTTTACATCAAATTGCGAGCAAATGTAACATGCTTGTTAATGAATGCCTTGCGACAGTTTGCTAGAGGTAATTTAGGCTGTATTAGGTATAAAACAACAAGGAGAGTTTTTGATGAATGTTAATGCAACGCTGGTTGGTCAGTTAATTGTTATTTTCGCATTGGTAGTGGGTGTTATCAGTTATTTTATTGGTCGTCGTAAAACACAATCGCCGATTCTGGCTGGTGTGCTTGGCGCTGTATTATCAATTGTACCGCTATTTGGTTTGATCTATTTAGTGGTGTTGATGCTAAAGAGTGATGTTAATTTAGGCGCAGAAACCGCAAGTCGTTAGCAAGGATGTGTACAATATTGTGACTATGGACAGCATATATGAAGTATTTACCTTGTTTAGTCGCTAGTGTTTTAGTGTTATATGCGAACTCACTAGCATTTCAACTATCGGTAAAATATTCGCCGGTAATCGATTATCTTCTATTAGTGCCCGATTTGAATAGTCACAGCTGGGAGTACTTATTAATCGCGGGTTATGATGCCTCGATTCGGCTGCTGGCAACTTTGTTTATTTTATTGATATTTAAGAAGATTGTTCCTCGGCCTCCCTTTAATGTTAAGGCTGCTGCTTTGATACAGTTGCCATTTGTGTTTCTAGTCGTACTAAATTTCGATTCAACTGATTCAACATTAATTCCTGGCTCTGCTTACGAAGCATTCCGGTTACTGGGTTCTATTTCAGAGTGTGTTTCAGTATTAATGGCTTTCGGCTTAATCGTTGCGTACAACAAATTCACCTCAGAAAAAATTGCGGTTACCTCTTCACCATAGCGTTGGGTATTATCAGTTGAGCCTTAAAAGGTGATAGCTGAGTTTTGTGGTACTTTACCGCGCTAACTCGGCTCTCATTCAGTCGCTGTGTCCGTGGGGTTACCCTGTAAACGCTTTGATTTTACCTAAGCAACCCTTTATACTTGCCGCTGCATTTTTATGCAGTGCGCGTTTATTAAATTTTAAGCTTAATGTACATATATTAAAGAGGTTGTCTTTCCGTAATGAATATTAAGCCGCATTAGTTTTTCCTCCCCTATTTGGATCACTAAGATCCGTCCGTAATTGCTGCCTTGTTGGTAGTTTTTGTTGTATATCATTATCCAATATCATTTTGTCGCATTAATGAGTTAATTTCACTGCTGACGCGCAGATATGTCTGGCGTTCACATCTGTTATTGGCATATTGGCTAACATTAAAACAGAGTAAAACACATGATACAAAGCATGAAAAAAGAGTGGTTCTCTAACATCCGTGGAGACCTATTAGCCGGTATTGTTGTCGCGCTGGCGTTAATTCCTGAAGCGATTGCCTTTTCGATTATTGCCGGGGTGGATCCCAAAGTTGGCCTATATGCTTCCTTCTGTATTGCAGTCGTGATTGCGTTTACCGGCGGTCGTCCGGGCATGATTTCGGCCGCGACTGGCGCTATGGCGCTATTGATGGTGACCTTAGTTAAAGAGCATGGTCTTGAGTATTTATTAGCGGCGACGTTATTGACCGGCCTGTTCCAAATTGCAGCAGGTTACTTAAAACTGGGCAGTTTGATGCGATTTGTCTCGCGTTCGGTCGTGACCGGCTTTGTGAATGCACTGGCCATTTTGATTTTTATGGCGCAGTTACCTGAGCTTACAAATGTGACGTGGCATGTGTACGCCATGACCGCAGCTGGACTGGGGATTATTTACTTATTCCCATTAATCCCTGTGATCGGAAAATCCTTGCCGTCACCTTTAATATGTATTGTTGGCTTAACCATTTTTGCGGTGTATATGGGATTAGATATCCGTACCGTAGGCGATATGGGGCAGTTGCCAGATACCTTACCGATTTTCCTTTGGCCAGAAGTGCCATTGACCCTTGAAACCTTAATGATCATCTTGCCTTATTCTGCTGGTCTTGCGGTTGTTGGTTTATTGGAATCGATGATGACAGCAACTATTGTTGATGACTTAACCGATACCCCAAGTGATAAAAACCGCGAATGTAAAGGCCAGGGTATTGCCAATATCGGTGCGGGTTTACTGGGCGGTATGGCGGGTTGTGCCATGATCGGTCAATCAATTATTAACGTTAAGTCTGGTGGTCGTGGGCGTTTGTCGACATTTTCGGCGGGTCTTTTTCTGTTAGTGTTAATTGTATTTCTGGGGGACTGGTTAAAAATGATCCCGATGGCAGCACTTGTCGCGGTGATGATCATGGTGTCTATTGGAACCTTCTCTTGGGATTCTATCCGTAACCTTAAACATCATCCTTTATCGACCAATCTTGTGATGGTTGCCACAGTAGTTGTCGTTGTCGCTACCCATAATTTAGCGATTGGGGTATTTGTGGGGGTGCTACTTGCCTCATTATTCTTTGCCAATAAAGTGGGCCGTTTTATGGTGGTTAAAAGCAGCGACACTACTGCAGAAACCGGGCGTCATTATCACATTATTGGCCAAGTCTTTTTTGCCTCAGCAGATAAGTTCAGTAACTCATTTGATTTCAGAGAAGTGGTTGATAAGGTGACGATTGATTTATCTCAAGCACATTTTTGGGATATTACCGCCGTATCTGCTCTGGATAAAGTGGTGATTAAATTCCGCCGTGAAGGGACTGAAGTTGAGATAATTGGCCTTAACGCTGCCAGCGCGACCATAGTTGATAAATTTGGTGTGCATGATAAACCGGAAGACGTTGAAAAAATGATGTCTGGTCACTAAGCCCATAGCAACAGCATAAAAGGATAATAATGATGACAAATGTGATTGCCTGTATTGATGGTTCAAAAGCCACACACGCGGTATCTGATGCTAGTGGGTGGGCGGCGATGAAGTTGCATGCCCCGGTGACGTTATTACATGTATTGGATAAGTCTGCCTACCCGACAGAGTTAAATTTGTCGGGAAATATTGGCCTTGGGAGTCGTGAGCATCTGCTGGCTGAAATGGTTGAGCTTGAAGGACGCATGAGTAAACTCGCGCTCGAACAAGGTAAATATATGCTCCAAGATGCTCAAACCAGTATTGTTGCTGCACAACCTTCGGTGGTGGTGCAAACACTGCAGCGCCATGGGGATTTAGTGGAAACGCTACTAGAGCAGGAAGCCGATGCCAGACTGGTGGTTATTGGTCGTCAAGGTGAGCAACATCAAGATCAGGCGCAAGCGATTGGCAGTCATTTAGAAAGTGTTATTCGCACGCTTAAGCAGCCGATTTTAGTGGTGATGGCTGAGTTTACAATGCCAAGCCGTTTTATGATTGCCCATGATGGCAGTGCTACTTCGAAAACCGTGCTTGAACGAGTGATTAGCAGCCCACTACTTAAAGGGCTCGAATGTCATTTAGTCATGGTGTCTGATAATCAGTCTCAAGCGCTAATCGAATTGACCTCAGTTGCCGACTCTCTTATTGAGGCTGGTTTTGAGGTGACAACCGCAGTTTGTCAGGGCGAGGTGCAAACGGCTCTTGAAGCTTATCAACTCGCACACCAAATTGATTTAATGGTCATGGGGGCTTATGGCCATTCACGTATTCGTGAGTTTTTTGTTGGGAGTAATACCACACGGATGATCAGTAAAAGTCATATTCCATTGTTGTTATTGCGTTAAGTAAAAAGACGGCGTCTTGATAGAGTCGCTTCGCTGCTAGGGCGTGACTTCGTCACTGCTAGAGCGTGACTTCGTCGCAGCGATCTAGGCTTCGCTTTTAAGCGCTCTGCGCTTTAATTCACTAAGACACTAGCGGTTAGGCCAAGCTCGTCGTACTTGGCCGTAGTGACTTTTCTGCTTTAACTGCACACACCTTATACTCAGGGATTTTAGCAATCGGATCTAATGCATTGATGGTCAGCTTATTGGCTGCCGCTTCGGCAAAGTGAAACGGTAAAAATAATACTCCTACCTGAGCTCGCTTAGTGACAAAGGCGGCTATCTCTATTTCTCCTCGGCGAGTGCTCAGTGTTAGCATATCACCGTTATTGACACCCAATTGCTCGGCATCAAAAACCGATATCATCACTCTGGGCGCACCTTTAATATCCAGTTCCGGGGTTTTGCGCGTCATGGTGCCAGTATGGAACTGTTCCAGCAAACGGCCTGTTGACAGGGTTAATGGATACTCGCTATCGGGCATTTCGACAGGGAGACGGTAACTCACTGGGATCATTTTGCCTTTGCCGCGTAAAAATGTCTCTGTGTGTAAAATCGGTGTGCCAGGATGGTTTTCATCAAGGCACGGCCACTGTAAACCATCTACCTTGTGTTCAAGGCGTTGCCAGGTTAACCCTTGGTATTGCGGGGTAACCTGGTTAATTTCTTGCCAAATATCTTTGGTGCTGTGGTAATGCCAGTCTGCATCAAGGCTATTGGCAATCATTTGGATTATTTTCCAGTCTACCAGCGCATCTCCTGGTGGAGTTAACGCCACCCGTAATTGTTGTACCCGACGTTCGGTATTGGTGAAATGGCCATCTTTTTCGGCAAAGGCGGTTGCGGGTAATACCACATGAGCCATTTGGGCGGTTTCGGTTAAAAAGATGTCTTGCACCAGCATAAATTTGATTTTGGATAGTGCGGCGATCACATGGGCTTGATCCGGATCGCTTAGCACTGGATTTTCACCTAAAACATACAGTGCATCGATTTTGCCTTTGACAATTGCTTGCATGATTTCTGTCGCTGCTAATCCTATGTTTGGATCAAGCGAAGTATTGCCCCAAGCTTTAGCAAACTTAGCTTGATGAATCGGGTCATTAATTTTTTGATAGCCGGGATAATAATTGGGTAAGGCGCCCATATCACAAGCACCTTGAACGTTACTTTGGCCGCGCAACGGATTTAGCCCGCCGCCATTGACGCCGATATTGCCACACAGTAGTTGTAAGTTAGAGGTAGACACCACGTTGTCATAACCCGAGGTATGCTGGGTGATGCCCATGGCGTAATACAAGGCCGTTTTGTTTGCGGTGCCGATCATTTTTGCCATAGTGGCAATATCTTTTGCCCTTACACCAGTAATTAACGCCGCATTGGTTAAGTTATAATCTGGCTTCATCACTTCTTGCTTAAGCAATTGATAGTCTTCAATACGGCTATTGATGTAGTGCATATCTTGCCAGTTATTGATGATAATTTGCTGCATGATGGCATTGAGTAACATCACATCTGTGCCCGGTTTATGTGAGACATATAAATGGGCGCTGTCTGCGATAGTGGTTTTTTTTGGGTCGGCCACAATTAAGCGCGCGCCGTGTTGATTGACGGCTCGTTTAATATGCGAGGCAATAATAGGGTGGGCGCTGGTGGTATCGGAGCCGATGATAAAAATCACATCTGAGTCTTTAATACTGGGAATATCATTGGTCATGGCTCCGCCACCAAGGGTATCGGATAAGCCGGCAACTGATGATGAATGACACAGTCTCGCGCAATGATCTATATTGTTGGTACCCATGATGCTGCGGGTCAATTTCTGCATTAAATAGTTTTCTTCATTGGTGCATTTAGCCGAAGATAATGCGGCAAACTTGCTTGGCCCAGTGGCATCTTTAATCGGTTGCAGTTCCTCGGCAATATAGCGAATGGCCTCGCTCCAAGTGGCGGGTTGTAGCTGACCATTTTTACGAATTAATGGCGTGGTAAGACGTTTAGGGCTGTTTAAAAAGTCAAATCCAGAGCGTCCTTTAACACACAGCATCCCCTCATTCACCTGTGAGTGAGTATCGCCTGTGACGCGCATAACGTGATTTTTGCTTTGGTCGACATGCAGTTCAACCCGGCAACCAACGCCACAATATGTGCACACGGTTGAGGTTCTGGTTAACGCTCTATCGCTGCCTTGGGTTTTATCGCGGGCATCAACCAAAGCACCTGTGGGGCAGACTTGTACGCAGTTACCACATTGCACACAATCGCTGTCATTCATCGATGCAGTAAAGCCAACACGAGGGGCGTTGCGGTTAATGCCTGCGGTTGTAGCATCAGGAAGTGCTTGATAGCTATTGGCTTCAAAAGCGATAACATTATGACCACTTTGCTGATGGCAGGCGTCAATACAGGCTCCGCAACTGATGCAACGATTGGCATCAAAAGTAATAAAAGGTGCACTGTTATCGACTTTAAATTTACGCGCCTGGGTTTGGTCTAGAGTTTTGCCATCGACTTTATATTCGGTTGCATAGTCACGTAACTGACAAGCGGTATTAGCTTGGCAAGCACATTCTAAACAGCGCATAGCTTCTTTTATTGCCTCATCGGCAATAAAGCCTAGCTCAACTTCGCCAAAGTTCAGTGCGCGATTTAATTGCGTTAGCTCAGGCATTTTTAGTCGCGAACGTTTAACGGTGCCCGGGTATAAGTCAGCAGACAATGACGCCGTGTTATCGGTTTTTGTGGAGTTAAAATCTTGAGGCTGTAAATGACAGGTTAACCCCTCAGTGAGTAATCCTTCAATTGCTTCAGCGGCTTTTCGGCCATCGGCCACCGCACCCACGGCGGTTCCTGGGCCGGTGCGAGAATCACCAATAACAAACAGTTTCTCCACTCCTGCAGACATGGTTTGCTCACAACCAAGAAAAGTATGCCAGCGGGTGAGGGCAAGGTGACCGGTGTCGATTTGGTTTTCTGGTTGCTCTAAAAAGTCTAAATCCACCTGTTGAGATACCGCCGCAATAACGGTATCAAAAGCTTCTTCAAAGGTTTCACCGGTGGCTTTAGGCGAGCGTCGCCCTGATGCATCGGGCTCACCGAGCGCCATTTTAGCAAACGTCACAGACTTGACTCGGCCTTGGTCATCACTGTGGTTTTCAATTGGATTGGTAAGAAAGTGAAACTTAACCCCTTCGACTTCGGCTTCATGTATTTCATAGGGTTCAGCGGGCATTTCATCGCGGCTACGGCGATAGATTAAGGTCACATCAGCACCATCGCGCACAGCGGTTCGGGCACAATCAATTGCGGTGTTACCCCCACCAATAACGGCGACTTTTTTGCCAGTGATCAATGTCTTGTTGGTGCAATAATCGCGTAAATAGTCGACACCCAAATAGCAGCCTGCTAAATCGCTGCCAGGGTAATTCATTGGCACCGCTTTTTGTGCGCCAATGGCGAGGCAAACAGCATCATAATTGGCGACTAAATCGTGTAGATTGATGTCACGACCGAGTTCTACGCCAGTTTGTATCTTAAGTCCGTTGCGAGTGAGTAGTTCAATTTCTTTATCCAGAATGTCTTTGGGTAAGCGGTACTCTGGGATGCCGTAACGTAACCAGCCGCCCGCTTTGGCTGCTGATTCCATAATCGTGACATCGTGACCATTATTAGACAGATAATAACCGGCAGTTAGCCCCGCAGGGCCACTGCCGATAATGGCAATACGCTTATTGGTTGCCGGTGCTCTTGGTGGTACATAAGACTCTAGATCATGTAAATCTAAATCTGCGGCATGACGTTTTAATTGGCGAATCGCCACAGGTTCATCAACAAGCCCTCGGCGACACTGGGCTTCACAAAAAGCAGGGCAGACACGGCCAATTGACAGTGGCATAGGTAAGGTTTTTTTGATGACTTTGACCGCTTCTTTATGCTCACCTCTGCCGATATGATACAGATAAGACTGCACGTCAACGCCCGCAGGACAGGCAGTTTGGCAAGGGGCTTCACAATCGGCAAAATGGTCGCTGAGAATATGCTTAAGTGCATCTTGACGGATTTTGCTTAAAGCGCTCGACCGAGTTATCACCTCTAAACCCGCTTCAAGCGACGTTTCACATGCGCGAACACATCGTAAACTGCCATCATTATTTTTTATGTGTACTTGGCATAAGTTACAGTGCTGTTTGGCTTGATTGTGGGAAAAATCACACAAGCTGGGGATATTAATACCGGCGTCAGTGGCAGCTTTTAATAAGTTATCTGCCTGAGGCAGCGATAACGATATGCCGTCGATAGTGATATCTATCATTGCAATACCTTCTAATTGGTTGAGTCACTGGCTAGGTTTTGCTGCCATTGAGAATACGACGATGAGGGCTTTATTGAGCGACCAAAGCGCAGATCGACTGTGTCTATAGAGGGGGAGAACTGTCAGTCATGCAGGTCCATCTTGATAACTTTTCTCTCGCCTCCCTAGTCGTATTAACAGCCATTTACAATAGCCATATACAATGTAGCCAGTTTAATTTGCTGGGCGATACTCAATTGTGACCTAGATCATTTTTAATGAAGATAAATAAAACTCATAAATTTAATTGCTATTAAACAATTGTTTGGAGTGTTTTTTAACTTGTTGAGATGACGGGTTTGGTGAGGTTTTTATATTGCTGTTCTGTATGTTAAACAGTTGGATGCGTTAATGGTTTCGCTGGTGCTAAATTGAAACAGGCTCAACGGATGCCGTTGAGCCTGTTTGTTGTTGCTGCAGTATTTGTTGCCGTTGTATTTGTGGCTATTACAGTGGTTATTTCAGTTTAAATACCACTTCGACTCTGTCGCTAATTGTCACTTGGCCTTGCTGATAAGTTTGCGCGACATCTGAACTTACTTTCATGCTGGCGCGGTACATTTCTGGTTGATTTGATTGTTGCGGAAAGTATCTCACCTGCCATACTCCGTCAATTTCTTCACCAAAGCCTTTGGCTAACGATTGCGCTTTTTGCTTGGCATCCACAATGGCAGCTTGGCGTGCTTGCTCAATAATATCGGCTTCTTTGCTGGATTTTAGCTGTATATTACTGATGTTATTAATGCCTTCTACTAAAGCGCTGTCGAGTAATTCATTTAAGCTGTTCAGATCCACAACTGTGACTGTCATTTGGCGACTTGCGCTATAGCCGGTTAGTTTACGGGGTTCATTTTGCACATACATGTATTGTGGATTGAGTTGCAAATTAGCACTTTGAATGTGTTTTTTATCAACACCCGCTTTGAGTAAACGCTGCATAAATTGGCTGACCGCTTGGTCGGCTTGATCTTTAGCCGCTTTAGCGCTATCGGCTTCGACTAATACTTCAACATTGATGATAGCCATGTCTGCAGACGCTTCTATGGTGCTGGTTCCCACGGTTTCAATATTTGCGAAACTAAGCTCGGCCGCTTGCACCGTGGATAAACTGCTGCTGGCGGTTAAGGTAAATAATGCGCCAGAGATAATGCTGGTAAGTAAAGTTTTATTCATTGATGACTCCGCTAATGGTTAGCTTAATGCTGTGAGAATACAGGTTTAAATGGGTCTGTTAAGAGTGTAAACGTAGCCAAATTAAAAAAGGGTTTTTTTATTGATCATTATTTACATTAAAAGATATCAGCATAGGTTTTAAGCTGCTCAAGTCATATGAGCAACCCAGACTTTATCATCTTAACATTCATATTGCAGGGTGCGCTTTTTGCTGCAGGCGGTACTCGCTTGGCGTGGTACCTTGCCAGCGCTTAAATGCTCGGCGAAAATTAGCTACATCCACATAGCCTAATTGATAGGAAAGTTGTTTAATACTGCCTTGAGATTGTGACAAGTAGTGCTTGGCAATCTGATGATTTACCGACGCCACAATACTTTTATAGCTACTTTGCTGTTGGGCTAAATGGCGATGTACCGTGCGAGGTGTCATGTGAAAATGCGCTGCAGTGTCGCTTAAGCTTGGCAATGGCACCGGGCTTTGCAGTAAATACTGGTATAGCTTGTCGCTCAAACTTTGTTGACCGTTAAGCTGCTTAAGTTCGTTAATACACCATTGTTTAGCTTGCATAAATGAGCTGGGGTCGGCCATATCAAGAGGTTGTGTCATTGATGCTAGGGTTAACATTAGCTGGGTCTTAGCTTGATTAAAATGAACCGGAGCCTTAAATAATTCTGCGTACTGCTGCCAATAACTGGGTGGCGCAAAACTGATATTCACCTGGCATAATGGTGACGATTGCGGCGTGAGTTGTTGTAACAACTTAGTCAGGGTCACTAAAAGAGCATCCATATAGGGTTGCTGTATCATGCCCAGTGGTTGAACTGCTTCAAGGGTAACAACCAAAGCCTTGGTCGTTTCGTGGATGCTTATCTTAACCAGCGGCGTACGGGTGTTAATAAACTGCTTTAATGTCTCAATGGCTTGTTTGAGAGTGCTGCTGTTAAGCATGGCAAATCCCATCATGCCATGAGTGTTAATACCGATACGATTACCCACATGTAAACCTAAGTCTGGTCTGGCCGAAAGGTGAATGGCAGAGGCGATTAGGCGTTGATAATCATCAAAACTTACTTGATAGTGCGGGTCTTGTAATTGCTCAAGTGTCATACCATTATGAGCTAGCCAGATATTAACATTACAGTCCCACTGGCGCAGCTGTTGGTAAACTTGGTTTAAGTAAAAAATCGGCAGTGGCTGCATAGCATCCTTATCAATGGCTTTTATAGCAATCCTGTTTATCAGTTGTAATGGATTTATCCGTACTTGTCTATTAATGACCCCTTTATGTCCATCTCCCCCTCTTTGCTAGCTTGTCTGCTGGCGTAAAGTAAACCTTTAACCTTTAAAGGACTGTATATGTTGTCGATGTTTACCGCCAAAGCAGTGAGCTTAACCATTAATGACGCCCTTGTGGTTGAGCAAGCCAGCGTAAAACACACTATTTTAACTTCGGCACTGGCAGCCAATATTGCCTTTCCCCATCATTGCCAGGTTGGCAGTTGTGGCGCTTGTCGGTGCCAGTTAGTGTCCGGTGAGGTTAAACAATTAACCGACAGTGCTTATGTGCTGTCAGCCAAAGCAATCGCTCAAGGAATGATTTTGGCGTGTCAAAGCATGCCAATATCTGCTGTCAATATTAAGGTTAATCTGCTTCAGCGTCAGTTGGCTGATGAACCGCAAGAGTGAGGAGATGTTAATGTTTAAGTACCTTAAGTTTATGTCGCTTCACCTTATGGCGCTGATCGCCATTGCCAGTATTACTTTAGGTGAGTCGTACATTAGTATGGGTTTTGCCATTTGGGTAGCGGTGTACTTAGGCGGCGATATGATATTTGGTGATGATGTACAAGCGCCAAGCTATCGCTTTACAGCTTTACTGACGTGGCAGTTATGGCTGGCGTTGCCCTTAACCGTGATGTTGGTATTTGTGTGCTGCTGGCAATTTGCCAGTCAAGATATTGGTCAATATGGGGCTTGGGTCAGCAGTCTTAGTGGTTATGATGTGTTACTCGCGCGTGAAAATACCAGCGTGGTTCAGTATGGGGTGATGGTGATTTATTTGGGCTTAGTGGTTGGGGTAATGGCCACCATTACTGGGCACGAATTAACTCATCGAACTTGGCAGCCGGTGTCATTATTGATTGGTCGCTGGTTATTGGCATTTAGCTTTGATGCTAACTTTGCCATTGAGCATGTGTATGGGCATCACAAATATGTCAGTACCTTGGACGATCCCGCCACTGCGCCTCGTGGTCGTAATGTCTATGCGCACATTGTTATATCGACCATTAAAGGCAACATAAGTGCATGGCATATTGAACGCCAAAGGCTGTTGCGTAAGCAGCTTGCTGTATGGAGTTGGCATAATAAAGCGTTAAGAGGCTATGCCATGAGCTTAGTCATTATGCTGTGGGTGTTCTGGCTGGCGGGTTGGCAGGGATTAAGCTTTTTTGTGCTAATGGGGTTATGGGCTAAAGCGACCTTAGAGATAGTTAATTATATGGAGCATTATGGCTTAGTGCGAGCCGTTAATTCGCCAGTACAGGCGCACCATTCTTGGAATACAAATAAACGAGTGAGTTCGTGGGCGATGTTTAATTTAACCCGCCATTCGCATCATCATGCTCAAGGGCAATTGCCTTATCATCAATTATTGCCATATCCACAGGCACCGCAAATGATTGGTGGCTATCTTAGTACCTTTGTTATTACGCTTATTCCGCCATTATGGCATCGGCTCATGTTGCCTAAATTACAGCATTGGGATGGGCACTTTGCCACGCCTATTGAGTATCAACTTGCTCAGCAAGCCAATGCAAACAGTGGTATTGCTGCTTACCAAGCTTGTGCTTAACCTTACTATTCAGTTAGCGTTAGCTACTCATATTGATGCGGTTACGGCCGGTTGATTTAGCGCGGTAAAGTGCTGTGTCTGCGGCGCAAACCAGTGCGGTTGGCGTGCGGTATTGGCCACTGCGTTCACAGGCGATGCCTTGGCTAACACTGATTTTAGTTTGTGCAGGTAACCCTATGTCGGTAAAGGTTAACTGGTTAATACGGCGTTGAATGTTTTTAGCTATATATTCTGCTGTTAACGGGTTGCTGTTAGGTAAAATAACCACAAATTCTTCGCCACCATAACGGGCAGCCATGGCATTGTTAGAGGGGAGCACGTCTGCCAGTACTTGGGCAATTTTTTGCAAACATTTATCACCGTTAACATGGCCAAACTGATCGTTAAATATTTTAAAATAATCGACATCGATAATGATTAAACACAGCGGTTGGTCGTGATTAATGCTGTCGTTCCAGTTGGTTTGCAGGGCATCATCAAAAGCATGTCGATTGGCAAGACCGGTTAATTTGTCGGTATGCGCTAAGTGGCGCAGTTTATTGTATTCGGCTTTGTGCGAAGTCAGGTTATGCATAATGCCAATAAATAATGGCTCCGAGCCTATTTGTATTGACGGTAAACATGACAATGATAAATCGGCTTCGAGCAACGTGCTGTCGGCGCGGTTAATGATAATTTCTTTAGGCCCATGGTTAAACTGAGTCACTTTATTGCTTTGATCGCTGGCGTTGTTCCACAGGTCAAATAAAGATTGATACTCATCTTTAAAAGGACTTTGTAGATAATCGGTCCAGGTTTGACCAATTAACATTTCAGCTGGAGCACCGAATAATTTAGCGCCTAACGGATTAATCATCTCAATAACGCCAGCGGAGTTAATCACAAATATCGCTTCTGAAATCGCGTTAATCACATTGAGTAAGGTGCGAATTTGTAAGTTATCTACTACAGCCATTTTGCCATTCTGGTTTGCTGAAGTGGCATCAAAAGTGGCATCAAACATCACCGCCGTCGATGATGAGTCGGCTAGGGTTTCAGCTTCAACACGCAGTGGTATTTTTACCGCGTTAGGATATTTAGACAATGAGTCTGTTAATTTAGTCACACGAGAAATCGTGTCATTGAGTTCAGTTAATTTATCATTGGTAAACATGGTGCATTTCCTCAAGCGTTTGGTGTTGGTAACCCCTTGTTGATGTCAAACACTCTATTAGGAATGGGAGCTTTTAACCTTTCGGTAATCTTCTGATTTTAACTTATTGATTTATATTGAATTAAATTCACATTTTATTTTGTCAATGTGTTGTGATTGAGTGGCTTATGTTGCATGTACCTGAGATGCGGCTTAATTTTATTGCTGGGTTTTAGGTTTTTCCTCCCTGGAATCGATAATATTCTTAGCGAGAATAGCCTGTTGTACGGCAATATTTGCTTGTGATTGTGACAGATATTGGGCCGTCATTGGCTAGTGTTTAGAGCGTTATTTAGCAGCAGTTTGCTCGCTGCGCTGTTGGACAATAATGGTGTTTTATACCCAGTGAACGGGCAAAAGGAAAGCCCAAGTAGGGTTTTATTACTGGATAACATATCGAACACAACAACTCAGATCATAAAGTGAAAAGTCATTTATGACCTTTCATTATGCGGCCACTGTTGATATCGCAACTGGATAAATACCAGCCATTTTAGCAATCGTTATGCTATTGGTTAGTTTATCAGGCTGAACAATATTAAAGCTCAGGGATAGCCCTGAGCTTTAATATTAGATGTATTTAATGTTTAGTTTGGGTGATTGACGATTTCAGGATCGGGACTGAGTACCTGCAAGGTATTGCAGCTGTTTGATAATACAAACTGAAAGCCGGTATTGCCTGGTGTTTTATCTAAATCGGTTAATTGAATCAATGTGCCATCGCTGCTGATGGTAATCGCATCGATGATGCCGTCAAATGGGGTAGTAAACGCCGCACCAACAAATTTTAGCCCTTTACCGGTTTTATCAATTAGCTGGTAAGAGATGGTGCTGTATTGGTTAATGACCACATTGCCACACACAGGGGAGCCGTCAATGTTAGTATAAGTAAATACTGGTACATCTTTATCACCTAGGGTGATGGTGAGATTAAAAAAAGTTGCTTGGCCTTGAGTGTTTGACATTATATTCTCCATATTTTTTGTTAAGGGTTAAGGGTTAAGGGTTAAGATACAGGGTAAATCTATAATCGGTTATTGCCGAACTTTCTAGCCGTTGAACTAAATCAGGGTGTTGCGCAAGTTCACTGAGACAGTCTAAAGCCTTAGCATAAGGAATTGTAAATTGTGGGTCGTTATTTTTTTCAACAATAGTTGCTAACAGATTTTTAGATTGCCGACACAAGGTGATAACTTGTTGTGGCTGGCCTATGGAAGCCAGTAATGACGCGGCTAACATATTGCTTTGGGTTAAATTCGCCACATAAAGTGAACTTTGGTTAAACTCAGTGGTTAATTCGCTAAAAGAGGATATTGCTAGACGCGCATAAACAAGGCTTTCTGAAAGCAGTCCTTGTGACGCTAAATAATTCGCTGCGGCCATTTGATATTTTGCCCATAACTCATTTTTTTTGTTGGAGGTTTGTAAGTACAAATCTTCAGCAAATATGGATGCTAATGAGTCAACACTGTAGCTCATAGTGTGTTCAATTGGTTCAAGACTAAAAGCCAACATATTCAGATAATCATGATATTGCAGTATTTTCCAAACTTCATTTTCAGGGTCTTGTTTTAGGGCATTGGTAATAGCAATGAGACCAAGTTTTGCTTTTTCAAAGGCTTGTGAGTTATGACTTCGATAACTTAACAAAATGGCCAGTTGTTGGTAGCTACTGGATAGTCGTTCAAGTAAATAAGGTTGTTTTTCTAATGCTTGATTTGACAGCTGCTGTTGAATTTGTTGGTGTATTTGTATCGCCGCGGTAATGTCGCCTTGGGCGGTGGCTGCGCTAGCAAGCCACGAACGCGCATTGGCAATATCGGCAATTAATTGGCTTTCGGTGTTATCTTGTTGCCATAGTTGTAACTTGAGTAGCAACGATTGCTCAAATGCCCCACGGGCATCGGTAAAGTTTTGCTGCTTCATGTATATCGAGCCAAGAGTGTTGTGGGCATAGGACAACTCCATAATGGCATCGTTATCGTTTGGCGCGTATTGATACATGGCTTGGCTGTATGTTAAATACTGTTCGAACCATGGTTGAGTGGCAAGCCAATCACTTTTATCGTATTCAAGCTGGCCGAGCCAAAAAGCATTGGCGCCTAAGGTTTTGAGTAAACTGAGGTGTTGCGGTTGCATTTCGAGTAACGGCAGCATGCGCTCACGGGCGGCGATTAAGGCGCTGTGGGCCTCGTCGATATTGCCGCGAGAATAAGCCACTTCGCCCATGGCTTCTAAGGTTTGGCCGTGTTGAAAGCGCGCTTCAAAGCTTAAATAGCTGGCATCGTCGGCCGAAAAATCGCTGAAATATTCCAGTGCTTTGTTACTGATCCCATCGAGCAAGTCCATGCGGCCAATGCCGCGCATTTTGTCGGCGAACTCACCGACCATAAAACCGAGTAAGTTTTCTGCCGCAAGGCGTTTTTGTTGTGCCTGGGTTTCGGCCTCAATGCTGCGAATACTCATGGCGACCGAAATGAGTGTCAGTGCCACAAGGGCTAGCATGACTGCACGGCGGCGCCAGCGGCCGATATTGGCTTGTTTGGTTGAGGCTTGAATTAGTGCCAGTTCTTGAGGCTCTAAACTAAACAATTGGTTATCGAGCAATGTGCTTGCTTCTACTAATGGTTTGCCTTCTGCCAGTAAATAAGCATTACTCTTTGACTCGGCCAACCAGCGGTTAGATTGATGCTGTAAACGGCTTTTAATGGCTAAACTGTCGCTGTGTTCGGTTATCCATTTTGTCGCACGGGGCCAGCGCCTTAATAGCGCTTCGTGGGCAATACTAAAGCAGGCTTGATCGTGTTGCAGATGCGAGACAAACAAGCGGTTATCAACCATGGCTTTGACGAGGTTTATCTCAGCATCACTACTGAGATCGCTCCAGCGGGCAGTGTTGCTGGTGATTGATTTTTCGTCTTCGGTGAGGGTGACTAACATCGACAGTATTTTCGGCAGTGCAGCGCGTTCGCTGTTACTTAATTGGCCTAGCACTTCTTCAGCATTTTTACCGATGGCGCCTTCAATCCCCCCTAGCGAATGGTAAACCGACACCAATAATTGGTTGTCATCATCTTTGTTCAAATACAGTGATTGCAAGGTGTATTGCAACATGGGCAAAGCATCAGGGTTTGAGGCGGCGTCACTGCAAAGTATTTCGTCCAGCGGCATTGCGGTATCGGGATCGAGTGTCCAGGTAAGGTTAGCTGCATTGGCCGGCAAACGGATCATTTGCATCAGCTCTGCTCGAGTTGGCGCCGATAAATCGAAATGTGAGCCATTGGCTTTGCCTGCCATTAGGCTAGGGTGGCTTACTACCTGAGGATAAAAGTCATTGCGGCAAGCACTGATAATTAATATTATCCCTGAAACCGCAAGATTTTCGAGGATATCTAATACATTGTTACGTTCGGATTCGGTAAATAATGGCGACGCTAATAAGATTTCTAAACGGTCGATAAACAATGAAAAATGGGGCCGACTGTATGTTGGGGTATTGTCATCATTGATGGATGAATGATTAGCTAAAGCTAGCTGACAATATTCAATAACGGCATTGATGTCGTTTTGCAATTTTTTTGCCAGCATTTCGGCACTGCAATCGGTAAACACCGCTTGGTCATTGATTTCCCAGTCGAGCATGGCACTGGCGATATCGATAATTAAACGGTCTTTAGTGACATCGGCTAAATCTAGGTTGGCATTATCAATGACGCCAACCCCGTTAAAGCCATTTTTGGACATCAAATTAGGCATGATACCGGCATTAATGAGCGATGATTTACCTGTACCGCTGGGGCCGAGGATTAAGCAGAAGGCTCGGCCGAATTCAACTTGTTTAGTGATGCGATTTAATAAGGTGTCAACTTGCTCACTTCGGCCAAAAAATACGCTGGAGTCGTTGGTTTCAAATGCACGTAAGCCCGGAAAAGGCGAGGCGCCTTGCCATTGTGCGGGGGTGACTTTAGCATGGTGACCAACAGGAAATTCAACACTGGCGATGGTGCGATAACCCCGTTTACGAATGGTTTCTATGTACTGCGGATTAGATGCTTGATCGCCTAATGCTTTACGCAGTTGGGTAATCACTTTATGCAGTGGATTATCGCCAATGGCAATGTCACCCCAACATTGACGAATAATATCGTCTGGGGTGAGTACCTCTCCTTGGTGTTGGCATAGCAGGCGTAATACATCCATGGCTTTAGGTTCAAGGGTGCGGATTGTGTCACCCGATTGAACACTGTTACTCTGCGGATTAATTTGCCAATCACCAAAAAAGAAAGTGCTGTTGCTCATGTTTGTTTTCCAATGCGTTAATCACGTTAATGTTGGCCAAATATAAGTCACTCCATGATCACTTTCATCCAGAGCTAAGCTCAGTCAAAAGGCCTATCAGAGTTCGTCTTTATTTGTGCACATTTTATTATATTGTGCGATTACGTCAGTTGTATTTTTGTTATTAAATTGTACCGCAAAACAATCGTTACCTCGACAACTATATCACCTATGTATTGAGTTAATCCCTTTGTTCTAACTGCTTTATTTGTTCTACTATCGATTGATTCACCGGTGTTTTTACGCCATATTTTTTGCCAATTTTAACTACAGCACCATTAATAAAGTCGACTTCGGTTTGTCGTTTCGCCTTGATGTCTTGCCACATAGAAGAACGAGCTTTGGGATCGATATCGAGCATCTGTTTAGCTAATAATGTAAATAACATATTGGGTAGCGATAATATTAGCGGTAACCATTGAGGTTTAACCTTAGTGTATTGATGCAGTTCGATGTCTGCGGCTTCGCAGACGTTTAACCATTCTGTCATTGCACGAGCCAGTTGCCGACGGCTAGCATAATGGCTGAGTTGCTGTTTGATGGGTAAGTCGCTAAGAGCATTTAATGCATTGTTAAGGTTTAACAATAGCTTGCCATAAATTATTGGCAGCATATTTTGATGCAAGTCGCAGCCAAAACCCTGTTTAATCATTGCTGCCTGAATTGCCTGTGTGTGATGGTTTGTTTGTAAGGTAAACACGCCTTCGGTACCTTTATGAAAACGGCTATTGGGCTGTTGTAACACATTAAAGGGGGTGATGCCCTGGAGCAGATTACAGTGGCTTAGAGACTGGTTAATGCTGTCGAAGCTGCCGAGGCCATTTTGCATAAAAATAATACTGCTGTCGCTGTGCGTTATCGCGATTAATGACTTGGCGATACTGCTAACCTGGTGGCACTTTAAGGTGACGAAAATTACATCAAATGGTATGTCAATTGGCGCCTGATCGATATCAGTGATAATGGCTGGTGGCATGACGGTTTGTAAAAAGCCTTGGTAGTCACTTAAGGTAATACCGTTATTGGCGATAATGTTTTTTTTCATCGTCGGCCTGCAAATGAGGCTAACATCAAAACCAGACAAACACAGCTGGCCGGCTAAATAGCAGCCAGTAGAACCCGCGCCATAAATTGCAATTCTCATTGGATTATGTCTCTTTTTTTATTATTAGTAAGCTAAGCTTTCAATCCAACCCCCGAGGCTGTGATGACTTGTAACATATCAGCATTTTTAGCCGTGTAGAAATTTAAAAATAATAACAGAACTACAATGAACCATCATCACCTTGCAGCGCTGAGATTTAGTGTTATCGCTGTCAATACACGCAGATGCCGCCGACACTAAAAGCAAATGGACAATGATGAACTTAAAGAGGTTATGATACGGCCCATGTATTAGGCCGCAAGGTTGTCAGCCATGCCCATGCTGCCCAAGGAATTAATCTGCCTTTTGTGATGTAGGCCGGGGTTATATATAAACGCTAGTGCTAACTTGTTGCGGCACAATGATGGTTCAAATAGCCACAATGCCGCAGTTTTATTTTTTTAATAATTAAAAATCAATTAGTTATTCAACAAGGGGATAATCTATTTGATTTTTAGCGCGAGTGTTCGCATAATAGCCAATTGTGTTTATACAGTACTCTTCACTATAAACCTGTAGAAGGTTCTTCCACTTCAAGGCGTCAATAATGAATTCATACGGATGTTGATTGTAGCTAAGGAATGCTCATGTCGATTGATACTCTCGCGTTATTAGTTTTTATCTTATTGGCTTTGATCGCTTTATTGCTGTTTGCTAATTTGAAAGAATATCGACAAGAAAAAACACAAAAACATCTTATCAATTCTTATGAACAAATCCTCGATCACGTTGGCGCTTATATTTATGTCAAAGATACCGATTGCCGCTATGTATATTGTAACCAACTCACTTTAGATTATTTTGGCGTTAGCCTTGAACAATTAAAAGGGACGTCAGACAGTGATTATTTGCCTCCTGAAGTGGCGGATGTTTTGCAACATAATGACCATAAGGTGTTAACGCTTCAGCGTAAAGTATCTGGTGATTTTGTCGTAGAGGGTGAAAACGAGACCAATGTTTACCATGAAGTTAAGCAGCCTCTATATGATAAAAGAGGTCAGCTCATTGGGTTAATTGGCATTTCTACCGTTATCACCGAAGAATATAATCTACGTGTCAAACTGGAACATCTCGCCAATAGCGATCCATTAACAGGGCTTTATAATCGTCGTTCGTTTAATACATTCTGTGACCATGAGTTTGCTCGGGCAATGCGCTATGGTGAATCGCTGTCATTTATGATTATCGACATTGATTTTTTTAAGAATGTTAATGATACCTTCGGCCACTTAGTGGGCGACGAGGTGATTAAGCGGGTGGCTGATATATGCAATGAACATGCGCGTGAGTCGGATATATTGGCTCGAATTGGCGGTGAAGAATTTGCCATTATATTACCCAATACTAATATTGATTCTGCTTATGAACTGGCTGAGCGTTTACGAAAAGCTCAGCAACAATACGATCAACAGCAAGCGCCTTGTATTACCATCAGCATAGGTATTTCAACCTTAGACTCACAAGACAACACTTTTATCGATATGTTTAAGCGTGCAGATAAAGCGTTATATTCGTCAAAAAATATCGGCCGTAATAGTGTTAATGTAGCCTAATTGCATGTGATTATTGATCATTTCAGTATGATGGCTAAGCCGATTTAATCGCATCAGCCAATGCGGCGGCATCACGCAATTAACAATAGTTCTTAAAAATTGTTAATTTAAGTTGCACGCAATTAGTTATCGTGATTATCATATGTCTCAAGCAACGCACATTTACTGTCAATTTGAGTGCTTAAGTCAGTTAGAACTCAATATGCTTAGACAGTTTTAGTCTAAATTGATCCAGCCGTTGTTTTAGATCGCTCAGTTCAGCAAGGTCGATACCGCATTGCTCAACAATACATTCGTGGATCTGCTGGGCCCGAGGTTGGAGAAGATAACCTTTTTCGGTTAATTGCATGCATAGCACTCGCTCGTCTTTAGGCTCGCGAATACGCTTAAGCAGTCCGTCGGTTTCAAGGCGTTTGATGACTGGAGTTAATGCACCCGATTGTTGCCCGAGTTTGCTGGCTAAAGTTTTTAAACTTAAACCATCTTGCTCCCAAAGCACTAGCATCACTAAATATTGAGTGTAGGTGAGCCCAATAGAGTCAAGTAAAGGTTTATAGAGCTGCACGATTGCCAATGACGTCGAATAGACAGCAAAACAGAACTGATTCTCAAGTAGCATGGGTTTGTTTTTATTCATATCAGTGCTTAGCTCGCAAAATGGTTGGTGGTATTTAGGCTGATCAATTTAAGTAAAAGAAACGTATTAGTCGACCTTGGTTGTATATGGTATCAGTGTTTAGCTGATATGTATTACAGGTATGAATAGCTTTTAACATTTGCTAATCACTTAGGTCATATTGTCTTCTCGTGCACCATCTGATGGTGCCTATGTCATTTAAAGGATACAAGATGAACACTCAAAACCGTCGTATTGTTCTTGCCAGTCGCCCTCAAGGTGAGCCAGTTGCTCATAATTTCCGTTTAGAAACCGTTAACAAACCAGTGCCTGGCGAAGGTGAAGTCTTATTGCGTGCGGTGTATTTATCACTCGATCCTTACATGCGTGGCCGTATGAATGATGCCAAATCGTATGCCGAGCCGGTTGCTATTGATGATGTCATGGTTGGCGCCGCGGTATCACAAGTGGAAGTGTCTAATCATCCTGATTATAAAGTGGGTGAGTGGGTATTATCATTTGGTGGTTGGCAAGATTACTTCGTGTCTAACGGCGAAGGCTTAATGACATTAGGTGACAATCCTACTCATCCTTCTTATGCTCTAGGCATTATGGGGATGCCCGGTTTTACTGCGTACATGGGGTTATTAGACATTGGTGCACCCAAAGCGGGTGAAACTGTTGTGGTTGCCGCGGCCACTGGTCCTGTTGGTGCAACAGTTGGTCAAATTGCTAAATTAAAAGGTTGCCGCGTGGTGGGTATTGCTGGTGGCGCTGAAAAATGTCGCCATGCCAAAGAAGTACTCGGTTTTGACGAGTGTATTGACCATAAAGCGCCTGACTTTGCACAGCAACTGGCAACACATTGCCATGATGGCATAGATGTGTATTTTGAAAATGTTGGCGGCAAAGTATTTGATGCTGTGATGCCGTTACTCAATACCAGTGCTAGGGTGCCAGTCTGTGGCTTAATTTCTCAGTATAACGCGACGTCGTTACCTGATGGTCCCGATCGTTTGTCATTATTAATGGGCACTTTGCTGGTTAAGCGCATTAAGATGCAAGGTTTTATTATTTTTGACGATTATGGCGATCGCTACCCAGAATTTGCCCAAGATATGGGCCAATGGTTGGCACAAGGCAAGATTCAGTATCGTGAACAAATTGTCGAGGGTCTTGAAAATATGGCCTCAGCCTTTATTGGGCTTCTAAAAGGCGAAAATTTCGGCAAGATTGTCATTAAAGTAAACAATCCTCTGTAATCTGAGTGATTACGAATAAATTTACACTATTTAAGGAATAACAATGAAAGTATTAATGGTATTGACCTCTCACGACACACTAGGCGACACAGGTGAGAAAACCGGTTTTTGGTTAGAAGAACTCGCTGCGCCTTATTACGCATTTACAGATAAGGGTGTTGAAGTGGTACTGACTTCACCTAAGGGTGGCAAGCCACCATTAGACCCAAAAAGTGATCAAGCAGATTTTCAAACCGATTCAACTCGTCGTTTCGCTACTGACGAAAAAGCTCAGGCATTGTTAGCCAATACTCATACATTGGCATCAATTGACGTAGCAGAATATGACGCAGTATTTTATCCTGGTGGCCATGGTCCATTATGGGATTTAGCGAACGACAAAGATTCTATTGCGTTAATTGAGCAATGCTACAAAACAGAAAAGCTTTTAGGTTTGGTATGTCATGCTCCTGCAGCGCTTAAATACCCTAAAAAGCCAGACGGAACGCCACTTGTTGCCGGTAAAAATGTTACCGGTTTTACTAATGGCGAAGAAGAAGCGGTACAGTTAACCAACGTAGTGCCATTTTTAGTTGAAGACATGCTGCAGGAAAATGGTGCAACCTACTCTAAGGGTGACGATTGGCACCCATATGCCGTGGTTGATGGTAAGTTAGTCACAGGTCAAAACCCTGCATCATCAGAGTTAGTGGCTGAAAAAATGTTAGCGTTATTAAGCTAATCAGCTGCTTGGTTGAGTTGTTATACTTAACCTTAACTCGACATTACAAATAAGTAGATTGATAAAAGTAAACCCAGTGAGTTGTTCATTAGGTTTACTTTTCATCACCAACATTACAAGGACGGCTTAATGATTAAATTACATCACTTAAATAAATCACGCTCAAAACGTATAATTTGGTTGTTAGAAGAATTGGGCGTGGACTATGAGCTGGTTGCTTATCAGCGTGATGCAAGCACATTTTTAGCGCCAGAGTCGTTAAAAGCAGTTCATCCTTTAGGTAAATCTCCAGTATTAGAGGCCAGCGGTTACACTATTGCTGAGTCTGGTGCGATTACTGAGTATTTAATTCAAACCTACGGTGCAGATAAGCTGATGCCGACACCCGGTTCTGCAGATTACATTGATTATTTACAATGGATACATTTTGCTGAAAGCTCTGCTGCATTGCCATTATTATTGAAGATCTTTGTTAAAATGGATGGGGCTGAAACTCGCTTTATCGGTGGATATGCCGATGCTGAAACCGCAAAAGTTATCAGTTACTTTAATGACCGTTTGCAAGGTAAGTCATATTTAGTTGGCAACAGTCTTAGCGGCGCAGATATTATGATGTCGTTTATTGCGGAGCTTGTTGGCCAAAATGGCGAGTTTGAAAAATATCCAAATATTGCAAAGTATTATCAGCAATTAATGAGCCATGCATCATTTAAAAAAGCGATGCAAATCGAAGCTGAACACGATCGTTAATCATTAATGCGTATCCATTTAAAAGACGAACTCAGTTCGTCTTTTTTATTGTTGCAGCGGTTATTTTCATTCAGTTACCATTAGACTATTGATTATGCTTTTACCATCGGCAAGCCAATCTTTTATATACTAAATAAGTGGCTTTTGGTTAAAGATTGTTCGCTGTCATACTAAGGTGTTACTATAACAAGGGTTTTATTGCGTGCTACAAGGTTAGATTATGACAACTTTATCAAATGAGGAACTTGCTTATTTCAGTGATGTTTTTTCACCGGCAGATGACTGCACAGACAATACTTTATCGAAACATTCGTTAAGTGTCGCAACTGAAGTACCCCAAGTGCTTGCGCATATTTTGGGAAATGCCAAACTCACTTTGCTCGCTGAAATAAGCTACTATCGCTTATGGTTTCCATTGACCTTAACAATAGATGATCTTGGACAATTTTCTCCAGAATTGGGGATCCCAGAAGTGATTGATATGCGAGGCGGAGAACGCAGTTGGCGACTGGATGATGTTAAAAATATCAAGGTGATTGATCATGACACCGAGAAATACGTTGAAGTGTTATCTCTGTCTAGCTCGGGTATGACCATTAAGGTGCCGCAAGAACTTAACACTAAAATGCCCCGTTTAACCCAATTGATTTTACCTAATGGTGTTCATCTAGATATGTTGTTTGAACCTGTCAGGACTGAAAATGGGGTGATGGCGGCAAAGATTAGTGCAGAAGGTGAGTCGCGTGAAATATTGCGCCAATTTTTATTTAGCGAACATAAAGCTAAGTATGCACACCTTTATAAAAATATTAACTACTAACGATAAAATCCTTAGCTAACATAACTTTAACCGCATCGATAAAGTCATTGTCATTTTTGGCCTGAATTAATTGGCACAACTCATCACCTACACTGGTAAAGCGATAATAGGTAAATAATAAGTGCTGATCTTTAGGCTTTATAGTCAAGGTAGTATTAGACATTGCTAACTGAATGTTTTCATTGCTGCTTAGTAACCCTGTTTCAAACTCGCTTTTATGCAAAATCCCCGCATCGACTAGGGTTAAAATACTCGAATAAGGTAAGCCAAATTGCGACAGGCCAAAGTTTGTTTGAGTGTGCTTGCGAAAATATTGTTTTATCCCGCCGTTAATACGATAACTGCTAAGTAATTTAAACCTAGGCTCAGTGTTGATTTTAACTGACATGCCTAAGGCTTTTTCAAATATCTGTGCTTCTCGAAAGGTTAACTGTGTTAACAGTGCCAAGGTGCGAAGGCTAAAGTTGCCTGGATTGATGATTTCGCTGGCTAAGATTCTGGCCCATAAATCTTGCATTTTTCGATTATGGATCTGTTCTGCCATCTTAAAAAATTGATATCGCCAATCAGGATCTAACTCCACTCCAGTCACATCCGATGGCGTATAGTTAAGTGCTAATGCAAAAATGCTCTCAAGATTAGTTTGATGTTGGCTAAGTTGTTTGCGTTGACGGTATTGCGCCCGTTCTGCAACGGATGCGGTAGACGGACGATAATCGTCTTCACTGGCTAAACCGATAATGCGTCCGAGCAATAAGGTTTTTTTGCGCGCAGACACTTGAGTGTTGTCATCTTGTATCTCAGTTACATCAATATCAGCCATCACTCATCCTCTCAGTGCTTTGCGTTTGCGCCAGGTATTTTTGGGTATGACATTTATGTTGAATCGTTTAGTTTTTTGTCGTCAACGGAGACCATAAGGCTTCTTTACCCGGCACCGGATGGCGCGGCACATTGAATGCTAATGCGAGCGAGCATAGGGCAAACCCAGTACCAATAAAGAATACTGCTTTAGGCGAGCTTAACCACAATATACCTAATAACGCTGGAATAATCACCGCGGCAATATGGTTAATGGTAAAGCTTACCGACATGGTTGAGGCAATATCCTGTTTATCGGCAATTTTTTGAAAATAGGTTTTCATTGCAATTGCCATGGCGAAAAGCAGGTGATCGATTACATATAAACCCGCAGCAATATTGGCATCGCTGACATAAGCGTAGCTGCTGAAAATAAGCACTAAGCCAAGGTATTCAATAATTAACGCATTACGTTCCCCTATGCGACCAATAAAGCGGCCAATCTTTGGGGCAAACAATAAATTCACTAGGTAATTAATCAGAAACAAGGCGGTGATTTCAGACACCGAATAGCCAAATTTCTCAACCATCATAAAGCCGGCGAACACCATAAAAATTTGTCTGCGCGCACCAGAAAAAAACGTCAGTAAATAATACAGCCAGTAGCGTTTTCGCATGATTAGATGCTTGTGCTGAATGGAGCCAATGGCAAAACGTGGAAAGTATACCGCCATCATAAACACCATGAGCAAGCCACAACCACCAATGATGCTGTACATCCAGATATAGTCAAGTTTAAGCCAACTCATGATCAGCCAAATTGATCCGTAACCGACGAGCGCCGCAGCGGATCGCCATGCTAACGCTTTTCCCATAAATCCCGGGGCATCGGCTTTATCAACCCACTGTAATGTTAGCGATTGATTGATGGTTTCAAAATAATGAAAACCTATCGACATCAATACCGTTGTTAAATACAGACCAATCACGTCGGGAAACCAGCCGGTAATGCCCACGCCAATACACAACAAGGCCAAAGATGATAAGGCAAAGGTTTGTTCTTTGATCATCAGTAATACAAATACTGCGGTAAAGGCTAAAAATCCTGGTATTTCTCTTAGGCTCTGCAATAAGCCAATTTCGGCGCCGGTGAATGCGGCGCGTTCAATCACAAAATTATTGAGTAATGCCTGCCAAACTGCGAATACCATCGACATAACAAAGGTCATCCACAGCAGGAGGTGTTGTGGGTTTGTTCGTTCGATCGAAATGGGGGCAGCATGTGTAAGTGATGTGTCTGACATGGTTGAAACTCTTATCCCTAAGTTTATCCATCTATAGTGACATAAAATAGTTTTCTAAGTGAACTGTATTTTGCCTGTAATTTGGGGTTATCAGTCCATGATTCATTTGCCATGATAAATCTGACACAAGCTTGGTTATTTGGGTTTTTTTTGTCGATGATTTTTTGCGAAGTACTTCACATTGCATTGAGGCAGTGCATATTAGGTGAATTGCTTATCATGATGACGTGATCTGTTTCATGTAAATTCTGTCATCGGTGGTCTAAGATACTGTATTACTTTAAATGATTTCTATAAGAGGTCAGCATGAGTCAGATTTTACTGATCCATTCTAGTGTGCATGGTTACACTCAACAAATATGTGAGTATTTACAACGTCAACTCGCTAGCCAAGATCAGCAGGTGACGGTAGCCCCTTTGGACGACGCTCCCGATTTAGCCTTGTTTGATAAAGTGTATATTGGTGCCAGTATTCGTCATGGCAAACATCGTCCGGCGTTGTACCAATTTATTGAAACCCATCGAGCGCAATTAGAAAGTAAACCCAGTGGTTTTTTTTCAGTGAGTTTAGTGGCGCGTAAACCCCACAAAAATACGCCGCAAACCAACAATTATATGCAACAGTTTTTAAGTCAAAGTGCATGGCAACCTAAGTTGCTGCAGGTATTTGGTGGTAATTTAGATTACCAAGGTTACAACGCATTAGATCGAAATATTATTCGCTTTATAATGTGGCTAACCAAAGGTCCTACCGACCCCAACACTAAGGTAGAATTTACTGATTGGCAAAAAGTGGATCAATTCGCGCAGCAGATCATTAAGGAATAATGGATGAAGCGAGCGACAAGGCTATCGCAATTATTCGATTCCATCGCGACTAAACTGCATGTGATAACCGGCGGATTAAGCGTATTACTTATTGCTACTAGTCCTTGGATATTAATCGGGCGTCGTTTAGCCCCTAATAGCAGCGGGTGGAATCACTGGCATGTTTATGGCGGCCTGTGTTGTGCTTTATTAGCGGTGGCGCTGAGCTTTCATGTTTGTCGTCAGGGTCAATGGCGGCAGTTTTTTCCTTGGCTTGTTGGCGAATGGCGTCAGTGCTGGCAAGACATAAGCGGTTTGGCTCAAGGCCAGTTGCCTCATTCTGGTGGCAAAGGCTTATTGAGCGTGATTGCTGGCATAGGTTTATTATTATTGTTGTTGGTGTCTGTGACAGGTGTTGGCTGGTGGTTGACCCAAGGTGGTGAGTACGCCCTGAGTTTACGTTATTATCACAGTTTGTTTGCCGACTGCTTTGTGGCGGTATTACTGCTGCATGCATTACTTGGACTACTGCATTTACGTGACTTTTTTGATTAGGTTTTCAGTCTGAGTTTGGCACTGTGAGTTTAGTGAGTAAATAAAATGGCTATCAATTGATAGCCATTTTTATTGCAAGTGTTAGGTCTAATCTGTATTTCGACTAAGGATTCGCAGTAAGTTTTTATTTCGATAGAGCTAAAAAATTCATTAATTCAATTAGTTGGTCTAAGCTATTCATCTCATTCATATTAATGGCGTATTTATCATTAACGATAAAGGTGGGGACGCTATTCACTTTATATAGTGCTTGTTGCTGGCGCCACAAGGCTAATTGTTTCTCGGTATTACTGCTGTCGGCGATGTTGTCATAGGTTGCGGCATCGATGCCAAATTGGCTGAAGACTTTTCGAATGTCTTCACGGCTATTGATTTGTGATTGATGCTGGTGACCTTGAGCATTGTGATCATGGCCATTAGCACCTGCATCGCCTTGAATAGCGCTAAACATTGCATGGTTAAGTTTGTCTGCTTGACCAACCTGATGAATAACAGCCAGTGAACGCATTACTTCAGTGCCTAAGTCACTGTTCATAAAGTCTACATGCTTAGTGTCAAAGCTGATCTGTTTATCTAATCCCGCTTTAATTTCAGGAAGATACTGAGTTTCCATGTTGAAGCAGTTATGGCAGTAAAATGAAAAAAACTCAGTAATTTTAGGTGAACTTGTCACCATGTTATTCGATATTTGAGTGTAATGTTTACCGGCAATAAACGGTGTGGCGAGTGTGCTAAATGAGGCTGTTATTAGCATCAGTGTAATGGCAAAATATTTAATCATGTAAACCTCAAATCAATGTGGATGGCAAGTCATCGCGAGCAATAGACTTATCTGCTTTAGTTAAATAGGGTAAGTTTTTAAGCTGAATTATGACTTAAATCATCACTTAAAAAGGCGCTAATTTCGTGACCGATGCGTGCTTTATGAGGTTAACTGCGGATATTGAAGTGAGCCAATTGAATCATGTGGCGAGATGATGTGATGAAGTGCCAATAAAAGATGTGTTTCTGCTGCCGTGATCATTCCGCTCTGTTGATGTTATTGAGTGCTGTAAGCGTTGGCGATTAACAGTCAATGCGCCGCTCAACATGTTAATGTGGACTCGTTATACACAGTACTATGAGTGATAGGGACAGATACTATGAATGATAGGGACAAATACTGTCGACGTTGTAGTTATGCTAATGGTTTATACAAAGGTGCAGTTAAGCCATTAGCTGGTAATTATGTTTGCAGATTAGAGCGACTCTTTTAGAGTTTGCCATGCTTCGCACACTTCACGGAAACGTTCAGCATTGCCTTGATCGCGGTCTGGATGCCATTTAAGCGCCAGCTTACGCCATTGTTTACGGATGTCTCTATCGGTAGCAGTTTCATCCAGTTCAAACACTTTTAAGGCTTGGCCCACATGCATTAACTTGATATTAACGCCAATATACTCTTTATAAGTTGACCAGAACGACTCGAGCATTTCTCGCACTACGTTAACGCTGGCATCGTAATTAGCCCAGTCGAGATAGTAATCGCGTAATGCACCATCGCGAATATGTTGGACATCTGCACTGGCCGGAATAATCCTAAATATTTGGATTTCCATTGCCTTAACTTGTAACCACTGTTTGGGCATTAATATATCTTGTAATTCATACAAGGCATTCATCAATAAAAAGTTACGTTTAAAAAGATCTTTTTCCGGTAAAGGATCAAGGTTGTGCATTAGCCCTTTGGCTTGCAACTCGCTGGCTAAATGATGCACTTTCCAACTTTGATTAGTTGACTGCAATAAACTCAGCACAGGCCAAATAAGCGGATTATCACTTTTATTTGCATTGATTTGATTGCTTTTATTTGTATCGTCCCATTCAGGAGCATGGGCCGAGTGTAAGGTTTTATTGAGTAACATGGTGGTGTATTCATCCTGAATTGGCGATAAATTCTACTTATCATGAAACCACACTATGCCATAGCCGTTGTTAATCACAAGTAGATTTATACTCGCAGAGATGTCGATTTGAGCCTGCATATGCAGCTTTATTTGGCGATCTGGACCTCGACCTGAATGTAATGCTTAAGGGCTTGGTAATCTGGCGCCGAGCAAATTATTCAATCAAGCGAGGATGGACAGCATCAGCTGGCTGATTACAGGGGATTGCGATTTCATGAAGCGGTTAAATTTTTTATTTACCTTGATCAATTAATTACTATTCTTACAGGCAAGAAAGCTTTATTTGGTATAAAATTCCCCGCAATAAAATAATCGGGGGCTTAACCAATGACAGATAAACACTTTATTAGTGCGCAACAACTACTGGAAGATTCATTTAGACTCGCTGCACAAGTGTATGACAGTGGCTTTCGACCACAGTTTATTGTGGGTATTTGGCGCGGTGGTGCTCCAATCGGTATTGCAGTACAAGAATATTTCGATTTTAAGAAAGTTGAAACTGACCACATCGCGGTGAGAACCTCTTCTTATTATGGCATTGGAACCGATAAGCAAGATAAAAATATTAAAGTACATGGTCTGCATTATATTATTGAAAACGCTAACGCCAGTGATGGTTTGTTGATTGTTGATGACGTCTTTGACTCAGGGCGCAGCATTGATGCGCTTATTGGTAAGTTAAGAAAGTTTATGCGCTTGAACATGCCAACGGATATCCGTATTGCCTGCCCTTACTACAAACCGAAAAATACCAAAGTGGACCTAAAACCAGAATATTTTATTCATTCATCTGAAGATTGGTTAGTGTTCCCACATGAAGTGTCTGGTTTAAACCCACAAGAAATTGCTGAAGGCAAAGCTGACTTTAAGAACATCCAAGAGTTGTTTTTATAAGCGTAATGCTGCACAGCTTATCGCGGTTATTAGCAACGAATTTACTTAGAACTTTGGGTAAAGTTTGCTAAAATACAAGCACTATGCGAGTGCGCCAACATACTTATGTCAATGCGATAATATTAGTATGTTGGCGCACTTTTTTATCCGAATTGATGCGAAATTTAGTTAACATTATGGTTTCTGTAGAATTGTTCACCCCAGAGGCTCCTGTAAAGCGCCAGTTAGAACTCTTAGCCCCCGCTAAAAATGCCGATTATGGCATTGAAGCTATTCGTCATGGTGCTGATGCGGTTTATATTGGTGGCCCAGCGTTTGGCGCCCGTCACAATGCTGGCAACAGTATTGAAGACATTGCTCGCTTAGCAGAATTTGCTCATCGTTATCATGCCCAGGTGTTTGTGGCCTTAAACACTATTTTAATGGATGACGAACTTGATAAAGCCCAAAAGCTAATTTGGCAGCTTTATGAAGCGGGCGTCGATGCCTTGATTGTGCAAGACATGGGGGTGTTACAATTTGATCTTCCGCCTATTGCGTTACATGCCAGCACCCAAACCGATAACCGCAGCCCAGAAAAAACGGTATTTTTTGAGCAAGTTGGTTTTTCTCAGGTGGTGTTAGCCCGCGAGCTGAATATTCCCCAAATTCGTGATATCGCAGCCAGCACAAAAATGAAGTTAGAGTTCTTTATTCATGGCGCTCTGTGCGTCAGCTACAGTGGTTTGTGTAATTTAAGCCACGCTTACTCTAATCGCAGTGCTAATCGCGGTGAATGTTCACAAATGTGTCGATTACCCTGTAATTTGACCACGCGCGAAGGCGAAGTCTTAGCCGAAAATAAGCACTTATTGTCATTAAAAGATAATAATCAAACGGATAATTTAGAGGCATTAATTGATGCGGGTATTAGCTCGTTTAAAATTGAAGGCCGTTTAAAAGACATTACTTACCTTAAGAATGTTACCGCACATTACCGCCAGCAGCTTGATGCGATTATTGCCAAGCGTGCCGATCTAGAATCAATTTCTCATGGTCGTTGCGAATTTAATTTTACTCCCGATCCTGATAAAAGCTTTAACCGCGGTAAAACCGATTATTTTGTTAATGAACGGACCGAGGCGATTGAGCATTTTAGTTCGCCTAAGTTTATTGGTGAAAAAGTGGGCCGAATTACTCATGTCGGTAAAGACTTTATTAAAATCGATACCAGTGAAAGTGGTAAAGACATTCACTTTAACAATGGTGATGGTCTGTGTTTCTTTGTTGAGCATTATGAAACTCAGCGTTTGTCTGACGATAAACTCTCTGGTGTACGCATCAACCGCGCTGAGGGCAACACCTTATATTTAACTGAAGTGCCCAAAGATCTTAAAATTGGGGTGATGATGTTCCGAAACTTTGATCATAAGTTCGAAGCTATCCTCAACAAAGATTCAGCTAGCCGTAAAATTGCTGTCGATATGCAATTCTTTGATACTGATGACGGCGTAGGCCTAACGATTACCGATGTGCATAATATTAGTGCCACCGTCACTTTAGTGTGCGACAAAGCTCCTGCTAATGATCAGGCTAAAACCGCTGAAAATTTGAAAAAACAACTTAGTAAACTTGGCAGTAGCGACTTTGTGCTGAATAAGATTAATTTGCTGACACAAACCATGTGGTTTTTACCTGCCTCTGTGGTCAATGAGTTACGCCGCGATGCCGTAAGTGCATTAATGGCGGCAAGGGTTGCCAGTTACCAACGACCTGAGCGTTGGGTGCATGATAAAACGGCGCGTTTTCCACAAAAAGCATTGAGCTTTTTATCCAATGTGGCCAACGAAAAAGCCAAATCGTTTTATCATCAACATGGGGTGATTCAAATTGAAGACACCTATGAAAAAAATAATGTGTTACATGATGCACCGTTAATGGTGACCAAACATTGTCTCCGCTACAGCTTTAATTTATGCCCGAAAGAAGTTGAAGGTATTAAAGCTGATCCGATGTTTTTAGATGTTGGCAAAGATAAATTGAAGTTAGTATTCGACTGCCATAAATGCGAAATGATGATTGTTGGCTCCAACCAATTAGTCAAACAATAATGGTGTAGCAGCAATATTTTATTCATCATTGCTTTTCCAGTGGCAATATTCTCCTTGTCACTGGATAAGTTTTTTGAATAAGCTGAAAAAACAGCCATTAAATAGCTGCCCAAACTCGTGCGTTTCGAGTACACTGCGCGGCTGAAATTTCACGGGTTTAAGCCTGTGATACCTTAAGTTAGGAAAGAATAGATTATGAGCGATAGCAAAAAGTATGCTTTACGTGTTATTCAAATTGAAAACACGTGGAAAACTGAAATTACTCGTCGTATGACAGCGACTAAAACCATAGTATCAAAAAGCCAAGATGGTTTTGCCACAGAAGCTGAAGCCATTGCATGGGGCGAGCAATCTCTGCAAGGTTTTTTAGCTAAGCAAGCTGATCGTAACAAGCGTAAAACTGAGAAACACCTTAAAGCTAAAAGCGTAGCCGCGGCCATTGCTGCTGAATCAGCTATCGACGAAGAAGAACTTTTCGACGCTGAAGATGATGCTGAAGATGACGAAACGTTTAATTAATATGTTATCCAAGATGTAAATGTTATAGATAAGTTTCAATTTTTGTATGTTCAGGATAGGATATGCTCAATTAGAATGGTTTCGATCAACTTATCTTTATCTTGACCAAATAAGGATTCATTTGGATGAACAAGATTGCTGCAATTATTGGCTGCTCGGGGTGCATAGGGATATTGTTCCTGTTCCCGAGTAGTGCATCTGCTACCTCTCAAATCCCCATGACATTTGGTGAAGTTGGTCATTCATCAGCTACTGCGGTGATGTCTGATGATGTTCAGCAACTGACAAAGCTGTCTGCGAAGTTTGGTTTTTTACCACCATTGGATTGGAAGCTTGCCTTTAATGAAAAACGTGGTGATATGACCATGGCTGAGTTTGTTCCTAGTGATGAGTCGTTAAATAATTGGTCTCGTTTAGTCTGTATGCAAGGCTTTAAGGGCTTAGCCGATGACGTTGAACCAGAACAATTTTTAAATTCAATGGCTGACACTTATCGACAACATTGCCAAGGGCAGGTTATTTATCAACAGCTCGGCAGTTCTAAGGTGGATGGCCTCGAGGCTGTGCATGGTTTATTAGGTTGTACCAGTATGCCTAATATTCATAGCGCTTCAGCTGTGATTGAAACGTCTTTTATATCCCCTTTACAAGGTGAAATGGGCTATTTTACGGTAATAAGTGACGACGATGATGTCTATCTTATTCATAAATCTATTCGTACCGACATATTTACTCCTGATACCGCACCTATCACTATCGATAATTATCGTCAGTTCATGACCCAGCCCTAATCATTTTTTCTCGGTGTTGAACATTAACCCGAAGATGTCATTTACACTTATTTGTATCCAATTTTCAACTTTACATATTGATGTTTACGAATGTAAATGTGTGCTCACCAGCTCCCTTAGCCTTTAAGACCATCGCAATCTATGAGTTTATTTATCATTAAGTTGAATTATCTGTGAGATTACCTTTTGTAAGTATGAAGTACACCTTAGGATCCGTTATAATCGCCGCGTTATTATTTTGCTGCGCAAACGGTTACGTTTAGCACGCAGTGACTTAATACAAGCTTGTCATAACCAAAGACATATTTTTTAATGTTGAGCTGAGCCTCATGTTATTTTAATCGCTCACCTAAAGGCTAAGTCAGCGTTGAGGTGAGTGAGTCAATCTTTATGGTGCTTGCCGTGGGTCAATATCCCACAGCAGGATAATCGGGAAACCAGTGCAAGTCTGGTACTGCCCCCGCAACGGTGATTGGTGAGAGTCAGGTGCGCAACTCGATTGCGTTAATCATCTAGACTCGCGCGTGCTATGCCATTGAGGTCTTAGCACCACAGCCTTAGTCCGGAGACCGGCCTTAAAGGTGATTTCGATGATTTCGGTGGGCAGATCTCGAAATGTAATATAATACCGCTTGTTGGCATACGCTCAGAATTGATCTGTAGATTTGCCAACAGTCGTCATCTATATTGCGGCACTTTTGCCCCATTTTTCCTTTCAGGAGTTAAAGGTAAATGGGTACTAAACCAACAAAAATTGCATTGCTATTAAGTGCATTCTTCAGTGTAGTCAGTGTGAATGCTATGGCAGCAGACTCAGCGGCTACATCTTCTTCATCTTCAGCAATCAGCATGGATGAAACCCTAGTGGTTATTGGTCGTAATGCTGCTAAGCCATTAAATATTGCTGCCAACGTCAATGTGATTGATGCTGCTGACATTCAAATGAGCGGCGCGACTAACTTAACCGATTTATTACGTGGACAATCTGGTATTCAGGTGTCGGATAATAACTCGGGAACAGTATTTTCTATGCGCGGATTTTCAGCTTCGCAAGCGGCGAATAACACCCTGATTTTAGTTGATGGTCGCAGACTGAATAACATTGATATTGCTGCACCGAGTATTGAATCTATTCCAATTAACTTAATTGAGCGAGTTGAGATTCTATCTGGTAGTGCTGGTGTGTTATATGGCGATCAAGCTGTTGGCGGCGTTATCAATATTATTACTAAAGCACCAACAGAAACCAGTGGTGGCATACAAGTCAGTGGTGGCAGTTTTGACACTTATGAAGCGAAAGGTGATATTTCGGGTGCTATCAATGATGCATGGCGTTACTTTTTAGCGGCGAGTTATAACAAAAGTGATAATTACCGCGACAATAACGACAATGACACCAGTTCTATTTTAGGTCGCATTCAGTATCAAACTGACGTAGAAGACTTTTTTGTCGAAGTTAATTATTTTGATAATGATCGTCAAGTACCAGGTGCACTGACCTTAGCGCAATATGAAGCCAATCCTCGTCAAGTGGCTCCTTTTTCTGAGGGTGAATTCACTCATGAAATGACCACCGCATTACGCAGTGGCTATCAGTACCAGTTAAATAATATTTGGGCATTGAGTGCCGATTTAACCTATTCTGACACGTTAATCACCAGTCTGCTATATGGCAGTGAAGGGCGAATTGAGCGTGACTTATTAAGCTTTTCGCCTAAAGCGACCGCCAATTATCACTTAGATCATGGCGACTTGAATTTGGTCACCGGCATTGATGTGAGTACAGGTGAAGCAGATTTTGATACGGCTTCTATTCAACGCAATAATAAACAGACTCAACGTAGTGCTTATGTTCAAGCATCAGTGCCTATTACCAAGACATTATCTTATGTAGTAGGTGGCCGTTACTCGGAAGTGACTGACGATTTGTATGATCAGTTACTTTATCCTAACCGTATTGAAATTGATAATGACGCCCATGCACTTGAGTTTGGTGTTAATTATCGTCCGAGCAGCGAACATCGTTTTTATGTTCGTGCTAATGATAACTTCCGCTTTGCCAAAGTCGATGAACAAGCTTATACACCGCTGACAACTCAAGGGTTAGATCCACAAACGGGTCGCTCTTATGAAGCGGGTTGGGATTATACCACTACCACTCAAACATTGAAGATCAATGCTTATCAACTTGAATTAGAAGATGAGATTGTTTACGAAGGTGGTCGTACCGATGGTCCTTATGGTGGCGGTGCTAACGTTAACGCTGATAAATCACGTCGTTTTGGTATAAGCACGGCTTATGATGTTCAGCTTTCAACGAATTGGTTATTAGGTGCGTCGTACGACTATATTGATGCAGAATTCACTCAAGGCGAGAACGATGGTAAAGCATTATCTTGGGTGGCCAAGCACTCTGGTAAAGCTTATATGAGTTACGATATATCAGCTCATTGGCAAGCGTTTGTTGAAGGTGTTTACACTGGCGAGCGTTACATGGAAGGCGACAACAGCAATGCTGGCGATAAGTTAGACAGTTATGTATTAACCAACCTTGCGTTGAATTACAGCTATGTAGGGTGGAATGCCAGTTTACGTATTGATAATTTACTTGATGAAGACTATGTCGGCACAGGGTATTACTCTGCTTATGGCAGTGGCTATTATTCAGGTACTGGTCGTTCAATTAGACTTACAGCGGGTTATCGTTTCTAGATAATTTTGTTGATCAAGTCTTAGTCACGACAGTCAGTAAATTATTACTTATGAAAGCCAGTAAACTATCGCTGGCTTTCGTTTTAATATACCGTTAAATTGATTAATAGTGTGTTAATTTTAAAAAAGGTAATCGATAGATATGACGAGTCTTGAGCAACAAGTTTTTACTCAAGTTAAAGCTATTATTAGCAATGAAGAGCAAGTCATTGGTCGTCGTGGCATATTAATTCCATTAAAAAAAGCCCTGATTAACGAAGCTGATATTAGAATCGTAATCGACATAGTCTCTGCTGATCCGGCATTGGCTGCACACTTGTTATTGCGCAGTAATAGCGCCCATTCAGCTGGAATGATATCGACTAAAAGTCGCAGTGTTAAAGATTGCTTAATTCGTTTAGGCCAAGTGAATATCTATCGATATGCATTTTCCTTTTATCTTAAAGAACGCCTTGATGAACTTTCTGAACCTTACAAAAAATTAGTTCAAGGTTATTGGGCCTTAAATGAAACGATTGCGGATGATTGTTTAGAACAGTTACGTGAGCAGATTGAAACCGGTGATAACATCAAAATTGATGCGGATGAAATGCAAACCTTAGCATTATTTAGTGTTTTTGGTCAGGTGATTGTATTAACGGCTTTTGCCTATTTAAATGCAGAGCTGTCTCGTCCCGTGTCACTAAAAGTATTAAAATCACTGATTGATAACCAGCAACAACAATTATCCCTTGATGCATTTGATGCATTAGGATTGGATGACGATTTACGCGAAGAGTTTTTAATTGCCCATAACTTACGCCAAACACAAAACCCTGATTCTCCAGGACTTGTGCTTCGACGCGTGTTATCTAAAAGAGGTTTATTAATCAACCCGCTGTAAATTTATACCTTCACTTGCTACCAGCTCGAGCCACTGTTGAATTAAATTTGCATTAGTGGCATCGCGGCGATACGCGCCAAACAATGGACGTTTTAGTCCTTCTGCGCCTAATTTTACCGCCGTAAGACTCAGCCCCTGACTTTCTCGAATAGACCAAGTTGGTAGGGTGGCTACGCCATCATTACAGGCAACTCGCTGCAATAACATTGAGGTTAAGTCGCATTGTTTTTGCTCACCAGGTTCAATACCAGCGGGCTCTAAAAAGTGTTTGTATATGTCTAAACGCGCGAGAGGCACTGGGTAACTGATTAAAGTTTGCTTTGCCAATTGAGCTGGGGTTACAAAGGCTTGCGTCGCCAATGCGTGATCACTGGCAACGACTAACTTTACTTCAAAATCAAATAGATGTTGATAAGCTACGCTATGTCCAGGCACTGGGTCAGAGGTGAGCACTATGTCTAAACTCCCCGTTTCCAGCGCATTGAGTGAATCAAATAAATGACGACTTGAAATATCAATTTGAGCTGCTGGCGCATATTGTTTAAATTGTTCAATAACCGGCATTAACCAACGAAAACAACTGTGGCATTCAATGCCGAGCTTAAGTTGTTGGCTTTCACCCTCTAAACCGCGCTTAAGATCAGATTCGGTTGCAATCACTTTCGGTAAGATTTCTTCCGCTAAATTCAGCAGACGTGAACCTTCGTGAGTAAACGTTAACGGTTTACTTTTACGAACAAAAATAGTTGAGTTAATCCGTGTTTCTAACTCTTTTATTTGATGAGAAAGCGCCGACTGGGTTACAAATCGTTTTTTAGCTGCACCCGCTAAACTGCCACTTTCCTTTAACGCCATCAAGGTGCGAAGGTGTCTAAGCTCTATCATTTTCTCTCCACATGAATCTTGCTCAACTAGCCGATGAAATCAATTCGATTGCTTGACAGCAGAGTAGCACAATAAACTTCTAGACGTCCAGACGCCTATGCGGGTTTTTCTGCATAAATGGCTATAAATTTTGCTTCAACGAAAAGGAAAGCAGCATGAAAATTTCAAGTTTAGGATTTCCCCGCATTGGACGTCAGCGTGAATTGAAGTTTGCACTTGAGCATTATTGGCGCGCAGAAATCTCATTATTTGAACTGAAACAGGTCGCCAGTGAATTAAAAAAAACGCATTGGCAGTGGCAAGCAGATGCCGGCGTTGAGTTAGTTCCAGTAGGCGACTTTGCTTATTACGACCAAGTATTAACCCTAAGTGCCACCTTAAATGTGATCCCAGATCGCCACCGAGCTACTCAAGCCGATGGCAGCCAAGCGCCTATCGATATAGACACCTTATTTCGTGTTGCCCGTGGCCGATCGCAAACTGGCCAACATGCCTGTGCAGCAGAAATGACTAAGTTTTTTAACACTAACTATCATTATCAAGTGCCTGAACTTAGTGTAGATCAAAGCTTCGAGATTGCCTTCGAACAGTTGTTTGATGAGGTCAGTGAAGCGCAGCAACTCGGTCATCAAGTAAAACCGGTATTGCTTGGCCCAGTGACGTATTTGTATTTATCGAAAAGCCTGACTGAGTTTAATAAGCTATCGTTATTACCGCAGCTACTGACGGTTTATCAGCAGATTTTGCAACGTTTTGCAGACCAAGGTGTGAGTTGGGTACAACTTGATGAGCCAGTATTAGCCGCAGACTTAACCGAGGAGTGGCAGCAAGCCATTCGCCACAGTTATCAATTTTTAGCGCAACAAAAGCCGGCATCATTGAAGATATTACTTGCCAGTTATTATGGCTCTATTGGCCATCATCAAGCATTGGTGAGTGCATTACCGGTTGATGGTTTGCATCTTGATTTAGTCACAGCACCACAACAAGTTGAGGCGTTTATCAAAGCGCTCGGAAGCCAACAAATTTTATCGGTTGGAGTGATTAATGGTCGCAACGTGTGGGCTGCCGATGTTGATGTTATTGCTGATCAGCTGGCAGAATTAGCGACCACGTTGGGCGATCGTTTGTGGATTGCACCTTCTTGTTCATTGTTACATTGTCCGGTTGATGTTGACGTCGAGACGCAATTGATCAGTCCGTTACAGGGACAATTAGCATTTGCCAAACAGAAACTGTTTGAACTTAGTGACATTCAGCAGCTAATTAACGATCAAGATTCACAAAGCAGCCAAGTGATTATTGATCGTTGCCAGCAAAGGCGTTTAGCCACAGCTGCTGCAGCTAATCAAGAGGTTGTTCAACGTGTGTTACAGCTTACTGCGAGTGATTTTGAACGTCATAGCCCTTTTGCTCGGCGTATTATTGCTCAGCAACAGAAGCTAGCACTGCCATTACTTCCCACAACCACCATAGGCTCATTTCCGCAAACGCCTGCGATTCGTGGTTTACGCAAACGCTGGCGTAAAGGCGAAATCAATGACACTGATTACCGATTACAGCTTGAGCAAGTCACTCAGGACACCATTTGTCGTCAACTAAAACTCGGTATTGACGTATTAGTGCACGGTGAAGCTGAACGAAATGACATGGTGGAGTATTTTGGTGAACAGCTCGACGGTGTTGGCTTTACTCAATTTGGTTGGGTGCAAAGTTATGGCTCTCGTTGTGTAAAACCACCGCTAATTTATGGTGATGTATCACGTCCTAAGCCGATGACGGTTGATTGGGCTACCTATGCGCAAAGTTTAACCGACAAGCCTGTCAAAGGCATGCTAACAGGCCCAGTGACCATATTGCATTGGTCGTTTGCTCGAGAAGATATCCCTCGTCAAGATATTGCCAATCAACTTGCGTTAGCGGTGCGCGATGAAGTGATCGATTTAGAAAAAGCCGGCATTGGCATTATTCAAATTGACGAGCCAGCATTTCGTGAAGGTTTACCGATTAAACAGAGCCAGTGGGCAGATTATTTAACTTGGGCCGTAGATGCCTTTAAGTTGTCGGCGGCTGGTGTAGACGATGCAACTCAAATCCATACTCACATGTGTTACAGCGAATTTAATGACACCATTAATGCCATAGCGGCTATGGATGCTGATGTGATCACCATTGAAACTTCGCGCTCACGGATGGAATTATTGAATGCGTTTGAAGATTTTTGTTACCCGAACGAAATTGGTCCTGGGGTGTATGACATTCACTCGCCCAATATTCCAACGGTAGCCGAAATGGTTGATCTTATTACTAAAGCTTCGCAGAAAGTGCCGGTGAAACAATTATGGGTTAACCCTGATTGTGGTTTAAAAACCCGTACTTGGGATGAAGTAGAGCCAGCGCTGCGCAATATGATTGCAGCGACTAAAGTGCTTCGACGCCAGTTTTAATTAGCATGATGCTGCTCACAATGGGTCATTGTGCTCCACCAGCTGATCGCTGGAGCTGCGGCTTTGTTGCAGAACTCTGTGATTAACTTTTCAACCTTGCGATACTGGCTGATGGGGTATTCACAGCGGACTCATTGAGCCTATTTGCTGTGAACTGAGCCATTATTGACTACACTCAAAATACGTCTTTCAGTTAACCAAAGGAGCGATTATGAGTCACACTTATAAAGTCATTGAGCTAGTGGGTTCATCACCGATCAGTTCAGATGAGGCGATCAAAAATGCGATTGCAGAAGCCAATAAAAGTTTATTACATTTGCGCTGGTTTCAAGTTATCGAAACCCGTGGTCACTTGGAAGAAGGTTTAGTGGCTCACTGGCAAGTCACCGTTAAAGTGGGTTTTACCTTAGACCCTAATGCTTAGTTGTCGCATGTGGTTTATGCATCTCTGGGTAGACCCTTTTGGATTGATCTGATTACTCGTTGAGTTTTACGTGAAAGCGCCGACTGTGGCGCTTTTTGTATTTGTTGCACTAATGCCCATTCAATATGTTCAAGCACTATGCCATCTACTTCATCACTGTGTTTACGTTGCTCTAATGCACTAATAATGGCCGGATTAGCCGGAGCATTACCTAATGCTATCGCGATATTACGTAACCAACGTTTATGGCCAATTCGGCGAATCGCGCTGCCTTCTGTTTGGCTTAAAAATTGGCTTTCAGACCACGCAAATAGAGTCAGTAAATCGGGTTGAATAAGCGCACTGCGAGTATGAAAATCTGTCTCTTGGGTCAGTGGTGCTTTAGCATTAACTGGGCACACGAGTTGGCAATCATCACAGCCATAAATACGATTGCCGATGAGTGGACGAAACTCTTCTGGAATAGCGCCCTGCAATTCAATGGTTAAGTAAGATATACATCGCCTTGCATCGACCACATAGGGTTCGACAATCGCATCTGTTGGGCATGATTTTATGCAGGCTACGCAAGTGTTGCAGCCTTCTTCGATTGGGATATCTAACGGCAAAGGTAAGTTAATTAATAACTCGCCGAGAAAAAACCAACTGCCGGCATCAGGGTGTAAAATGAGTGAGTGCTTGCCCGTCCAGCCTAGTCCCGCTTTATCGGCTAATGGACGTTCTAAAATCGGTGCAGAGTCAACAAACGGTCTAAAATCTGTGTTGTGAAAGTCGAATTGTTGGCAATATTGATGAATTTTATCACCGAGTTTTTTAAGCCGTTGGCGGATTAATTTATGATAATCACGTCCACCGGCATAGCGAGAAATATAACCAAGGTTGGGGTCGGTTAAATTACTGGCAAAGCCAGCGTCAGGCGGTAGATAATCCATCCGGGCACAAATGACTCTAATGGTTCCTGGATGTAATTCAGCGGGTCTAGCCCGCATCATTCCATGATTAGCCATGTAAGCCATCTCACCGTGGTAACCTTTATCTAACCAATCTTGTAATACTGCCTCATGTTGGCTTAAGTCGACATCAGCAACACCAATATGAGCAAAACCAAGTTCTTTACCCCAAAGCTTGATCTGTCTATTGAGCACATCAAGCTGAGCTGCGGTCAATGGGCAGGGCTCGGGGATTGAATTGATCTCAGGATCGGTAATTGGATCAGGCGTTAATACTGGGGTCGTTGTTGTCATAACACTATCATTAAGTAAACACATGGAAATTATACGCGTTTTACTCGGCTTTGACACAATTTCGGCCGGCAGCTTTGGCAGAATAGAGCGCTTTGTCGGCCTTTAGCAATAATGGCGACAACTCTGTTTCATTGGTGTAACTGGCGACTCCGGCACTGATTGTTTGATGCAAATTAGGCGAGATTTGTGACCAATCATATTTTGCTATGGTCTCGACTAAGCGATTAGCAATCTCAATGGCTTTTGCTTTGTCGATATTCGGTAATAAAATCAAAAACTCTTCACCACCAACTCGACCAATCACATCAGTGTCACGCATCATGCTTGTACTAATTGCCGCTAGTTTTACCAGTACTTTATCGCCCATATCGTGGCCTAATGTATCGTTAACGGCTTTAAAGTTATCAGCGTCAAATGAAATCAATGATAATGGCGTGGATGATTGCTGAGCGATTTTTAAAAAGTAATTACCTTGAGAATGTGAATCACGTCTATTGGCTACTTTGGTCAGTTCATCGGTGAGCGCTAAACGCCTAAACAGACGTTTTCTGAGCAGTTGTTTGTAGGCGAAGATAGATACAATCACTAAAATGATCGCGACTAAGCTGATAATAATGATCTGCATGTCTTCATTGCGCTTCATGATGTCCAATTGCAGCTGTTTTTCTTTATCCCTTTGAATAAGCATTGTATTTTCAGTTTGAATCTTGTTGTTATCAAATCGAGCTTGCATCTCCGCATTGCGCTCTGAAAGTACTTTTTTGTCATATGATAGATGTGACTCGACAAACAATTTTAGGGTTTCATACGCCAGTTGCCATTGTTGTGAGGCTTGATATATTTCGCTTTTTAGCTGCAACACTTGATTGAGGCCACGGATATTATTACTGAAATTAAATGCTTTTTCAGCCTGGTCAATATCGATTAATGCTTGCTGATAAAGCTCTTGCTGGTAATGCACCTTGGCCATAAATAAATTCATGTAGCTATAACTATTATCATTTTTGGGTGTAATCACCTTTTGAGCATCATGCAGAATCACCTCAGCGTCTTTAAGTCTATTTAAGCTGATTAAGTTACCGGCAATACTAATAGATGCATCCGCAGCAGCAATAGGGTTATTTTCTGTTAACCAAAAATCGCGCGTTTTTTGGAAGCGTTCAATGGCTTCTTCATAACGTTCAAGCTTCTCTAATGACAGCGCAATTTGATTATTGGTGAGATTGGCTTCATAAATCTGTTTATTTTTGAGATAACTTTTTTCGAGTTTTATTTGATATGTTAATGCGGTCCGGGCATCGCCAAAGCGGCGATAACTATTGGCCAGCTCACCTAAATTAACATTTGCCCAATAAGTTAAATTAAGAGACTCATATAAGTTTTGCGCTGTAATAAGATCTTCAAGTGCTTCAGAAAAATTACCTAAATAAGATAGGATTGCACCTCTAGTGCTTCGGCCATCCGCAATCAAGCGCGGGTCTTCAAGTTTATAAGCATTAAGTATCGCTGTATTTAGGTCGGCAAATAAGCTGTCACTTTCTCCCTGCGCATACAAAAACCAAGCCTTACAATACTGCAGATCAATCTGGATTAAAGAGGGGGCTGGCTGACGATATATTTGCAGGTATTTATCGGCATATTTAACCGCGGCTTGCATTTCTTCCGTTGTGTTCGCCGGCAAACTCCAGCAATTAAGACGTATATAGAGTTCTTGGCGAATAATATCGTCATCCGACAAGATACTTTTATACTCGCTGAGTAATTTACGATTATCTTCATCGGATATAAAGTTACCACTGTCTAATAGTGTATAAATTTCATCGGCGCGTAAATTCTTCACTGGATTAGCATAAGCAATGCTGCTAAATCCTATGGCACAGACAAGCATAATGATATGAATAATGCTGCTTAGCTTTAAAGTGGGCAAGGATGCATTTTCTCAAGTTGTTATTGTTAATTCTATGTGACAAAGACTAACAGACTTCGACTTGAAAAGTCTTGTGATTAAATTATAGCCTTGCGTTATTGTTCAATAATCTTATTTTTATCAATATGTTAATCTTATTCACTGTTAAGGGTATTTTTCTGGCGACTCAGGGCTATTTGCATTCAGTTATCTAGACGAGTATAAAGACGCCTTTGGAAATAAACAGAGATAGAAATGTTGCAGAGAATTGTGCAATTTATCGGATTAAGTTTGCTGATAGCATTATCGCCTTGTCATGCTGAAGGAAGCCTGGAAACATCGGGTGACGCTTTGCACATATTACTTCCGGCCACTGCATTGGCAGGAAGTTTAATTGTCGAAGATGATTATCAAGGTGCTTGGCAATTAGTTAAAACCGGTGTATCAAGTCGATTGTTAGTTGAAGCACTGAAATACGGTATAGAAAAAGATCGCCCAGATGGCAGTGGTAATGATTCATTTCCATCTGGTCACAGTGCCGATACCTTTGCTGCAGCGACATTTATCAACCAGCGTTACGGCTGGAAATATGGCATTCCATCATATGCGGTAGCTTCTTATGTAGCATATACGCGTGTTGCCAGTGATCAACATCATGTGGAAGATGTATTGGCTGGTGCTGCCATTGGTATCGTGGCGGGGTGGTATTTCACCGACCCTTATAAAGGGATTAGTATTGTTCCAATTGCCTCATCAGACACTTACGGCGTGTACATTAGTGGCAGATTTTAGAGAGAAAAACATGACAAAAGTTGACCCGCAGTATCAAGAAGTCGCAAAACAAATTTCGTATAACGTAGCCAATAAAGTGTTGCCGATGGATAAGTTACCTGAAACCTTGCTTGAGGCTTATGAAGGTTTGTTTAGCGAACTTATTGACGACAAAGCCAATACGTTTGCCAATGCATGGAATGGTTTGCCAGCGAGTGCGCAAAAGTTAATGACTAAAGCGGAGTTTCATGGCTTTTACATTGCCAATGCGTGGATGCAGTTAAGCCGTGTTGCGCAAGAAATTGCTGATAGTGCCGACTCTGAAGAAGAAATGAACAATAATGAATATGATGGTGTATTTGGCCGTTTAGCCGAGCAATCATTGAGAGAGTGTATACGTAAGCTTAAAAAAGCGCGTACTGACAGACCATTATTGAATAGCTTTAAATTAGTCATGTCTGCCTAATTATGTGCACTTAAGTTTGGCGTTCCCAAATATATAACCAAAGATTATGGGCAGATAAATTAATTGTTTGCTAGAAACAAAAAATCCCAACTCAGGTTGGGATTTTTTATGGTTAAAGATAACTTAACCAAGCTTATCAATAATTTAGAATGACGTACGTTTGTAACGACGGTATTCAGGTTCCCAGAAGTTAGCTTCAATTGATTGCAGCAGTAATTCATCAGTGCAGGGCAGTGCCAAACCTTGATCAATGGCGGCTCTAGCAACGGCAAAAGCAATATATTTACTGACAGATTGAATATCTTCCAAGCGTGGCAATAGCGACCCAGTTCCCTCTTTACCTAGAGGTGAACACTCTGCTAATGCACGGCTAGATGCCATGAGCATTTCGTCAGACACACGCTTCGCGCCGCAAGATAATACTCCTAAGCCAATGCCTGGGAAGATAAAGCTATTATTACATTGCGCTATCTCAAAGGTCTCATCATTCACAACGACAGGTTCAAATGGACTGCCTGTTGCCACTAATGCTTGGCCTGATGTCCAATGTAAAATATCTTTAGGAGTCGCTTCAACGCGGCTCGTTGGATTCGATAATGGGAATACAATTGGACGTTTACAATGCTTGTGCATTGCTCTAATGATTTCTTCAGTGAATAAACCTGGCGAACCAGATACCCCAATGAGTACTGTAGGCTTAGCATTATTCACAACATCAAGTAACGAAATATTGTCGCTGTAATTTTCCCATGCTTCAATCGTAGAGCAAGGTTGAGCTAACTTTTGTTGGAATGGTAATAAGTTAGGCATGTTATCAAGTAATAACCCCCAACGATCAACCATAAAGACTTGTGAACGAGCTTGTTGTTCACTAATGCCCTCTGAGACCATTTGTGCCACAATCGCTTCAGCAATACCGCAACCCGCACTGCCCGCACCTAAGAAGGTAATCCGTTGTTCGCTAAGCTTACTCTTCGCCGCTTTAGATGCCGCAAGAAGTGACCCAACAGTAACTGCTGCTGTACCTTGAATATCATCGTTAAAACTACAGTATTGATCTTTATAACGCTCAAGCAATGGCATGGCATTTTTTTGCGCAAAATCTTCAAATTGAATTAACGCATCTGGCCAACGACGGCTCACAGCCTGCATGAAAGCTTCAACAAATTCAGTATATTCTTCGCCGCCAATACGTTGATGACGCCAGCCCATGTACATAGGGTCTTCGATTAAATGCGGATTATCGGTACCCACATCTAATGTTACTGCCAAGCAATAGGCCGGACTAATTCCGCCGCAGCTGGTGTAAAGTGATAACTTACCAATTGGGATCCCCATACCGCCAATACCTTGGTCACCTAAACCGAGAATACGTTCTCCATCAGTAACCACAATGACTTTCACTTTTTGGCGAGTTGAGTTATTTAAAATATCATCAATGCGATCTTTATTCGGATATGAAATAAATAAGCCACGGTTACGACGATAGTTTTTAGAAAAGCGTTCACAGGCTAATCCTACCGTAGGCGTGTAGATAATCGGCATCATTTCGCTAATGTTATTACGTACTAAACGATAAAATAGGGTTTCGTTAGTATCTTGAATATTGCGTAAATAGATGTGTTTATCGAGATCATTGGTGAAGTTTTTAAATTGTTCGTACGCACGAGAAGCTTGTTCATCAATGGTTTCAATAACCCAAGGAATGAGGCCTTCAAGATTAAAAAATACCCGCTCTTCTTCACTAAATGCGCTGCCTTTATTAAGCAGTGGTGATTCAAGAATGGCCGGGCCAGCAAAAGGAAGATAGAGGGGGCGTTTGTTATCGTCCATGGGGAACCTTAATGTGTTAGATCCAGTTAGATCATTATTAGAATAGGGCTGGTTTTCTTACGATTATAGATTATCACGTCTGATCTTTTTTGTGGTCTGTTAAGTGAGTCAAATCACATTATTCTTAAGTATTTTTATTCATCTCTCATTTTTGGTTGTTTATATGTAAACGCTAAAAACAAAAATGCGTAGCCTAAGCTACGCATTCATAAAGCATTATCTCAATATCTAGGCGAATATTACTTGCCGCGATGTTTGACTGATAAACCTTTAACGAAGTTTCTTAACACTTGGTCACCACATGGCTTATAGTTTTTATGATCTGGGTTACGGAATAACGCACCTAACTCAGATTTAGTCATCGAAAAATCGGCTAACAGTAACGTGGCAATAATATCTTCTTCACGCATTTCAAGTGCAACGCGTAATTTTTTGAATATTAGATTGTTGGTCAATTGCTTCAAAGGCGCTGGCACTTCTGCTCCAGGCTTTAAGCCACGATTTTGAATGATCAAACCATCTAAGAATTGGCACATTAATGTGTCATTACATGCTTGATAACCTTCTTCTTCCTCTTTTTTCAACAGCGCAATAATCTGCTCTGAAGACATGTCTACATTGGCTTGGCTGAAAATGTTAATCATTTTGGCATTTGAATAGTCAAACACAAAGCGAATACGGCGAAGAATATCGTTGTTAATCATAAGGCTCTCTGGCGCGGCGGCGCATAAATGGTTTAGGTCAATTGACGAAACACTATTATAGCGAGAAATCATTGATCCGTCAGATTATTCGTATGTGGTTAATTGTTTTCTTACTGCTTGGCGTATCTTGTCGTGTAGACCAAAAACACGCTCGATATTATCCAGATCCCACGAGGTGTTTTCCAATATCACAACGGTTAATTGCGATTGCGGATAATAGAGCATTAAGCTGATGTATCCCGGAATATAGCCTGAATGACTGTATTCAACTAAGCCTGCTTGTTGGCTGATTTGCAAACCATAGCCATAGCCTACCTCTCCCCAACGATGCTGCCTGATAGTACTTGCATGGGTCATGGCGTGATAGCTTGTGGCAGATAAAAATTGGCCTTGATGTAAACCATTTACAAACTTAACCACAGCAGCACTACTGGCTTGCATGCCGCCAAATGTAATGAAGTCAGGGTCTACCGTAAAATCAGTTAATTGTGTCCGCTGCTGCTGTTGCTCGGTATAGCCATCAACCAAGCGTGTTTGCTTAGCCTGACGCTGCGCAATTGAACCGGTATTAGCTTGGAGATCAAGCTGATTGGTTAGGGCAAATTGATTAACCAATTGCCCATAAGGTTGTTGGTAAACCTGAGTTAATATATCGCCAAGCAATTTATAGCCATAGTTTGAGTAACTAAACTGGCTGGCAGGTATAAATTGAGACCCGGCATTAAGACTCGGTGATTTAGGCGGTGTTATTCCTGAAGTATGATTTAATAGCTGACTAATCGTGATTGGGTGTTCGGTGATTATCTCAAGGTAATCTGTGATGTTATCGCTCAATGCTAACTTTTTCTGATCCACCGCCTGTAATACAAGCGTGGCGGTGATCGTTTTAGAAATAGATCCAAGCATAAATATGCTGTCTGGTGTTATGCCGTTACCTGCTTGGTAATTAACATAACGGTTATGATTATCGCTAATGACAATGCTACCGCTAAACGGTCTTGAATCCTTATCTATGATGGTTTGCACATCCGCTGCAGTTAACGCAAATGCACTGAGTTGAAATGACACTGAGGTTACTATTAATGCCAGTAACAAACGGGTGATTTTTTGTAAGCCAGTTAAGTATTTACACCATTGTGATGTGATCATTTTGTGAGATACCAATAAACAAATAAGATAGCGAAGCCAACTAAATACCATAAACCAATCCACGACAGCCCCACCATAACACGACCATAACGATGCTTTTCCGCTAAGGTGTTACTGGTCATTAACCGGAAGTTAAGCCAAGCAAAAATAACTGTGGTCATAAAAGCAAGGATCATCACAAATTCTAGCAACGGTAATAAGGCCCCTTTAAAGAATAGAATAAGTAATAAACCAAGCGCACTGATCCCGAGCATGATGGGGGTTAAATAATTGCGTGTTGATGTGGTGTTAGACAACAATTTCCAGCCCATCTCGAGTGTGCGGCTGTAGCCATCTATCACAGTCACTGTGGTGCTAAAAATACATAAAAACGCCACAATGCCAATTAAGTAACGGCTTTCATTACCCATAACTTGGCTATAAAGGGTGATCAATTGTGAGGCAAATGCCGCGCCTGAATCAGAAAAACGCTCACCACTGCCGTGCATGACTAATGCGCCTAGCGCTAAAAATACAATCGCCAACACAGCCGTGGTGACATAGCCTAAATTAAAATCAAAAATAGCCTGCTTGGCGGTCACCGTTTGGGTTTTACGTTTTTCTATTAACCATAACGAGTTCCAAGTGCTGACTTCTATTGGCGCGGGCATCCAACCCATCATCGCCACTAAAAAACCGACATACGCCCATTGCCAGGGAGATTCGCTGATCACTGGAGTGCCGAATCCGCTATGACGATTAAAGGCCAATGCCACGGCGACTAGGGTGGTGAGTGTAAGAGCTAGCATGATAATTTTGGTCATTTTATCAAGCAGTTTGTAGTGGCCTAAAATCAATAGTGCTAACGAGCTGGCCAATACAATTAGCGCTAAGAGGTCAATTGATAGCGGAATAAACTGAGTTAACATTGCCGCCGTTAACATGCATACCCCAGCGGTACTGGCAATGGCAGCAATCACATTGAGCCCGGTAAACAGCATCAAATATCCACGGCCTTGCTTATGATAGCCATGCAATAAACTTTCATCAGTGGCTGCAGTGTAGCGAGCGCCAGCAGCGAAGAAAGGGTACTTAACGATATTGACTAATAAAATGAGCCATGCCAGTTGCCAACCAAATTCGGCACCGGCTCGAGTTGAGGCGACTAAATGAGAAGCGCCAATCGCGGCGGCGGCCATTAAGATTCCAGGTCCAGTGGCTTTAAAAAGTGTGCTTGCGCGAGATATCCACGGTAAGTCTGATGCAGTTTGTTGCTTAAGCATAATAAAAAAACCTAGTTTGATGGTTTAGCGTTTAATGACTGTTCTATGCGCAATAAAGTGGCATTCATTTGTTGCAGGTGGTCGAGGATTAGTACATCGGTATTTTCATCGGCAGGGGCGTTACCTTTTTGTGCCATGATTTTTGACTTTTGTGCCAGTACTTGAGATCTAAAGTGAGTAACATCTACAACGCCCGTTAAGCTAATCAATGCGCCTGCAGAAGATTGTCCCGCGGTTTCTATGGTCAGTTTATGAAGGTCAAACATACGCATAATAGGACCTTGAATAAGTGCCATGTCGGTGATTTTATCCAATGGAACGGTATTTTCAGTCCGTGTGAATAAGCCTTTACGCACAATCAGTTTCTGCTCGGTTAGTTCAGCACTCATATTATTAATGTAATGCCTAGTCGCTAATAGTCCCAATGGAAACCATAGTAATAACAATGGAATACCAATAAAGCTAAGGATAAACACTAGGCTGCCAGACAACAACCAATACAGGCCTAGGTTTGCGTGGAAGTGGGCACTAACTAGTGTTTTATCGCTCATATGACCTCCTTGTTAAATAGATTTAAATTCACTTTTTTTAACTATTTATTCTTGATTAAGTGATTGGTTACATTTACATTAAGCCATTGTATTGACTTTGTTAAATTTTAACCTAAGTTGGATGTGTCAATCCAACAAAGTTGTCAGCGGTATGCTCATACCGCAGTTTGCAGTAGTCATGGATATAAAACAATAATTTAACGTTAAGGATGATCATGAAAAAAAGTAACCTTTTACGCAGTGCTTGCGCTATCGCTGTCTCTCTATCTCTCGCTCCTATCGCCTTTGTTGCACAAGCTGCTGATGCTGGTGCCGATTCAAAAGTGGAACGAATTGAAGTGACGGGTTCTCGTATCAAACGGACTGATATTGAAGGACCTTCACCAGTACAATCGTTGAATAAAGACGATATTGCTAATATGGGTTTTGACAACCTACAACAATTATTAGAACGTATGCCTGCCAACGGTTCAGGTGCCTTCTCTACTCGTGGAAACAGTCAAGATTCTACCGCTAACGGTGGTGCATCAATCAGTTTACGTGGCTTGGGCCCTGATGCGACTTTGGTTCTTATCAATGGTCGCCGTGTTGGAGCAAGTGCATTTGCTGAAGGAATTTCAAATTCGTTTGTTGATATCAACAATATCCCGGTATCGGCGATTGAACGTATCGATATTCTTAAAGACGGTGCTTCAGCCATTTATGGTTCTGATGCAATTGCAGGTGTGGTCAATATTGTCTTAAGAAAAGATATTGAAGGTATTGAACTTAACTTGGGTTATGGCGATGACAATGGCACTGGTTATGATGAAACTACAGCCAGCCTAGTATGGGGCATAAAAGCTGACAAAGGCAGTGCATCAATTATCCTTGATTACTTTACCAATGGCACCTTGTCTGCAGAAGACATGGGCCGCTTTGGCACTGCAAACCAGTCACCTTATGGCGGTGAAGATTACCGTTCATCACGCGGCTTCCCTGGTTATTTCTATGTCAATGGCGTGAAAACCATTGACCCAGATTGTCCTGCTGATAGCGCAACATCGAGTGGGAGTTGTCTATTTGATTACGGTCCATATAACTTAACCATTCCAGCAGCTGAACGTGTTGGTGCTATTGGCCAGTTTGATTATATGTTAGGTGAAGACTTAACTGCATTTTTAGAGTTATCTGTACAGCACAACACTTCTGAGGCAGGCGGTGCACCAACGCCATTGGATGAAGATGCAGGCTTGACAGTTCCTGGTACTCATCCAAATAATCCTTTTGGACAAGATATTGAGATTGGTCGCTATCGTACAGTTGATGCTGGTGCACGTCGTTGGGATATCGAGTCAGATACCATGCGTATTGTTGCCGGTCTTCGTGGCGTTATCAATGATTGGGACTGGGAAGTATCAGCGCAACGTGGCCGCAGTGAATCGACTCAAACAGGTGACCGCTCACAAGGTTGGGTAAGAACCGATTATTTACAAGCCGAAATTGATGCGGGTAACTACAACCCGTTTGGCGGCACGATGAACTCGCCAGATGTGATTGATCGCATCACCACAAGTCTAGTAAGACAAGGTAAGTCGAGTATTACTGCTTATGACGCCAGCATTTCAGGTCAAGCCTTTACTATCGCCGATCGCGATATCATGATGGCAGCTGGTGCAGAGTATCGTGAAGAAAGTGTTAGTGACGTGCCTGATGAGCAGTTCCAGCGCGGTCTGATTTTTGGTACTGAAGCCGTCTCTGCGTTTGGCTCACGTGATCAACATGCTGTCTATGTTGAGTTTTCTATCCCTGTTGCTGATAACTTTGAGTTACAACTTGCAGGCCGTTACGACAGTTACAGTGATTTTGGTTCAACCACTAACCCAAAAGTTGCTTTCCAATGGGGCATTAGTGACGAAGTCACTGCACGTGGTTCTTGGTCTACAGGTTTCCGTGCACCATCGCTTGCGCAAATTGGCTTAGGTCCTTCTGAAAAGAGTGACTTTTTAACCGATAGCTACCGTTGTGCTGCTGATAACGTTGATTGTGAACTACTTGACTACAACTTTGTGTTTGCTGGTAACCCTGATCTTGAGGCAGAAGAGTCTGAGACTTGGAACCTGGGTATGATTTGGGCTCCAAGTCAGCAGTTTGATATTGGTTTTGATTTATTCAATATCGTCCAAGACAACAAAATTGACTCACTGCAAAATCTAGATGTTTACAACGAACACTGTGGTGATCAAAACAGCACTATTTGTTTACGAAATGCGCCTAAAGCGGGTGAAACCTTTGGTACGATTGACGTAATCAAATCAGCATTTGTCAATATTGGTTCACAAGAAGTACAAGGTGTAGATTTATCTAGCCATTATGGTCTTGAGCTAAACAGCTATGGTGATATCAAGTTTGGTTTAGAATACAGCTATTTAATCAGCTTTGAAAAAGAAGTTGATGGCAATACTGTTGATTACACTGGTGAGTACGAGTACCCACAACACCGTTGGTTAGCAACAACTAACTGGATGATGGATGACTTTGCCGCTAACGTTAACTTAAGCTATATCGGTGAGTTTGAAGACTACAACAAAACTCGTACAGTTGATGCGCAGTTGTTAGTCGATATGTCTGGCTCATATCGTTTCAATGACACGGTTAAGCTATCTGTAGGTGTTAATAACGTGTTTGATGAAGAGCCATCATTTGCGATTGGCGATGGCGATGCTGATCTATATGGTTATGCAATGGGTGTACATAACCCATTAGGCCGTTATATTTATACTAAAGTCACAATGAACTTCTAATGACAACGTCATAAGATAACAAAAGCCACATTCACTTAAGGTGCAATGTGGCTTTTTTATTGTCATTATTCTCACGCTATAGGAGCTTAAATGATTACCTTATACGGAACCCAAAAAAGTCGTGCGCTGCGCGTATCTTGGCTTTTAGAAGAGTTAGGTGTTGAGTGGCAGTTTCATGCTATCGATTTTGCTAAAGGTGAAAATAAAGCAGAAGCATTTTTAGCCCTTAACCCTAGTGGTAAAATGCCTGTGATCACCGAGGGTGAGTTCGTGCTAAGCGAATCCGCGGCCATTATGCGTTATTTAGCCGAAAAATACGGACAAGGTAACTGGTTGCCAAAACCAGGTACGCAAGCGTCAGGTATTCATGAACGCTGGGTGAGCTTTGTGATTAGTGAGCTTGAACAACCGCTGTGGAGTATGGGTAAACATCGCTTTGCCTTGCCACAACCACTTAGATTGGAGGCCATGTTTGCCGTAGCTAAGTGGGAGTTTGATCAAGCCGCTGCTATTGCTGAAGCTTGGGTGCCAGATACTGGCTTTGTCTGTGGCGATTCACCCACCATAGCCGATATTTTATTAGCGCAAACCTTAGGCTGGGCGATGGGATTTGAGCAAACGCTTCCGCCAAAGCTGATGGCATTTCGTAATCGCTTAAAGCAACGTCCAGCTTTAGCCAATGCATTAGCTAAAACTGAAGCACTTGCCGATGTTACTCAATAACGGTTATTAAAAAGGAAGCTCGAGGCTTCCTTTTAGTTATTAGCGCTCAACATAGAGACATTTATAATTGAGTTGCAGCCCATTTTGCACGGCTTTCACGGCTTTCGCTCATGCCGTTATCTGCACGATAAGCTTTATAGGCTTCAGCATCTAGTGCAACTAAGCTTACATCCACTTCAAGCACGAGTTTACATTCTTTTTTAATCCGCCATGCAGCGGCATTGTACAATTCAGTTAATGGCAAAGAGCTTAAAAATTCTGGATTGTATTGGGTGTAGAGAGCTTGTGTCGGATACACCACAAACGCCAACCGACGCTTAGGTTCTTTTTTAAATAACTCTTCAATACCATCAGAAGTGTTAAGCACCTGCATTTCGATAATATCATCGATTTCTAACAGCTTTTTCTGCGCTGGAATTGGTGCTTCTTTCTCGCCTGATTCCCACAACAACACATCTTCATTACTGGCGTTAGTGATGCTAGCAACTTGTTCTGTTGTTAAGCCGAAAGATTGACGTAAACATTGGATTTCAATTGCATTTAAACCGCTATTTTTAGACATGGACGTTCTCGTATTAAGGATTTATTTAGGTATTTATATTTCGACGTAAATTAGCCGCAATTGGACTTAATTAATGCGTTTTATCGATTAAGCCACACATCTTCGGCCCAATGCCAAAACGATTCCCAAACCTTATCGCTAAATCGGCCTTTTTTCCAAAACAACACTTGGCTTTCTTCATCAATACAATAAAAGCTATCACCGATTTGGCAAATGGCAATTTGCTCTCTGGGTAGCCCAATAGACCAAGCATAGCAGGCTACTTCAGGTAAGTAGGTATGTGAGGATGGATCTGCAGCGGTAACGGGTTCAAGCGTGCCATAAATAACATCACTACCATAAAGTAAGTATTCTTTTAGATCCTTGGGTAAACCAATTAAGATCTGTTCTTCAACCTCTACAAGTTGCTCAAACGTCGGTAGTTCTAGCGGTACCGGTACGGTTTCACTTAATTCTTGTAGTTGTTCAATAATGTCATTCATCGCATCGTCCAGCAGATCGTATTGTAATGGGCGCGAGTATAGCAGATGTGATTGTTGCGGATCTTGTTTGGCAAAAAAAAAGCGCTCATATGAGCGCTAAAAGGGTGGAAACTTGGATGATTAGAAAAGGCTTCGGGCGGTGTGAATTGTTCATCATAAGGATAGTTATCAGTGTTTATGCAACTTGTCGTTGTGAACTATATAAACTTTGACGTTTATAACTTAACCAGGCTTTATGGTATTGCTTGTGCGAGTCTTGACGAAGCTTGGCTATCATTGCTTGTTCTATGTCATTTAAGTGTCTAGATGTGGCTTTAGCTTGGGATTCTATTTGTTGGATTTGCTCATAAACATAATGCTCTGGGCCACTTTTGATTTGGGCAATATCATTTAAGTGAAACTGTACTTCAACTACCATTTGGCTCTCGGGCAATTTCACCAATACATTTAAGTCACGATAGCCCGACACTTTTGGATGTGCAAAACGGTTTTTTAATTGCACTATTTCGGTATGTTGACGCAGTTGCTGGTAGCTTGATAGCAAGCTTTTAACGTCATCGGCCACCACACTTGCCCTTGCTATATCTGTCAGTTGACTGGCGTCGCCATTGAACTTTGCTTGTACTTTTTGAGCCGCACGCTGATAACTTTTAGTGGCAGGAGTAATGATGTCGGTGTTGCTTGATTGACTGATCATCTTGAGTAGACTGATAAGTTCTTGTTGCGCCACTGGTGCTCGACTCATTAAAGCGTGCAAGTTATCAGTGTCTTGTAAAACAAGCTCATTATTGTGCTCATGGAGCGCCATTAGCTGCTCTATATCGTTAGCTGATTTTTGACTAAAATCGGAAGGCGGAGCTAACTTGTTATATTTAACCTCGTTAGGCTGAGCAATAGCACCACGAGTAGACAATAAAATTAAGAATATAAAAAAGGTACGAAACAACTTATTCATTGAATAGCTTCCCACATAGTGTCTGTTAATCCAATGTACCGCTTTTTCACTGAATAGGGGCTGAATGAACAAGGTTTAATAAAAAAGGGCATCGAATGATGCCCTTTTGAGAGGAATTGTGACCTTAGTCAATATTCACAGCGACTTAAATTACCAAATTTTTACGCGACTTTCTGGCGCGATATACATCTTGTCGCCTTGTTTCACGTCATAAGTGCTGTAGAACTCAGGCATGTTAGATAACGCACCTAATGCACGGAAATGGCCAGGTGAATGCGGATCAGTTGCAACGCGGTTACGCATTGCTTCTTCTTTCATTTTTACCCGCCAAATTTGGGTGAAGCCCATGAAGAAACGTTGATCGCCTGTTAAGCCATCAATAACTGGTGCTTCTTTACCGTCAAGTGACATTTTGTAAGCTTTATAGGCGATAGTCACACCTGATAAGTCACCAATGTTCTCGCCTAATGTTAGGCTGCCATTGACGTGTAGGTCGTCAAACACTTGATAACCATTGTACTGAGCGATTAATGCATTGCCTTTTGACTCGAATGCTTTTAAGTCAGCTTCGGTCCACCAGTCACGCATGTTGCCTTCGCCATCAAATTTAGCACCTTGGTCATCAAAACCATGGCCCATTTCGTGGCCAATAACCGCACCAATGCCGCCGTAGTTAACCGCATCATCAGCTTCTAAGTTGAAGAATGGCGGTTGTAAAATCGCAGCAGGGAACACGATTTCGTTCATGGTTGGGTTGTAGTAGGCGTTAACCGTTTGTGGGGTCATGTGCCATTCGTCTTTATCAATCGGCTGACCTAATTTAGCGATATCTTTGTTGTGTTGAACTATCGCAGCACGTTTAGCGTTACCGACTAAATCATCTGCTTTGATGGTTAATTTGCTGTAATCATCCCACTTGTTTGGGTAGCCAATTTTAGGGTTAAACTTAGCTAATTTGTCTTTTGCTGCAACCTTAGTATCAGCGCTCATCCAATCTAATGAATCAATGCTTGAACTATAAGCGCCACGAAGATTTTCAACTAGTTGCTCCATGCGGGTTTTAGCCTCTGGTGCAAAGTGACGTTTTACATACACTTTACCAACCACTTCGCCCAGTGTGTCACTCACAGTGCTGACGCCACGCTTCCAACGAGGTTCTTGTTCTTCTTGACCGTTTAAGGTTTTAGAGAAAAAGGCAAAGTTCTCGTTATCTAATGCTTGAGATAAATTGCTGGCATTATGAGTTAATGCCATCCAAGTCATGTAGTTTTTCCAAGTATCAAGGTCGTTATTTTTAATTACCTCGTTTAAGCCTTGGATATAACTTGGTTGGTTGATAATGATATCAGTTTGCTTGTCGCCGCCAAGCGCAGCTAAATAACCATCCCAGTTAATTTCTGAGGCCAATTCTGGCAGATTCTTAACTTGGTATAGATTGTATGTTTTAGTGCTGTCGCGCGTTTCAACAACGTCCCAATGCTTTTCTGCAATTTGAGTTTCCAGTGCAAGAATGGCTTCAGCGTTGGCTTTTGCATTTGGTAAGCCAGCAAGGTTGTACATTTTTTCAATGTGCTCAACGTAGGCTTTACGGATATTGACGAAGCGTTCTTCTTGATTAAAGTAGTAATCTTTTTCTGGCAGGCTTAAGCCATATTGCCAAATATGTGTGGCATAACGGCTTGAGTCTTTAGCATCAATTTCAATATAGAATGCTAAAGGTGTACCACCACCGTTTGCTTGGTTTTCACCAAAAAAGGCGGTTAATTCTTTTTTATCTTTCAGGGCTGCAATTTTATCTAAATCAGCTTGGATTGGCGCAATACCTAATTTATCAAGCGTTTCAACATCCATGAATGAGCGATATAAATCAGCCACTTTCTGTTCATCTGTGCCATCGGCTAGATTTGGGGTCGCGCTTAAATCTTCAATGATGGCTTTAACATCATCACGTGCGTTCTCACGTAAGTCGTAAAAAGCACCAATACTAGTACGGTCGCCAGGGATTTCTGCTTTGTTCATCCATGCGCCGTTAACATACATGTAGAAATCGTCTTGGGGGCGCACTGACTTGTCGATGTTATCAAACGTGATACCAGACGTAAGTGCTTTTTCTACTGCAGCAGCAGTCGCCGTTTTTGCTACATCTGCAGCAGGCGTAACGACTGTCTTGTCATTACTACAAGCACTTAAGCCCGCAATTAACGAGGCGCATAGACCGCCAATAACCAATTTTCTCATGTTGTTTCCTTTGCTTTATTTGTAGAGCCCTTCATTGGGGCATTGCAATCAGTGTCACTTAATCCAGCAATAACCCCTTTATCCAAAGGGAAAAGCTATTACTTTTATTATAAATTGTATGTTACGGCCTTATCCGCCTATAAAACAAGCCGCATAGGTGCATTTTTAAGGGGTTTTTTGTGACTATATGTAACTAAAAATGACTGTTGTAGTGAAAAATATCGGTGATTGATTTCTATTTATGTGTGTAAGCAGCATAATAGTGCCAATATTTTTTGATTGAGTAATCATTGTGCGTTTAGACAAATTTATCTGTGAAAGTACCGAACTGACCCGGTCATTAGCCAAGAGAGCCTTGCATCGTGGTGATGTTACCTGTGATGGTGTCGTGGTCAAAAACTCAGGTTTTAAAGTACTACCACAAATGGCAGTGCATTTAGATGGCACGTTAATTAGCATCATTGGTGAACGTTACATCATGTTAAACAAACCGGTAGACACCATTTGTTCAACCATTGATGAGGAATATCCATCGGTATTAAGTTTAATTGATATTGAAAAAATGGACACCTTACATATTGCCGGTAGATTAGATGTCGACACCACTGGATTAGTGTTAATCACCAGTGATGGACAATGGTCGCACAAAATCACTTCACCGAAGAAAGATTGTGGTAAACGCTACTTAGTTGAGTTGGCCGAACCTATTGATGCCAGTTTGATCCAAGTCTTTGCTGATGGGGTTGAACTGCGTAATGAAGATGGACTGACTAAGCCTGCTTTGCTCGATATTATTGACCCAACTCATGTGCGATTGACGATTAGCGAAGGTAAGTACCATCAAGTGAAACGCATGTTTGCCGCGGTGGGTAATAGAGTGGTTAATTTACATCGTGAAGCGGTTGGTGCTATCGAGTTAAATACTGACTTAGCTGCAGGTGAATGGCGCTTTTTAACCGCTGCAGAAGTCAAGTCTGTGTAGTTATCATTTGAATATATAAAAATGCCCGGTTGTCACCATATGATGATTACCGGGCTTTTTTTATCTGCTCATGGCAGAGCACTTTCTACTCAAATACAAAATCAATTGCGAGGAAATCGTCTTTTATAAGCATCGCTTACCTCGAGCTAATGTTATTTATACTTATTGAGTTAGACTGATTTTGCCACTAATGGTATTGATGTTCACTTGGCCTGCACCTGCTAGAGTTTTGAATTGCAAGGTTTTGCTCGGTGAGTACTTTTGTTTTAGCGGTTTGTCATCGGTTAATTGATTATTAATTTTGCCACCAGGGCCGCCATCAATCATAAAACTGCTGTTAGGCATAGCCGTAAAGGTTAGTGCCATATCTCCACTTATGGTTTCGAGTTGGGCTTTGTTTAACTCTCCCCCGAGAGTCAATTGTGCATCACCACTGATCGTAACAACATTCAACTCAGTGACTTGATTAACTGTGACGCTGATGTCACCAGAGACTTGATCGACAGTTAACTGTGTAAAAGCACTTTGACTTTTTAGTTCGCCACTGACTAAGCGCAGTTCAGCTTCGCCCTGACTATTGTTGTCTGTGATATCGCCTGAAACGGTTTCGAGGTTAATTTTTCCGGCTAACTCAGAGGTATTAATATTGCCTGACACTGTGGTGAGTTTAGTATTACCGCTAAGTTGTTTAGCGGTAATACTTCCGCTAACAACGGCTAATGATATCTGGCCATCAAGTTGCGCTAATTGATAACTTGCAGACACTCCCTCTGCATCTAAGCCAAGCTGTTTCGGAAGGTAAATGGTCAGTTGTGAGCCTTGTTGATTACTGCCCTGATAGCTGCGAGGTAATTTATCTTCGACAATTACGCTATTGCCGTTAACCTCAAATAATAAGCCTTGGCTTAATTCATCAAGTTCACCTTTGATCTGAATACTATTTTTGTCCCAACTGACCAGCTCAACATTACCTCGTTGTATTTTAACGCTGACCGAAGGGTTATCAGTGACAGTTAATTGTTGGTCAACGGTTTCTTTGGCCATTGACATAAAACTGATACCGATTAACGGCACGATTAACACGTATTTAGCCATGTTCATATTGTATTTCCTTGTGATGCTTGCTTGGAGATAAATGGCAGTTTTTGACCTTGCTGTAATAGGTTGATTTGGCGTTGCATGATCCAGCGCCATAGTTGCCACATTTGTTGATTCGTAGGTTGTTGTTTCAATGCCGCTTGCACTTGTTTGCAAGCGTTATCCAGCTCGGCTAGTGCTTGGCTAATATCAGCTTGCAGTTGTTGTGGTGCATCAGTTGATGATAGTTGCCAACTCACTGTGTATTGATTTTGATTAAAAGCTTGTAATTGGCTTTGATGAGTTAAGGCTATTTGATCAACCAGCTCAGCTAATGTTGCTTCTGTTTGGGTTGAGGGTGTTGCTAGGCTGACCTCGGTATTAGCAGTGGATTGTGGCATGGTTGCTGTTAGTGCAGCCGTTTGTGGCAATAATGAACTCTCATCCGGGCGTTGCCACATCAGCAAGGCCAATAAAGAAAAAATCGTAACACTCGCGGCAATAAGCCAGTAGCGCTGCAGATTTTTTTGTGGATATTGAGGACCTAACTGCGATGCTATCGCTGGCCACAAATCGCTTGTCGACTCTATTTCTAAAGGTAATGACTTGACTAGGTTATCGAGGTCTTGCGCTGACTTATTCATGCAAGCATCTCCTGTAATAATTGTTTGGCATTATGGAACTGGGCTTTGCTGGTTCCTTCGGCAATATTGAGCAGGGCAGCGATTTCTTTATGTTGGTAGCCTTCAACAGCACACAATACAAACACGATTCGAGTACGTTGCGGTAACTTAGCGATGCATTTATCTAATAGATGATAATCATCAAACGTCACCGAGGGGATATTGGATGGGTCAAGTTGTTCTGTCGGTAAATAACGTCGCCACCATGATTGTTGTGCCTTTAATTCGTTAATGGCTTGGTGGACACATAAGCGATGTAACCAGGTAGTAAATTGGCTATCGCCTCTAAATTGATCCAATTTATGCCACAAACGAATAAAACAAATCTGAGTGATATCATCAGCTAAGCTTGTTTGGCCACTGAGACGAAAACAGATGGCGTAAACACGTTGATGGTGTCGCCGATACAGTTGTTCGAATGCCTGTTGACAACCCAAAGTCGCAATGGCAACTAATTGATTATCGTCAAGTGCCTCGAGATGTTTCAAGGGCTCTGAAATTGGCTGATTAATATTGTGCATCCTTAATGTTGCAATGTTTTCATTATCATTGTGTGGTTATTTGACAGAGGCAAGTAGGTAAAAGGTTTAGAGAGGAAAAAAATAAATCATCTGAGCATCATATTAAGGCGGTTTTGTTGAAGGGGAAGTCTCGGATGTTTAATCCGTTGGTCATCATTAAAAAGTTCATTTTTTTTAAAGGCTTATATGTATGCATTGAAGTTTAGTCACACATAGCGTTGATTGTTAATTGAGTTAGGACGTAATAGATATTAGATAACATTACAGTTGATGTTCCTGATGCCGATAAATAGACGCCAGCAAATAATATCTAACTTTATTAGCATCTGATCTTTTATCCACTATATTTATTAAGCACTTTAATAACAATAATTATCCTCTAGGTGGTCAATATATGTTTATCCGTTCAAAACTTATTATCAGTGCAATGGTGTCGTTGACTGCAATAGTGTCCATGTTTGGCTTACAGCGTTACACCGCTTCTGTTCAAACCGATTTATCGATGGCATCGAAAAATATTATTGAGGTCGAAAAGCAAATCCTAGAACTTCGTAAAGACGAAAAAGATTTCTTTGCTCGCTTAGACATGAAATATGTGGCCAACCACAAAAAAATCATCTCAAATGTATTCGCATTAATTAAACAAGTTGATGACTCATTACAATCACGAAGTATAGACACTCAACATTTAGATAATTTAGAGCAAAGCTTAACCCAATACCAAAATGTATTTAGTAACATTGTAGAGTTACAAACAGAAATAGGCCTAACCCCAACGTCGGGACTGTATGGACAGTTACGAGAAGCCGTTCATAACGTAGAGCAAGAACTTGCTTTAAATAGCCAAGATTCGATTACGGTTATCATGCTGCAGTTACGTCGAAATGAAAAAGATTTTATGCTGCGTCGTGATATCAAGTATGTCAAAACCTTTGATGAAAATATTGATAAATTTGTGCAGACACTTTCAAGTTCTAGTTTGAGCAGTGAACTCGTTCAACAGCTTGAACAGAAAATTAAACAGTACCAAGGTGACTTTAAACTTCTAGTGGCCAAAGAGCAGCAATTTGGCTTAAAGGAAACCGAAGGAAAAATGGAGGATCTGCGTCAAATTATTCAAACAACAGAAGATAATACTCGTCAACTTAATCAGCAAGCCAATGCATATATTGCCGATGCCGAATATCAAAGTATGGTGTTATCTATTATTATCTTTTTAATTATCACCGTAGTACTCGTCGTTGTTACCTTAATGATTATCCGCAGTATTATGGTGCCAGTAGATAATATTACTGCTGTGATTTCGACCATTGAAAAAAATAAAGATTTATCTCTGCGCTGTGATGAATCTGGTCAAGATGAGTTAGCACGGGTGTCGCATCATTTTAACCGTATGTTGCTTTCTTTTCAGGAACTGATTGAGCAAGTTAATGAGTCTGTTGATGCGATGAACGTGTCATGCCATGAATTATCTGACAATGCTTCTTTGGCGTCAGAGGGGGTGTTACGCCAACTAAATGAGACCGATATGGTTGCGACCGCGATTACTGAAATGGGCGCGACCATTGACGAAATTGCTAAAAATACTGAATTGGCGGCCACTAAAGCCAGTCAAACTCATGATAATGCTCAATCGGGCCAACAGGGCGTGGAGCTCACCGTACAAAAAATTACCCTATTAGCGAAACAACTGGTGGATTCTGCCGCGGTGGTTACCGAACTTGAAAAAGACAGTGTAACAATTGGCAGTGTGCTTGATGTGATCCGTGGGATTGCCGATCAAACTAACTTATTGGCATTAAACGCGGCAATCGAAGCGGCAAGAGCGGGTGAACAAGGCCGAGGTTTTGCTGTCGTCGCAGATGAGGTTCGCTCTTTAGCGATGCGGACACAATCTTCAACTGAAGAAATCAGCAGTATCATTTCAATTTTGCAATCTCGTACTCACTCTATTGTTAGCCTTATGCAAGAGAGTCAACAGCAAGGGCGTGAGAGTGCCGAACAGGCTGAAATTGCTGGCCAAGTGTTACGTCAAATTACCGATGACGTAACTAATATCATGGACATGAGTACTCAAATTGCTGCCGCGATTGAGGAACAAAGTATGGTCGCTGCTGAAGTCGGTAAAAACGTGGTGATTATTCGCGATATTGCAGATGAATCTTCACATGCTGCAGAAGAAAATGCCGCAGCATCGGAAGATGTAAGAATCCGCGCTAAAGCCTTAAAAGAAGCGGTAAGCCAATTTAGCGTATAGTGTCGCTATGATCATTAACAGATAAGATGATCGATAAATAAAAATGGCCTAGCATTTCTGCTAGGCCATTTTTTTATGCTCTTGCTAAACATTCAAGTTAATCAAGCGAATGGTTTAGTTGTTACAGTGTAATGGTATTAACACCATCTGGGGTGCCAACCAGCAATACATCGGCGCCGCGATTAGCAAATAATCCATTGGTGACGACACCAACGATGGCATTGATTTTAGTTTCCATCACTTTAGGATCGAGAATTTGCATGTTGTACACATCTAAAATCACGTTGCCGTTATCGGTTACAACACCTTGACGGTAGACAGGATCGCCGCCTAATTTAACTAATTCACGCGCCACATAAGATCGCGCCATAGGGATCACTTCTACTGGCAACGGAAAATCGCCGAGTATAGGCACTTGCTTGGTATTATCCACAATACAAATAAACTTTTTTGCTACAGCAGCGACAATTTTTTCGCGAGTTAAGGCTGCACCGCCACCTTTAATCATGTCCATGCGGTCATTAATTTCATCTGCGCCATCAACATAGACATCAATCAAATCAACACTGTTTAAATCAAATACTTCAATGCCCAGTTCGATAAGTTTTTTTGTCGACGCTTCTGAACTCGATACTGCCCCTTCAATATCATCTTTCATCGTTGCCAGTGCATCAATAAAGTGGTTGACGGTAGATCCGGTACCCACACCAACGATAGTGCCTTGTTTGACATACTGTAGTGCTGCCCAACCTGCTGCTTTTTTCATTTCATCTTGTGTCATAGCAATATTCTCCATTGTAACAATCAAAAAGTGGGATTTAACAATTGAGGCGATTATAACGCAAATTACTCAAGCACCGTTTGTTGCGCATCATAAAAATCAGCATTTTTAAATGCTGAAAGCACTCGTATGTTAATGTCACTCATAAACTTTTTCTCTAACCTTACGTCCATCACATACGCTTTGACTGTGATGGTTTGTAGAAAGTGGCCAAACTCGTGCTCGTTACCTAAGATGACAATAATAGGTTTATTTAAAAAGGTATAAGGTGAGCATTGAGTCGCTTCTCTGGCAAGGGCAATGGCTTTTTGGTGATCAGCATTCATTGGAATCGTAAATTTCACCACCACCATTTCATCTAAGTCGCCGCTATTTGAATTGGGTATCGCTGTTCTCAATGCTTCGGCATTGGGGATCATGACAGTGTCATCATTAAAGGTGCGTATCCAAGTCACGCTCCATTCCAGTTTAATGACTTCACCATAATGGCCCGATAAGGTCACCATATCGCCAACCCTATAAGGTGGATTGATCATCATAATCAATCCGGCAATCATATTTTTAGCCGGTTCTTGCGTGGCTAAACCGATCACGATACTAATCGAACCCACTACTGCGAGGATTAAATTTTCGTGCGGTTCGATAATGCCAACAATCGAATAAACGATAACGCATAGCCACACAAATAAACGCATAAAAGGATATGAGCGATTCCATATTAAGCGGTATTTAGGCAAGGCTTTATTGAGTTGCTTTAAGCAAAATTGCAGTAACACCAGTAGCAGCCATGCCATGATGCAAAGCACTAAAATACTAATGATTCGATCAAAGGAAATAATGTCTAAAAATGCTTTTAATGCTTTACGTGAATCGTCCATTTTCACCTCGTTTAATTAAACAGCTTATTGTTGTTGACCAAGTGGGTGGCGATAATTTTGCTTAATGTTGGAGTGATAAAATAGAAATGCTGAGCAAAATCCTGTTGCGAATATTGGGCAATAATCAGCCCTTGGCGAGCTAGGTACTCTAATTGCAAGCTGCTTTGTTCAATACTAAGAGTAAAAATATGCGCATGGGTATTGACTCGTAATCCGCCATGAATATAAATTTCCGCCAATGAAAATAGGTCACTATCATGGCATTGCTGTAATGCTGATGCGTTAATACAACAAATCTCAATACCGCTATTTGAGCTTTTATCTGAGCTAATATCAACCTGATGAGCGAGTGAATACTGCAATAATAGTGTGGCTAATTGAGGGTGTCCTTGGCTGACAGTGAATAGCTGTTTGAGTTGTTCTTTGTAAGGGTTGGTAATATCAACTTGATCTTTTTTGCTGTCTTTATAGGCCTCTTTTGTCGGCATAACATCCTTGCTGATTAAGCCTAAATCAAGCAGGTGTTTTGTTTGAATCGCGGCTAATTCAGTTTCACTGAAATAATCAAGCTCAATAATATGCTTAACAACATGATGAATTTGGTACTGTGCGCTTAATCGTTGCCATGCAAATTTTTCACAGCTTATGATCCAACAGTGATGTTTACGAGTTTGCATTATGATAGTGGCAAAGGTGACTAAAGCTTGATTGTTGCCTATCATTCGTAACATCAGTTTGTGCATAGCATCAATCAGAATCAGCTGAGGTGGCTGCTTGTTTATAGTAGCTATGGTCTCGGTGATGGTGTCCGGTGGCACAATGCCAAAACAATAACATATATCAGCAATGGCATCATTTTCATTCATTGGCGCTTGGTAAAAACTCATTAGTAGCCATTGAGATGGAAGTGGTTTTGCCTTAGTTTTCGGGACATCTTTTGCGTCTTGAGCAGCAATAGTTTGCAGTAAAGGCAGCAGCTGAGCTAAAAAAGAAGAACCTCCGGCACCACCAGGAGAGACAATGGCACTGATTTCACCATGGTGATTACGCCATTGATCAATTACATCAGATATTTGGCTAAGCTGTTTTTCCCGACCGACAAAATCGTCACAGGTATGATGCTGTTGGTCTAACATCACTTGAGTGATTGGGCCTCTATGAGCTTGAAGCGGACATTGATTCGCTATCGTCTTCAGCGATATTCGTCCTTTCTCAGCATCATCATTCTCTGTTTTAACAGTGTCTTTAGAGGTGAATAAGCTATTAAGCCATGGGTTTAAGCGGCTAAAAAAATGCAAGTTAATGTCCATTTATACTCTCTTTTTGAACGACTTTTTAATCTTAGCATGAAGCCAACAAAAGCGGTATTTGTGCTGAAGTTGATCTTGTTATACACCTCAAGACTGCATATCTCTTTGGCTATTTTTGGGGGGGCGAGGGCTGCATTTTGTTATCGATTTACCGTGCCAGATTTAGCTCGCCATATGTCATATATGGCTTAATGGATATCTTTGGGACTTGAACTACAACAAATCCACTAAAATCTTACTAAAAGTGATTATTTATCTATTGTAGGCCTAATTCTTTATCGTATACTCAATGAACATCGTTACGTTTATTTTTCAAGTGAGAGTTATGAAACTCGGTCATTTTTTTGCCTGCATTTTATTGTGTTCAAATACCGTAATTAGCCAGTCGGTAGTTGCTGAACCTGTGTCTCAAAAACAATTATTACAAGAACTAGCATCTAACAGCGCCATGTTAGTCGACTTAAAAACCAATGAAGTGCTGTACTCCAGTAATCCGCACCAAGCATTACCTATAGCGTCGGTTACTAAACTGATGACAGCCATGGTGACCCTAGATGCAAAATTACCTTTAGATGAAAAAATTTCAGTGAAAATTAGCGACTCACCTGTGATGCGTAATGTGTACTCTCGGGTGCGTTTAGGCAGTGAAGTGAGCCGTGAAACTATGTTGTTAATGACACTAATGTCATCTGAAAATCGAGCTGCAACCTCGCTTGCTCATCATTATCCTGGTGGGTATAAGGCGTTTATTCGTGCTATGAACGATAAAGCAACGGCATTAGGGATGACGCAAACCCATTACGTTGAACCTACCGGGTTATCGGCAGAGAACGTATCGAGTGCTAACGATCTTATTTTACTACTCAAAGCCAGCCAGCAATATCCGTTATTAGGTAAGCTAAGTTCAACCAATAAAAAGCATATTATTTTTCAACATCCGCGTTATGCTCTGGATTTTCAAAATACCAATAAATTAGTTTTTAAAGATAACTGGAATATTGCCCTAACTAAAACCGGTTACACTAATAAAGCGGGCCATTGCTTGGTCATGTTAACCGAAATGGATAAGCGTAAAGTGGCATTTGTTGTATTAGATTCATTTGGTAAATACACCCATATGGCCGATGCTAATCGCCTTAAAAAATGGCTAGAAACAGGCCGGACTACGCCGATCCCGGCTTCGGCTAAAGCCTATAAAAAGCAACGTCAAATGGCCTTAACTGCTTCAGACAGCTAATTAGCCCCATTCTTTATGCCTTACCTTTTCATCGGTAGAGGTTATTAAATTTGCTTTGCGCAAGCTTAAACCTGTAAATATTATTTACAGGTTTTTTTATTTATAAAAATAATAATCATATTAATCAATAAAAAGTACCTTAAAGTACCTATTAAACCATTTTGTACTCGCTGTTCATTACGCTGATTTCGCTCTAAGATACTGGCAATCGTAGTTGTGAGGTATCAAGATGTTAAATATGGATTTTAGTCAGCGAGTGGTGATTAACACTGCCGATCTTGAATGGCAAAATAGTCCCGCAGTGGGCGTATTGCGTAAGCGCTTAGCGCGTGAAGAGGCTGAACGTGGCCATGCAACCAGCATAGTGAAATATCAAGCCGGTGCTAAATTCAACTCACATCCTCATCCGTTAGGGGAAGAGATTTTAGTACTCGACGGAGTATTTTCTGATGAAACCGGAGATTATCCAGCAGGCTCGTATTTGCGTAACCCTGAAGGTTTTGTCCACGCGCCATTTAGCCAGCAAGGTTGTACGCTATTGGTTAAGCTACATCAGTTTCAAACCACTGATTCACAGCAAGTGGCTATCAATACCAAGCAAGCTGAGTGGCTGCCTGGCCATGGCAAATTACGAGTGATGCCGTTACACCAACATGGCACAGAATCGACAGCATTGGTCATGTGGCCCGCGGGGACACATTTTCAACCGCACCGTCATTTTGGTGGCGAAGAAATCTACGTGATTAGCGGAGAGTTTATCGATGAACTTGGGCGTTATCCTGCAGGGACGTGGATCCGCAGTCCGCATCTTAGTCAGCATAATCCGTATGTGGAACAAGATACGGTGATTTTGGTTAAAGTAGGCCACTTGTAATAATCGCTATAAACCCATAAAACGATGGCATTTAGTCGTTACATTCATTATAAAGACTTTACTGATTATTTTAGTAAAGAGTGAATTATGCATGTACCTGATAAGTGGGATATGGGTTCTAGAGAGTTAATACACCAGTTCATTAACCAATATGGTTTTGCGACTCTTGTGTCTACTGATTTAGAGGGCTCACACTTACCTTTACTACTCACGGCCTCTGAGGGAGAAAATGGTACCTTGTATGGCCATTTTGCTCGTAGTAACTCCCATTGGAAACACATAGTAAACACCAAAGTTCTGTGCATTTTCAATGGTCCGCACGGTTATATCTCACCCACTTGGTATGACTCATATCCAGCTGTTCCGACCTGGAATTACAGCGTAGTACATGCAAAAGGCATTATTGAATTAACTGATGATACCACCACCGCACACGTACTCGAATCGACCATCCAACAATATGAACCTTCATTGCTAGAAAGTGGTGGTTTTATTGCAGATGATTACCAACAAAAATTAGCCAAGGGCATTGTTGGTTTTAAGATCGTCATCGATGAGTTACAAGGCAAACAAAAATTAGGACAGCACCGTAACCAAAGCGATCAACAAGGTGTGGTTAAAGGATTATCACTGTCAAATAGAGCTGATGAAAAACAGCTATTAACTTATATGATGAATAATAACATAGGATTAGGTAATAAATAGGTGGTTCAATGGTGTAAATGTCGTTAGGATTAGTCTAAACAATCCCACCAATTCAGTCTGTTACATTCAATTACAGCATCACTCTTTAAGGACAAAAAGTGCATAGCGATGTTTCTTTAGCGCGGTTTAAGCAATTTCCAAGGTTAATGTGGATATTGCTCTTTGGCTCATTTATTACCCGTGGCAGTTATTTCATGGTGTGGCCATTTTTGGCTGTTATCTTGTATGAAAAATTTGCCTTAACTGCCACTGAAGTCGGTTTAGTGCTGTCGAGTGCGGCGATTATTTCGGTATTCACTAGCTTTATTGGCAGTGCATTGTCTGACCGAATTGGTCGCAAAATGCTCATGTACCTCACGGGTGTGCTCTATATCATCTCGTTTTCATTACTGGCACAAGTTGATTCAGTTAAAGGCTATGTGGTGGTGATGACATTGTGCTCTATTGCTACCTCGTTATGGCGACCTCTTACCTCTGCCACAATTGGTGACATTATTGATGATCCCCAAACCCGTGAATTGGCAATGCAATCACTGTATTTTGTCGTCAATGTAGGTTGTGCTGTTGGGCCTATGTTAGGTATTTGGTTAGGCTTAACCGGTAAACAATCGAGCTTTTATATTACTGCAGCGGCTTTTGCTGCTTTATTAGGGTTACTCTTTTGGGGATTTAGACATCAAACACGGCAAACTAGCCCATCAATAACCGAACAGGTGCCTGATGGGCTTATTCCCACCATGGGCGATGCAACATCAGCGGTTAAGCGAAAGCCTGCGGTGATGAGCCGCAAGCAAATAGTGGCGATTTTACTGCAAGACAAATTGCTTCAATGTCTTATTGTGGCGAATATTTTGTGTATGTTCATTTATGCTCAAATGGACAGTTCGCTTATTCAATATCTTACCCGAGCGAATGCGCCTAATTTACTGACGCTAATTTCTGCAATGATTTTTACCAATGCCTTGGTGATCATATCAACTCAATTTTTACTATTAAAATTAATGGCCGGCTCCAGTTTAATTCATCGGATCCAGTTCGGATTGATCCTGTTGATGTGCTCACAAGTGTGGTTAGCCTATAACCCGATTGATTTATTTTGGGGCTGGATTGGCGCCATTATTATCATGAGTTTAGCCGAAACTATTTTGTTCCCTACGATGAATGTGCATATTGATCGACTTGCGCCTAAACATTTGCGAGGAGCCTACTTTGGTGCGGCATCATTTTATGAAATTGGTTTCGCGTTTGCGCCATTGGGCGGCGGGATTATTCTGGATCATCTTGGAGGATATTGGTTATTTATTATCGGTGCCATCTTGTCGCTAGTAGTGATTTATTTATACAGTATTTTGGATAAGCTACCGAGGCCTAATTTTGCTGCAATAGAGCTGAGCTAAAGGTCAAGCTCTTTGATGGTCAGTTACCATTAAGGCTTTTTCACTATAGTAAGTGGCGCTATTTTGCTATTGTTTTGCGTAATCTGATGTGGATGAGTTAACTTTTATTGTATTAAGGGAAGGGCGTATTTTATGGCTGTAACACAGATTAGTGAATTTATATCCTCTTTGACTGAGCGAGCGGAGACCGTGAGCTTTGAAGAGTCTATGGCATTGATCGATAGCCATTATGATTTTAGTCCAAGTGCATTTAAAAATGGTGATCTGCTCAATGAGGCAGGGCAGAATTCAGGTTCTTGTAAGATCTTGGCATTTGGGCAAATTCATCAATTATCTAAGCCGCAAACCTTGGCAATGTTCGGCCAACATTATCGAGATGTTTTGGCCACGCCACAGGGCTCTGATCATCAAAATATCCGTCAGTTTTTACAACATGGTTGGCAAGGAGTGTTGTTTTCACAGTTGGCATTGGAACTGAAGTCATAGCCGTATAGAAACATGCTATCGATTAATGTCGACAACAGCGTGCAATAGCACTACATTTGCAGCCACATCAACCATATCATTAAAAGTATTTGGTTTTAACGGTAAGGCATATCGTTGGTTAAGCATGTTTACTAGCGCCTATTTGATCGCAAAGGAATCAATTTTATGAATCGTTATATATTACCTCTTATTGTGTTAAGTACCTTAACGGTGCTTTCAGTCAGCCACAGTGTTGCTAAAGATCATGATTCGCATGAGCATAGCCATAAGCAAAAATCTGAAAAACACGACAAAAAACATCATAAGAAACATGATAATGATAGCAATAATTACCAGACTTATTTTAGTAATGACCGTCAGGTAATTATTAATAATTACTACTATACCAGCCGTGATGCCAAGCATTGTCCACCAGGGTTAGCCAAGAAACACAATCGCTGCGAACCACCGGGCAGTGTTAAACAATGGCGTAAAGGCCAAGCGCTGCCTGCGGATGTTGTTTACTATGATGTGCCTTCTGCGCTAACCGTCCAGCTAGGACGGACACCTGAAGGACAGAAAATTGTTCGTGTGGGGACTGATTTACTATTGATCAGTGTTGGTACTGGTATGGTGATAGATGCAATACAAGATCTTAATGATGTGTTGTAGGGAGTTGCTATAACACTTGATTAGGATAAAGCTATTACAAGGCTTTTAGTGGCTTGCTTAATACACGGGTTTATCCTAAAAAGTGTTAATGTTTATCGCCTCCCCGCTCAAGCCAACCGTTATCTGCATTGCAATAAAAAGCCGACCCCAGGTCGGCTTTTGTTTAAGCTGATATGTTACACATGTTTAATCATGTTCGAATATCACTTCCTTTAAATCACTGATCGTATTCAAGGTTAAATCGCCTGGTTGAGGACTCCAAGTCACTCGCAGGTAGTTAGCCAAGTCTCTTAGCTGCTCATCGGTAAATTTATCAGCATAGCCTGGCATGGCATAAAAGCTGGTGGTAGTGTTGTAATGTTGGCTTTTAATTCCCTTTAACATCACCGCGACTATGTTGTGGGGGCTGGCTTTATCTAAAGTGGCATTTCCTGCCATGGCAGGGGCCACATTAGGTCGACCTTCACCACTTTGACCATGACAACCAGCGCAATATCCCATGTAGAGATCATACCCAGGTAATTTACGCTGATGGCCGTTAAAGGTGAGCGCTTTCGCGGCTATCTTCTTATCGGTATCGAGTAAGTAACTGCTTACTGCGAACATATCATCGTCAGTTAAGTGGCTAAAGCTGTGGTACACCACAGGATACATGCCACCAAATACTGTGCCTTTTCGAGAATACCCCTCGGTAAACAGTGACTTTAAATCATCATGAGTCCAGTTTTGGCGATTCAGTTCAGCTGGAGTAATATTCGATGCTTCAAGCCCTTCGATAATTGCACCTTGAAAGTGTTTGTCTTGCTCCATGGCAAATAAGCTGTCTCTTGGAGTATGACATTCAGCACAATGGCCCAAAGCATTGACTAAATAGTTACCGCGGTTCCAACGTTCACTTTTATCTTTCTTAGGGGTAAACTTTTTTGCATCATGGGCGACTAAATTCCATGCCTTAAGGCCAAAGCGGACGTTAAAAGGGAAGTAGACATCATTGTCGAGATTAGCTTGTTTAATGGGTTTGGTGCCCATCAAATAAGCATAAATCGCTTGGGTATCTTCATCTGTTAACAGGCTGTAAGACGTATAAGGCATCGCAGGATATAGATTACCGTTTATGCCGACACCATGATGCATAGCATCAAAAAAATCTTCGTAGCTGTATTTACCTATACCTGTTTCTTTGTCTGAGGTGATATTGGTTGAGTACACAGCGCCAAATGGCGTTTCGAACGGTAAACCACCGGCTAATTCGCGGCCACCCACTGCGGTATGGCAAGCCACACAGTCACCTATCTTCATCAGATAAGCACCGCGTTCGATGTCACCACTATTATTGACATGCTCATCGGCCGCGCTACAAGAACTGGCGAACACGCTTAGACCTATGGTCAATAATAAATTTTGACCTAGTTTACCAACCTTTATAAGGCGGGCGGTATATTGTTGGTCGCATGGTTTCATGAGAGTGTTAACCCCTTTGTTTTGAGGATTAAATCTTTCATCGCCGCATAGTATTTAACGTAGCCAGTGCAGCGACATACGTGCTCAGCTAAAGCCTCTTCTATCACTTGCTCCACTTTATCTTTGGCGATAGGTTTACGTTCAAGTCGTTCTATCAGTGCCGTCGATTCATTGACAAATCCTGATGTACACCAACCGCATTGAAACGAGAAATGTTCCAAGAAAGTTTGTTGTACTGGGCTCAGTGTAGTGATTTCGCCTTGAGCATTTTGCTTGGCATGGCCTTCAATGGTACGAATACGTTTGCCATTAAACCGCTCGACGCCGTTGATACAAGTGCGGACAACTTCACTCATGCCTTGGTCGTCATCGACGATGACAGTGCAGGCATGACAGACGCCAACGCCGCAACCAAACTTAGTGCCAGTGAGATTTAAATACTCATGCAAAAACTCAATCATCATGGTGCCATCGCCGACATCAATCGGGCCAACAGCTTGGTTATTTATGGTTAACTTTATTGACTGGCTCATGCCATGGCCTCCTTGATTTTTTTCGCTGTCATAGGCAGATCGTAAAAGCGCACTTGAGTCGCCTGATAAACAGCTTCAACCAGTGCGGAAACGACAGGTATCATCACCACTTCGGCAATACCACGGCTTGGATCTGTTTCAGACAATTGCGGTAAAATAGTATGTCGTTGACTCCAAACGCCAACATGCCTTGCTAGCGGTACCTTATAGCGATTGAGATTCCACGTACCGTTACCGGCTCCTGCTTCAAATGGCGGTAATTCTTCATGTAGAGCATGGCCAATTCCCATAGCAAGACCGCCTTGAATTTGCCCCTCAACTAATTCGTTCACAATCACTTTACCGGCTTCTAACCAAGTGTGAGAACTCAGTAATGTGACTTCACCATTGCCTTCATTTACTGCCACTTCGACTAAGGTTGCGCACGGAGCATAATAAGTCACCATGGCATTATTCAGCTCAGCTTTGGGGTAGCGCATAGCTTGACGATCGATTAAGTGATAACCGTTAGAGTTCATGCGAGCGATACGAGCAGCACTGCCATGATATTTATCACCTTTTCCGTATTGCAATGCTAATGCATCTAGCGCGATACGCTCCTTGGTACCGAAAATCTCAAAATCGGCTTCGGCCCACGCCCAGCGGTTAAAGGCATGACCCATTACGCCAACCACTAAGCCCAAATCATGGGCGCGTTTAGCCAAGATATCGATTGAAAGCGGAGGGAAGCCCAATGCAGTTAGCTTGCCGCCAGTCCAACGGCCATCGCGGGGGTCATTGAGATTGGTTGCGCCCATTGGCGTATTGAAATACAACTCGTTCCAAATAGACACGGCAGCGGGCCACAGTCCGTGACGATAAACAATATCGGCGGCAATACGGGTAACATGGCTTTGATAATACGCCGACATCGATGCCGATGATGCCATGGCTTTAACCGGTGTCCAGCGAGGGTTAGCGGCCATTTCATCTTGGCGTTGTTGTGAAATAATATAAGGATTGTCGGTTTGTACTAATTGCATCGCATCCCAAATATCGATTTCGGCCAGTTTCACCTCATCGGCAAAATTCCCTAGCGATTCACTCACCACTACAGCTTGAGAGGTTTGCGTGCCAGTACCCATTTCGATAAAGCCAATATCCAAGCTTATTTTACCGTCTTTAGACAATTGAATCGCAGCGCTGGGAGCCGCGGCGCCTGTACCATAGTCTTTAGTGGCAATACCAAAACCAACGCCATAGCGCATGCCAGGGTGTTTCGCTTCATAGTCTTTTTTATTGATTACGCGTTGTTGCCACACGGTATCTTGTTCGGCCATGTCGAGCATTTCACGATAGCGCAGGGTGCCATTAGGTATTGCACCTTGGGTATTACGTTGCCCCGAAACCATCACATTAGCCGCTCGTAACTTAAACGGATCGACCTCTAGCTCAGCTGATATCTCATGGATCATACTTTCCATTGCGGTCATCGATTGCAATGTGCCATAACCCCGCATCGAACCCGCATCAGGATTACGCGATGCATAAGCGGTGGCGACAATGTCATTACGCGGCGTGTAGTAAATGCTTTGCATTGCTGTCGCGCCAACCGAGGTTACGGATGGGCTGAAGTTTTCACGTCCACCGCCATCAACCGTCATCTGTGAAGTTAATGCTTGAATTTTTAGGGTCGCTTTATCGACAGCTAAGCGGCTTTTCATGGTAAATGGATGGCGCTTTAGACCTGATTGAAATTGCTCAAATCTGTCGTTGGCTATACTTACTGGTCCCTTGGCATAAATGGTTGCCAGTACACCATAGTAAGGAAATATCGAATGATCTTTCGCGCCAAAACCGCCACCAATATAAGGCGAGTGCACCACGAGGTTATTCACTTTACCCGCTAATGGCCCCGACGACAGCATGTGTACGGCCATCTCTTGGAAGTCTTGTGGCGATTGTGCAGTAATCACGGTATGGAATGTTTGGCTATTGGCATCAAACCAACCATTGAAGGCCTCTGGTTCCATCATCATAGGATCAATGATTTGAGTGCGATATTCTCGCTCTAATACTTGCCATTGCTGACTCGTTTTAGCACTTTCAATTTGTTTATCTATTTCGCCAGCATAAAAAAGACCGCGCTCAGACACTGAGCCTTGGGCATTTGCATCACCTGACCATTCGGGTTTGTAGTTTTTAATATTGGGAAAAAACAACCCATCGTGCAGTGGGCTGTATGTATCCTCACTGGCACCATTTTCACCTTCTACCCGAATAATACGCCAATTGGCATAAGGGTTTTTAGTCTCGGATACAAAAGGCGTTTCTTCACCATAGCGCAACAAAGCCTTGTCAAATTGCAGTAAAGATTTAGCTTGTTTAAAGGCATGAAAACTGTCGAATAATAAAATCGCTACTGCATGTCCCAGATAATCTGCGGTCTGTCCCTCGGCCAGCAACATATTATCACCGTAAAAGTCAGGCAACTTAACCTTGTCGCGGGCAAGATCTGCCGCAGTGATCACCTTGTAGGGTTTAGCCGAAGCGGGGAGATGGTCGAGCGAGAAGCCTTGATAAACATGGGCTGCATCAGTAGCTCGCAGGATAAAAGCATAGCCTTGCTGTTTTGGCCAGCCTGCCATATCCATTGCGCGGTAGTCGCGGCCATAGACTTTTTGGCCAGTAACTTTGGCAATACCGTCGTTACGAAATTTGGGAGTAGATTGCCCGTTAGTCTGAGTTTGCCATTGTGCTGCTAGTTCTGGAGAAATAATCGACGCATTGGCTCGACTCATTTCCCACAGTAAAGGCGCTGAATAAACAGCCACGCCACCAATCACGCATTGTTTGATAAAGGTCCGTCTCGACGCATTAGATACATCCATATCTCACCTCTGAAATTTTAATAGTAAAATCAGGCTCTAATGTAATATGCGCCTGATAAGCTTTTTCCTTGATGGTAATTTTCACTGTTAAATAATGTTGATTATCAACATAACGTATAACCAAGTTAGCACGATAAAATTGCAAATAACAATTGCAAACCACTTTGCTAATGGGTAGTACATCAGCCATCTTTTAGGCTAAGTGATAATACTAAATAGAACATAATCATATAGTTGTAGACATATACTATGTGCAGCGCTATCTTAAGCCTACTACAAGGATCAACCTTAAGCGCTTAATCTTGGCGATTAATGGCAAATGGCATCAGGATGATGTGTCACGTAGCGCTTACGACACCACAATGACTTTCTTGGCAATCCATTTTCAACTTGTTGATAATTAATATATCTTTAGCCTAATTCACCTAGATAATCTCTGTGTTTTTAAGTGAGTTAGCCGGTTATTGTAGCTTGCTAAGCGGTGCTGAGATTAACAACAGAATGATAAACTTGATGGCATTGAGTGAAATACAAGTCGATAAGCTTACCACAGAGTTGCTTTATGGTTAATTACTACCATTAATTGATAGATTCAAAAGGGGATCTATTTAGTTGCTAGGAATGAAATGCATTTACCCACGCTGATTGTCATTACTTTACTCACCAATTTGTTGATTGGTTTTTACTTGTCGATACTTTATCGACGCAGACCTAAAGACAAGTGTTTTAAATATTGGGCGCTATCATGTGGCTGCTTTGTTTTTGGCATTTCAGCCTCGGTCTTTAGAGGATATGACGTTCCGGCATTTTTTAGTTTTTTTGTCGCCGATTTCTTCCTCATTGTCACAGCAGTATTAGTCTTACTTGGGTTAATACGCTTTTCACGATTTCGTTTCACTAAAGCTAAACGCCAGCGTAGTATCGCCATTCTCTGTTTAATGACTTTGGCACTATTCTTTAGCTATCATAATCCGGCGTTAGTTACCCTAGTCGGTTCCTTGAGTGTTGCAATGCTATTTATTGCCGGTGCCTGGCTTATTAGGCGTTCAGTATTTAATGAACCTATCTACACAGGAACACTGCAGTTCATTTTTATTTTGCACAGTGTAGTTTTGATAGTTCAAGCCGTACTCGTTTGTTTTCATTGGGATAACATCAATTACAATGGTTTGCCTGATCAGGCTATATACACTCTGCTTAGCCACGTTACATTGACAACACTTACAGCTTTATTATTGCCATGGTTGTCATTTTTAAAACTGGAACGAAGTCTTACTATCAAATCACAACGGGATGGTTTGACTAAGCTGGCTAATCGCACATTCTTTTTCAGTCAGGTTGAACGTCATTGGCTACAATACCCGCAGGTAAAGGTCGTGTTGATGATGATTGATATTGATCATTTTAAGGAGATCAACGATAAATTCGGCCATCACGTTGGCGATATAGCCCTTAAAGCGGTAGCTGACATTATGTCTAAAGGACTCAGAAGCCACGATCTTATCGGTCGTATTGGTGGTGAAGAGTTTGCTGTTATCTTATATAACATTGAGTTAGATGTAGCGCAGCAAATTGCTAACCGTCTGTGTAATCAAGTTATGAAGCAAATGGCTGTTATCGATGGACATAATATTAATCTGACCATCAGTATCGGTATGGTGCAAGTTTTGCCAGCCCATAATCAGATCCATGGCGCTTTTAAAGTTGCCGATGAGGCGCTATATCACAGTAAACACAGTGGCCGAAATACGGTTACCTTAGGTCAACTTACTGAGGTATCAAGCTAATAGAGGCCCGATGTTTTCGCTGTCCTCAACTTAGTCATGGCGCTTAATTAACGTTTAACAGCAAATGACATGATTGATGGGTACCCTGTTGCAAAGCCATTGTTAAACTAACAAAGAGATTGAGATATTAACCAATGCCTCAATCTTTTTGTGTATAAAACGTATAAATAGAATTAACTAACATTAAGTATTAAGTTGATTGGCAAACTGACCAACCGCATTAACAACCTTTTGTGCCCCATCTTGAATTTCTGACATTACCTCTCCAGATTGGGTCGACAGAGTTAATCCTTGTAGTGCTTGTTTTTTTCCCGCCTCAATCATGCTAACGGCATTTTCAGTGAGTTTTTTGTTTTTAGACACTACCTCAACGATTTCTTCGGTAGCCTTGCTGGTGCGGGATGCTAGCTGTCTAACTTCATCGGCAACCACTGCAAAACCTCGGCCTTGTTCGCCAGCGCGAGCCGCCTCAATCGCGGCATTTAATGCCAGTAGATTCGTTTGGTCGGCGATACCACTGATACTTTGCACCAGTGCCCCAATCATTTGCGACTGTTTGTCTAAATCTTCAATTCCTTGGGCTGCGGCGTTCATTTGTAACGCCAACTTGTTCATGACCTCAACCATCTCTAACAACACTTTATTACCTCTTTGTGCTGTAATATCGGTTTGTTGAGAGGTGCTGTAAGCGATATCGGCCGCTTCTGATATCGCCTGTTCACGGTTGACTTGGTCTGTAATGACAGTCGCAAATTTCACCACTTTGTACAGCTTATTATAGCTGTCGAAAATCGGGTTGTAGGAGGCTTCTAACCAAACAACTCTGCCATAGCTATCAACACGTTTAAAGCGATCAGCAACAAAATTTCCGTTACGAAGTTTTTCCCAAAAATGTTGATATTCGGTGGAGTTATGCTCCTGCGGTTCACAGAAAATTTTGTGATGCTTACCGACAAGTTGGTTTTTTTTGTAGCCCATGGCATTTAAAAAATTATCATTTGCTGTTAACACAGTGCCATCTAAATCAAACTCAATAACCGCAGTAGAGCGTTGTAAAGCTTGGATTAAATCCTCATGCTCTTTTGAGGTTTCAATCGTGCGGGTAAGATCATTGGCGTATATCGAGAAATATTTTACTTCTCCGCTGCTCTTTTTTACCGGCTGTAAAATTGCCCTTAGCCAAGCCTCTTCACCATTACCTTTAATTATTTGCAGTGCGCCAGCCCAATGTTGCGACTGTTTTATCGCAGTACACATTGACTTGTAATGAGCTGTTCCTCTGGCGCGTTGAGGCACCATATCAATTAACTGTTGTCCAATGGGAGAGTGTTGTTGAAACAACATGTCATTAGTAAAATGTTGATTTACTTCAGTCACTTTGCCATCAGCAGCCAGTGTCATTGATATCATCTCACTATCGAGACTTTTTCTGACTTGCTGCATGGAGAACAATTCTTCTTTCAATTGTTCATTTTCTTGCTTTAAGCGACCATTAAACATCAACATATAGAATTCCAATAAGAGTTATTAATTAAGTTATTGAGATGAATTAGCTTAATAGGCAGGTTTTATTTGTACTGATACGTAATAATTAACGCAATAGATCAGTTTTGTATCAAAACTGTAGACCAGATATATTAATATTTCCTCAAGTAAAAGTCAGTATTTTAATGATTATTTAGCTTAGTGGCGATAAATCATCTTATTACTGTTAATTCACCTTGCTGGTTTTTTTGAGCCGTAATTCCGTTTTGTCTTTGGGGAAGGTATCAACAGTTTACGATCGCAAGCTTGGCCTTGTATTGCCAGAAGAGGCTGCATTTAACCCTCCGAATAGGCGTGGTTTAATCGCTGCACATGCTGGTTCTGTGGCTTGTTCGAGACTGTCCTCAATGTTACTTTCAGGCTCAATTCTCCCATAGCAATGATTTGATCATTCCTAATGTCTCTATGTCTCATTTACTTAACTCTATGCTTGAGCTAAACCTTAGCTTCGTTAACACTATGTAAAGCGTTAGCTTGGCCCTGACATCACAATAGCGTCATTATGTTGAGTAATATTAATGAAACCAATAATTTGTAGCAGTGCATTAGAGGCCGTTTCATTTATTGAAAATGGTGAAACCTTATGGACTCACTCTATGGGGGCAACCCCCATATTACTGCTCGATGCGTTAGCCAAACATGCGTTAACAAAGCATGGTTTAACATTATTGCAGTTACATACCGAGGGGGCCGAGTCGTTAAGTGATCTCCGTTTAAAGGATCATATTCGCCATCGTTGCTTCTTTGCCGGATCACCCACGCGGTTGTTGCTACAAGGAGGTGATGCCGATTATGTTCCCATTTTTCTTTCTGAAGTGCCTAAATTGTTTCGTTCTGGCGAGCAGCACATCGATACTGCCATTATCCAAGTGTCTCCACCGGATAAACACGGTATCTGTTCTTTAGGCATATCGGTCGAGGCAACGCTAGCGGCTTGCCAAATGGCGGGTAAAATCATTGCTCATATTAATCCTATGATGCCTCGTACTCATGGTGATGGCTTTATTCATTATAATAAGTTGGCCGCAGTGTATGAGCAGAGCATGCCGTTACCACAACATTTATTCGCTCCAAGCGATGCAATCAGCCTGGCTATCGGCCAACATGTGGCAAAACTGGTGGGTGATGGTGCTTGCTTACAGATGGGCATAGGTGCGATCCCTGATGCTGTGCTGGCATGTTTAACCGCACATAAAGATTTGGGCGTACACACAGAGCTTTTTTCTGATGGGGTGCTTAATCTGATTGAACTTGGAGTGATAAACAATAGTCGTAAGAAAGTTCATCCCGGCAAGACTGTGACAGGCTTTGCATTGGGTAGCCAACGACTTTATGATTTTGTAGATGACAACCCTTCGGTAATATTCATGGATATTGAGCAGGTTAATGACACGGCTATTATCCGTAAAAACCCCAATGTGATGGCAATAAACTCAGCGTTACAGGTCGATATTTCAGGCCAAGTGTGTGCTGATTCATTAGGGACACAAATTTATTCAGGCGTAGGCGGCCAGATGGACTTTATCCGAGGGGCAGGATTATCTGAAGGAGGGCGATCTGTCATAGCATTACCCAGCACAGCAGCTAATGGCACTGTGTCACGAATTAGCACAGTATTATCGCCAGGGGCTGGCGTAGTAACCACTCGTGCGCATGTGCATTATATTGTCACCGAGTATGGAACCGCTTATTTACGCGGTAAATCGTTACGCGAGCGAGCCCGAGCACTGATTGATATTGCCCACCCTAAGTTTAGAGAGCAGCTTTGCCGAGAAACCTTTGATACTTGGCGACTTAAGGTTTAGCGTTACCCTAGATTACTCTAGTCATTACGCCAATGTTATTGAGTCTGTACTTAGTTTGTTGTATCTACAGGTTATATTAGATTGATGAATTAAACGACTCACGCTGCTTGCAACGATTAACCTCGGAGTAAAAATCACTATAATGACGGTGAATATTGGGGTAGGTTAATCGGCAATAATTCACTAAAAAATAGTGACTTAATTATAATCATTTAACTATTATTAGCTTACTGAATTGATATAAACTTTGGCCATTAACTGTATCAGAGGGTATTCGTCGTATGAGTACATTAACAAAAGGTTCACGCCAATCAGGTTTTACTCTGATAGAGCTAGTGGTTGTTATTATTATTTTAGGCATTTTGGCAGTTGTTGCTGCGCCTAAATTTATCAATTTAAAAACTGACGCCCATATAGCCGCTATTGAGGGGGCGACAGGGTCGATCAAAACAGCGGTCACTTTATTTAAAACCAAAACACTGACATCGGGTAATACATTAACTGATACTGTTGAGTTTTCTGGTATAAAAGGCAGTAATTACCAGCCTTGGGCTGCTGCGGCCAATCCAACCGGAACTGGTTTTAACGCTGGTTATACTTCTGCACCAGAGATATTCAAAGCAGCAGGTTTGGACGTTAATGACTGGGCTTATCGCATTTACACATTGAGTGGGAGTTATATTCTTGCTGCAGCACCCAAAGGTGTTTTGGCTGTAGCTGAGCCAACATCGGCTGAGGTTATCGCGACGAGTTGTTACTTCCAATATCATTGGAAGACTGCTGGTGAACCAGAGATTACCAAGGTAATTACAGGGTGTTAATAACTCAGTGGTCATCCACTGAGTTGCTGTTTCGCTTATGGCCTGCGGCCACTAACGGCTAACACTTTAGTGCCGCAGGCGATAATATGATAAAGAAGATTAAACGATTATTCGTTTAACACACCATCTAGGTTTATGATTTAATAGTCTCAATAATGAAGTTGATGAGGTCTAATCATGATAACAGCCTGTCCCCATTGCGATACCTTAAATCGCGTCCCTGAAGAACGTCTTGAACAACAACCCACTTGTGGAAAGTGCAAACAGAGCCTATTTGTGGGTGAGCCGATAACACTAACTGCCGCAAATTTTAGTCACCATGCTAATAAATCAGAACTGCCACTGGTGGTCGACTTTTGGGCTAGCTGGTGTGGTCCGTGTAAAAACTTTGCCCCAGTATTTACTCAAGCAGCTAAAAAATGGGAACCCAAATTTCGTTTCGGCAAACTCAACACAGAAGAGCAACAAGCTCTCGCTGCCCAATTCAATATTCGCTCTATTCCAACCTTGATGGTATTTAAACAAGGCAAAGTTGTTGCACAGCAATCGGGCGCTATGCCTGCATCATCATTTAACCAATGGCTAGAGTCGATTAAATAGATTGTGGACGTTAGATTACTCATTAAAAACGCGATAAACTATCGCGTTTTTGCTTAGCTTTATTTTGATTGTTGTTTAAAAGGATTTGATAAACATGAAAAAAATCTTAGTTATCTGCTTATTTGGCCTCGCATTATTTAGCTTTTTAGACCGAAAGGTTTCAACCACTCAAATTGTACAAAACGTTTATGCTGGTTATACCGCTGACAGTGATAGTGTGTTGCAAAATGCTATTGATAATAAGCTAAGTAACCTTCAAGTTGGTGGTTCAGGGTATGTGGTAAAAATACTTGCTGACGATCTGAAAGGCAGTCGCCACCAACAATTTATTCTGAAAATTGCCGGCGGTAACACGCTATTGGTTGCCCATAATATTGATTTAGCCCCACGGATAGAAAACTTAAATGTCGGCGATACGGTCGAGTTTTACGGCGTTTATGAATTTAACAACAAAGGCGGCGTTATTCATTGGACTCACCACGACCCACGTGGACAACACCCTGACGGTTGGTTGAAGCACAATGGCAGTATTTATAAATAAACAGTCGCTTGACTTAGGTTCAGTAAACTTAACAATTCGCTCAATTTACTATCCGTTTATTTCTACCTAATGATATTTGAACCGAGTAAAGTTGTTACACAACGATCCAGTACCATGCCTGCATCATCATTTAACCAATGGCTAGAGTCGATTAAATGAGTTTAGTGTCAGTAAAGATAAGTGTGTAGTGTCAATATGAAGCTAAGTTTAATGGGGGAATAATAGAGTTCGGGAGTCTGGTACTTATACATCATGGATCAGTTAATAGGATAAGGGATTACTTACGTATTCGGGTACGTAAATAAAAGATCCCGGTCCTGATGATATATTACAGTGACCGAGACCTTTGTTAGCGTCATTATAATTATTATTTGTGAACTGACTTAATCGCTTCTTTTACACTACTATACAAGCGTGAAAGCATTCTATTGAAAATGGCTCGAATAGTGGCATAAGTTAAGTCAACTACGGTTGTGACTACAGCCCCTGCAAAAGACAACATATGGCCGAGTAGGCCTCTGACATCGTCGGCGAAAGAATCTGCCGCTGCTGCAATTTTTTCAAGGGTTTTGGCGACAAGATCATAGAATGTCAAACCGTAAGAAGCCGTCGCTTGCGCTACAATTGCACCATAATAGCCTGCCTCTTTTAAGACAGTAATTAATGCTGCACTGAGTTTGTCGCTCCACTGATCTGAATAGCTTGCTTGATTGCGGTTTTCATAACGTAATTTTACCGGCTTTAAATATTCGCTAGCTTTAACGTGTAAATGGCCCCAATGCTCAGTGTTTGCAGAGACTAAATAACCTGGTTCAGCCCCAGCTTTAGGATCCATACCATGAGCACTAATCCTCAAACCTTGACTGTTATCTAAGCGATATTCAACACCTTGATAAGGTGCATGAATAAAAGGCCATAAAGGCACTTTAGGGACTACATCGGCGCCGTGTGTGCAGCGAAAAATTTGATTTAGTCTATGGGTATTAGCGGTGGCAAAACCTTGTTGTCCAACTCTTGGGGCACCAAAAGTGTATAAATTAATATTTGAAGCGTAATTATTAACAGATGCCCAGTCGGCAGCAAGTGAGGCGATTGCTCCTCCTAAGCTATGTCCGACAAAATGTATCGCCTTACCAGGGTTTGAGGTACGCCACTTATCTAAAAAAGTCGCAAACTGCGGTCTTAATGAAGTAAAAGCATTATTAAATCCAGCGTGCACTATTTGGCTACCATCACCGACACTTAAGCCAACTTGCGCATTTGTAGCCCAGTCTGCTGCAGAACTAAATTCTGTGCCGCGGATCGCTATGATAGCATCTCCTTGGTATTGTCCTTTGCCTAACCCCATCGCCGCAAAACCTGACTGGCGATTAAAAATAAACCCGCCAGTTTTTCCTATGCCTACATTGTTGAATGTAAAGTGTTTGTTAATATATGGGTTACCAAAGTTTTGTACTAACTCTAAATCGATTACATCGTACACTTTAGCTGCAAGCTCTGAGGCTAATTTAGGGGTTAATTGAGTCATAAACATTCCTTGTTAACTAGTATTGTTATTTGCTATTCACCGAATCTTTTTTGCTTCTCGATTTCTAATTTTTCCAGTTCAGGCCAGCGACAAATACTGAATATCTGATATCGCACAACTCCGCTGGGGAACTCTTCATCAATGACTTCTTGACTAATGGCTTCATTAGCTAGGTCACAATTTAATTGTGCTAATCGCTCGACTAGATAAGATATATGTTTCTCGCCTCTAGCCACTGTTGACCAAAGAAAAGTGTCTGTATAGTCACCTTCTGCGACTTTAATTGCTTGCGCAACGCGCGTTTCGGCGAAAGGCTTGTTAGGGTGACTTGTACTGTAAATAATTTCAGGAAAGCTAAATTTCCCTTCATTGTCAGTCGTGGTGTAATCCCATTCTATTTCTTCCATTACACCAGAATACTTATAACCCCTTTTCAGCTTGATACCGGCTAGAGGTTTTCCCTCATGGGTTAAGCTACCTATCACTTGAGGAAACACTTCGACATCGACTTTTTTAAACATGCTAAACATTGACTCCTCCGAGTAGCAACTAACGGCGACGATGAGAGTCAGGAATGCAAAAATCCCAATATATGCTCTATAGGCCATAGATGAAGCAACTCCCTGTTTTGTCATTCATACGATTATTTTTTAAACGACGTTATTGTAGAGTGATTCTTTAAGGGTATCTATTATTATAAATGACTATTTTTTATGGTGTAATAATGAAAATGGGTATGTTTGATTGAGATGTTCTAGTCTGGCCTAGTTTCATCATCCAACCAATGGGTAAAGTCGTTGAAGTAAGCATTTTTTTGGTATGGATTCAATATTGTTGGTTTTAGAGGTAAAGATAAAATTATTACAATTAATGTTTTTAGTGCTTTTTTGACACTATTTGGGGCTATAGATAAAGAGTTTTTTTTGTGTAAAATTAGGCAGCCAATAAGTATTAAAAGCGCTATATTACGTCTCTTTTTAACCATGAATCTGTAGCTTTTATTTTTATCTATATCAATGAGTAGGGAGAGAGGGTGTTAAATAGTCTTCTTGATAAATATCGTTACCTTTTATTGCTTACGGTTTCATTATTTCTATTTGTGATTGTTTTTTTTTCATATGCTTACCCCGAAGGAGATGATGCAGTGTTTGGATTTTTGAAGCAATATGAAGTTGAGTTGTCGGCTCCTGTGAAAGGGCGTATTACTCATAATGGTATTCCAGTTTCGGGTATGGAGATTGTTAGAGAGCTCTCCTATGGTGGCTATGATAAGGGCGAACCTGTTATTGACTATGCATTAACCGATACAAATGGTGAGTTTTCATTTAAAGAGGTTAAAGTTAAGTCAAATGCCCCTGGTAATATTTTTGGGCAAGATGCTCGTCTTAGGCAAGAGATTTACATTAAGAAAGATCTTGACGAGATAAAAGATGGGGAAGATAAGTATTACTGGCTTTGGTTTATAAGTAAAAATTGGACTTCAGTACCTTATTTAAATCAGTATTTAATGCAATTAAATGCAGACTTACAAAACAAAGAATTACAATATGAAGTCGATTTAACTCAGTTTGGTTTGAGGTCAAGCCAACCAATAGCTTCTATTTGTTATTGGGAAGGTGAATTGTTTTCTGTTTATTATGGGGAAAATTTAGAAGAAATTAAGAGCTTTGATGATTTAAAAGACTAAATTTATTAATTTAGTCTCGCCTACTTATTTTAAGGATGAAATATGAGTGTTATAGCCCCAAATATAGCTTCTTTGCTAGCGTTGCTAGCTTATGATATTAAGAATCCCTCTGGGAAAATACTTCCAGATAGAAGAGTAAAGAAGCATTTCAAATTTAGTACAGATGATGTTCAGCAAGCATCTTCTGGTGGTTTCTTTTGGCGCGAAACGACAGGCTTTTTACTCATTGGTCAAGGACATAGTCAGCAACATAAAGGCGACCATGTAATCGCAATACGAGGAACAAATACTTTAGCGGATGCGGTAACCGATATAACCGCCCACTCAAAAAGTAATGAATCAGGTAGCTTAGTTCATACCGGCTTTCAAACAACATTTGAATCTTTTAGAGATGGATTAGCTAAATACTTAGATAAACCTGAAGTGTTAAATAGTAAAGGTATTATCCATTGTATTGGTCATAGTTTAGGTGGTGCATTAGCGACTTTAGTCGCGAATTGGGTTAAAACTAAATATAATAAAACCGTTTATTTATATACTTTTGGGTGTCCTCGAGTTGGTTATAAAGACTTCGCTATTAAAAGTAGTGCTCGAATTGATAAGGTGTATCGCTGTGTTCATGGTTCTGATCCTGTCCCTAAAGTCCCTGTTTGGCCTTTCTGTCATGTACACATTAATGGCAATGAGTATGTACCTGTGAGAGAGCAAGGCTTAAACCATAAAGCACATAGTATGGATACTGCACCCGGTTATGTTAATACTACGAACTATGAGCAATGGGATGATATGTACAGCCAAACCGCTGGTTCTATGTATCAGCGAGTCATCCTTAATTATGAAAATAGATTACAAACGACATACTCTTCCCATTGGGCAGGTAAAATTGCTGCTGCTTTAATGACACTTATCATTGATGGTGGTGGTACAGGGTTGATTGCGGCAATACAAGCTGGCGGGACAACAATTGCTACAGCTTATGATCTCATGGCAAAATTTGCTTGTGATCTTGCAAATGTTGTTGGCTTTGAAGAGCAGTTAAAAGGATTATTAGGACATATGATTGTTTTTGCAGGACAGCCTGCTGTTACCGTGATTAAGTATACTTTTTCATTCATAAAATGGGTGTTTGATATCACTTTGGCTCGGTTATATGACAATGCCAAAAAAGCATTTAGAAGTGTATAAATACCTTAGAGTTTTAATATAATTAATTCTGGTCGCAGAAACTCTATTTATCGCCTAATGTTTTTATGTTCATATTTTAGAAAACGATCCTGTATAACAGGATCGTTTTTACTCTGGTCACTCTCTATTCTGGGGCAGTCTACTCCGGGTCATAGTCCAATACTGGCGCTAGCCACTTCTCTGTCTCTTCCAAGGTCATGCCTTTACGCTTAGCGTAGTCTTCTACCTGATCTTTACCAATATTAGTTACGCCAAAATAGCGTGATTTGGGATGGGCAAAGTACCAGCCTGAAACTGCAGCTGTTGGGTACATGGCAAAGCTTTCGGTAATGTTTAAATCGATAGTCTCATCGGGTTTGAGCAAATCCCACAACAAACCTTTTTCAGTGTGGTCTGGGCATGCTGGGTAACCTGGCGCTGGACGAATGCCTTTATAACGTTCGCGAATTAACGCTTCGTTATCGAGCACTTCATCCGCGGCATAACCCCAAAATTCTTTACGAACACGTTCGTGCATGCGCTCGGCAAAGGCTTCGGCTAAACGGTCTGCTAAACATTTGAGCATAATCGCATTGTAGTCATCGTGATTGGCTTCAAAACGGGCAACATGTTCATCAATACCGTGCCCCGTCGTCACCGCAAAACCGCCCATGTAGTCGGCAACGCCTGAATCTTTTGGTGCAACAAAGTCAGACAAACAGAAGTTGTCGTTACCCACGCGCTCAAGCTGCATCCGCAAATGATGGGTGGTCATTTCTAATGTGCTGCGGCTTTCATCAGTGTAAAGCTCAATGTCGTCGTGATTAACGGTATTCGCTGGGAATAAACCGATTACTGCTTTGGCGGTAAGCCACTTTTCAGCAATAATTTGCTTCAACATGGCTTGGCCATCGGCAAATAATTTAACCGCTTCTTCACCAACGACTTTGTCTTTTAAAATTTCAGGGTAATGACCGTGCAGTTCCCAGCTTCTAAAGAACGGCGTCCAGTCGATACGTTCGACTAGGTCTTCTAGCGGGTAGTCATCAAATACTTGGCGGCCTAATACATTAGGCGTAAACGGGGTGTAGTTTTCCCAGTCGTGTTGACAACGATTATCACGCGCCGCTTCAATCGATACGATGGTTTTACGCTTAGTTTGCGACAAACGTTTTTCACGCATCATGTCGTATTCGGCGTAAGCCTCGTCGATGGTCGCCTGGCGAGTGGCGTTATTAATCAGTTTTGACACCATAGGCACAGCACGAGATGCATCGGCAATGTAAATGGCGCCATGTGGATAATGCGGTGCTATTTTTACTGCAGTATGAATTTTAGAGCAGGTTGCACCACCGATAATTGCTGGGATGGTCAAGCCTTCACGGTGGAAGGTTTTCACGTTGTGCACCATTTCATCTAAACTTGGAGTGATTAAACCTGACATGCCGATGATGTCGATATTATGCTCTTTTACTGCATCGAGAATTTTATCGACCGATACCATTACCCCAAGATCGACCACTTCGTAGCCGTTGCAGGCGAGAACCACACCGACGATATTTTTACCTATGTCATGCACATCACCTTTTACGGTGACCATTAAAATTCGCCCGTTTGACTGGCCTGCCACCTTTTCCAATTCGATATAAGGATTAAGGTAAGCGACGGCTTTTTTCATTACCCGAGCCGATTTCACTACTTGTGGTAAGAACATTTTGCCTGCGCCAAATAAGTCGCCGACCACGTTCATGCCGTCCATTAATGGCCCTTCAATCACGTCCAGTGGACGCACAGCTTCTTGGCGGGCAGCTTCAGTGTCTTCGTCAATAAATTCAGTAATACCTTTAACCAATGCATGCGACAAACGCTGCGATACTGGCCAACTGCGCCAGGCTAAATCTTCTTTTTTAGCCACTTGTGAGCCATCGCCTCTAAAGCTTTCTGCGATGTCGAGCAATTGTTCAGTGTTACTTGAGTCGGCTACTGGACAAGGTAAGTTTTGAACTACGTTTTCAACCCGTTTTTTTAGCTCAGGGTCAATGTCATCGTATATGGCTAACTGACCTGCGTTAACAATACCCATATCCATTCCCGCTTGAATGGCATGGTATAAAAACACCGCGTGAATGGCTTCGCGCACTGGGTTGTTACCGCGGAACGAGAATGACACGTTAGACACGCCGCCTGAGATCATTGCATGTGGCAAGGTGGCTTTGATGTCTTTTATCGATTCGATAAAGTCGACGGCATAGTTGTCGTGTTCATCGATACCTGTGGCAATGGCGAAAATGTTAGGGTCAAAAATAATGTCTTCTGGTGGAAAGCCGACAACATCGACCAAAATGCGATAAGCACGAGTACAGATTTGAGTTTTACGCTCACGAGTGTCAGCTTGGCCGTCTTCGTCAAAGGCCATTACAATGGCAGCAGCGCCGTAGCGTTTGACTAAGGTGGCTTGTTCGATAAATTTGGCTTCACCTTCTTTCATCGAAATCGAGTTAACAATCGATTTGCCTTGGACGCATTTAAGACCGGCTTCAATCACTTCCCATTTTGATGAGTCAATCATGATTGGCACGCGAGAGATGTCGGGCTCAGAGGCGATTAAGTTTAAAAACTTTGCCATTGACGCGACGCCATCGAGCATCCCTTCGTCCATGTTGACGTCGATAATTTGTGCGCCATTTTCAACCTGCTCACGCACGACATCTAAGGCTTCTTCAAACTTTTCTTCTTTAATTAAGCGTAAAAACTTAGCTGAACCGGTCACGTTGGCGCGCTCGCCGACGTTAACAAATAACGAATTTTTATCTATGGTCAAAGGCTCTAGGCCCGATAAACGACAAGCCACGGGCAGATCTGGGATCTGTCTGGGTTCGTGTCTGAGTACCGCTTCACGAATGGCGCTGATATGAGCGGGTGTACTACCACAACAGCCGCCGACAATGTTGAGCATGCCTTCTTGAGCCCATTGATTAATGACTTCGGCCATTTCTTCTGGGGTTTCATCGTAGCCACCAAATTCGTTAGGTAAGCCAGCATTTGGGTGGGCGGAAACATAACACTCGGCAATACGCGATAATTCTTCAACGTAAGGGCGCAGCTCTTTTGGTCCAAGGGCGCAGTTAAGGCCAATCGATAACGGCTTGATATGGCGTAAAGAGTTATAAAAGGCTTCTGTGGTTTGCCCAGTTAAGGTGCGGCCTGAGGCGTCGGTAATGGTGCCTGAGATCATAACAGGTAGGCGATCGCCGAGTTGATCGAATACTTTTTCAATCGCAAATAGAGCAGCTTTGGCGTTTAAGGTATCAAAAATGGTTTCAACTAAAATGATATCGGCGCCGCCTTCAATTAAGGCGCTGGTGGATTCGACATAAGCGTCGACTAATTGGTCGAAACTGACATTACGAAACCCAGGGTCGTTAACGTCTGGACTGATAGAGCAGGTGCGGTTAGTTGGGCCTAATACGCCAGCAACATAACGTGGCAAACCTGTTTGCGCAGCCACTTCGTCGGCAGCTTGGCGGGCAATTTGGGCTCCGGCTAGGTTAATTTCGGCAGCCAGAGACTGCATATCGTAGTCGGCCATGGCGATGGTGGTGGCATTAAAAGTGTTGGTTTCAATAATGTCGGCACCGTTTAACAGGTACTGGGTATGAATATCTTTAATAATTTGCGCTTGGCTGAGTACTAATAAGTCATTGTTGCCTTTAACATCGCAATGCCAATCTTTAAAACGCTCGCCACGATAATCTTCTTCTTCCAACTTATAGTCTTGGATCATGGTGCCCATGGCGCCATCTAAAATCACAATACGCTGCGCTAACAATGCATTAAGTTGTTCAAGTGTTTGACTGTAAGAAGTCGATTTCGCCATAACAGTTACCTTTTTATCACTATGTTGCTTGATACCTTAATTGAGATAAGCATACCCTTATTTTTACCAGAGTAGGGCGATAACATCATTGTTTATTACAGCTACTACAGGCAATTTTTGGTTGCTACTGTAGATCAGAGCTATTGCTCATAATGATGACCTTTTATATGCTGACCTGTTAAGATAGTATTTTGGACATATAAACGTATAGACGTCCATAGTACGCGAATTTTTACCGCTAGAGCAAGGCTGATTTAAGCTCAATGAGGCGCAAGTTGATTTAATTTGATTTACTCGATAGCTGGATAAGTAAGTTAACATCAGAATAGTTAATTAAATTGAGGGTACATTTGCTCTGTGTTAGCAGTGCAAGGCACTGTTTGATAAATGTTTATGACTCTCTAACTGAGGTTTATGTCAATGAAGCGAGCCAAGATAATATTAATGCGCCATGGTGAGTGTGAAGGTGGAGGGATATTCCGCGGCCGCACCGATGTGAAGCTTACCGATATTGGTATGACGCAAATGCAGCAAGCTTTTATCGAGCAGCAATATCCGATTAGTCATGTATTTAGTTCGCCGTTGTTGCGTTGTCAGTTATTTAGCCAAGCTTTATCACAGCAACTATCGTTACCGTTAACCACTTTATCTTCACTACAAGAAATTGATTTTGGTGTCTGGGATGGGCAATCATTTGATGCTATTTATCAGCAAAACCCACAACAATTTGATGCTTATTGGGATAACCCTTGGCTGGCACAAAATACACCAGACAAGGCTGAGTCGGTAACCGATTTTGCCGCACGAGTGGAAGCTGGCTTAATGACGGTCGTTGATGCTCTGTGGAGCTCTTTTACGCAGACAGATAGTGCTCAACAAAAGCCTAATGGTGACGATTGTCCCCATGCGTTAGTGGTGACTCATGGTGGCGTAATGCGCTGTTTAGTCGGATATGTACTCAATACAGGCCAATGTAGCGGATTATTCGCTAACCTAGCGATCCCCTATGCTGCTATTATGGTGCTCGATGTGTATTGGCCTGACGATGTTGATAATATTGATCGTTTTCAGCCGCCAATAAAGGATACTAAAACCGCTAAAGTGAGTTTTACCTTACATTGGCCTAAGACTTGAGAACCACCAGAGTCGTGTTATAGCGTTACTGTCATCGTCGTTATAGTCTCAATATCATGGTGTTAAAATGACTAGCTTAATATTTTTGTATTAACATCATGTCGTTAAGATGATTATCTTCAACACGATAGTTTAAAAAGTAGTGCCTTTCAAGGTATTGGGAATTGGGATAAGCCCAAACTGTACCCGCAACTGTAAATGGATCAATTAAGTATTGGTGCATAAGTCAGATACCAGCTTTGAATCGCCTCATTATCCATACCTAAGCGGGTGACTTAGGGGAGTGATTAAATCGATGTATGTGTTAATTAATTGGACATGGCGAGGTTACTTGCATGTCTGAGTCTGTATTAGATGTAAATCATCTTTTTTGGCAAGTCGATAATAAAATGATTTTGGCTGACATTCATTTCAGTCTGCCTAAAGGTCAAATGCTAGGCTTAATTGGCCCAAATGGCGCGGGTAAGTCAAGCTTGTTACGTTGCCTGTATCGTTACATTGTGCCCACTAGCGGCGATATTGCTATTTTTTCCAAACCCATCAGTGAGTTTTCATCTAAGTTGCTAGCGCAAAATATTGCGGTGGTACAACAAGATACGCCGCATTATTTTGACATGACCACCGAGCAGTTAGTGACCATGGGGTTAACGCCGCATAAAGGTTTGTTTGATCCTAATACCGTCCAAGACCGTGAGCGTGTATTAAGCGCATTAGCCAAAGTGGGCTTGCAGCAACAAGCACTGCAACAGTATGAACTGTTATCTGGTGGTGAAAAACAGCGTGCACTTATTGCCCGCGCTATCGTGCAACAACCGCATATTCTTATTTTAGATGAACCCACTAATCATTTAGATATTCGTTATCAAATTCAAATTCTTGAACTGGTCAAATCATTAGGCATTAGCGTTATCGCATCGATACATGATCTAAATTTAGCCAGTGCGATGTGCGATAAATTATTACTACTCGATCACGGACAGTTAATTGCTAAAGGCACTCCAACTGAAGTGCTGACCGAGCGACAAATTAGTGATGTGTTCGGTGTGTGCTGCGACATTAATGTTCATCCACAACACGCAAAACCCCTGATTAGTTATTTTTATGGTTACCAACCCAGCCACAAAGTGGGCCCTGATCATGATTGATGCATCCCAACGTCGCTACTATGTTTACTTCAGCTTGTTGGTTGTAGTTACACTGCTTACTCCGATTTTTGCCGCCAGTTTTGGGGCGGCCAATATTCATCTAAATGACGTATTAATGATATTTAATACCTTATTAGGCGGCGACATGCCGAGTGCGATTGATGGCAGTGAGCATGCAGTTAAGATAACTCAACGTATTGTGCTTGAATTACGCTTGCCGAGAATTTTATTGGCCTTTGTCGCCGGCGCTGGTTTGTCTATAGCGGGCAGTGTATTACAAACCGTGACCCGCAATCCTTTAGCTGACCCGTATTTGTTTGGCATTAGCTCTGGGGCGTCATTTGGTGCGGTGTTGGTGGTGTCGTTATTCAGTCAAACGGGTTTGTTTGCCGAGATGTTTTCAGGGGTATTTGCCCTAGCGCCAAACTTTACCGCACAACCTTGGTGGTCTTGGTCGACATTAAGTATTCCGATAGGAGCATTCATCGGCGCCAGTTTATCTGTGTTGGTGGTGTTTATGTTGTCAGGACCTGGTCGAAGTAGCCAAGTTGAACGTATGTTGTTATCCGGTGTGGCGACCTCGTTTCTGTTTGGTGCATTGACCAGTTTGTTGTTGTATTTTTCGACCCCACAGGCTGCGGCATCAGTGCTGTTTTGGAGTTTAGGCAGTTTTGCCAAAGCCAGTTGGTCTAACTTACTGTTACCGAGTGTAACGGTAGGGGTTAGTTTATTGATTATGTTGACCTTTAGACGACAAATCATGGCGCTGCAAGCGGGAGATGAAACCGCGCATACCTTAGGAATTAATGTCGCTAAATTGCGTTTAAGTATGTTGTTACTGTGTTCGCTTATTACGGCAATGCTAGTGGCAACGTGTGGTGGCATTGGTTTTGTCGGTTTAATGATCCCGCACACGGTTAGGTTATTGTTTTCTGGGCGTCAGCCGATGATCTTAACCGCGATGTTGGGGGGCTTATTTATGGTGTGGATTGATGTGATAGCGCGGTGTGTTTTATTTAATCAAGAATTGCCCGTTGGTATTATTACAGCAGCGTTAGGCAGTGTGTTTTTCTTGTTTATTTTACGTCAACGGCGCTAATTATTTAGACACAGGTATAAGAACTTTTATAAGAATTGCTATGCGCATCATGTTGAAATTTATTAGCCCAAGTTGTTGGAGTTGAAATGTTTGTTATAGAAGCCGTTAATCCAGATGTTGATGACATCATCCAGCATAAGATTAATCAAAAAACCAAACCGCTAGGGGCTTTAGGTCAACTAGAATCGTTGGCATTACAGGTTGCTCGGGTGCAATATAATGGCAATCAGCAGCGATTAAGTTCACAGCTGCAAATCACTAAGCCAACTATGTTAGTGTTTGCTGCCGACCATGGTATTGCCGCTTATGGCGTGTCGATTGCGCCAAGCGAAGTGACGACTCAAATGGTGCATAACTTTGTTCAAGGCGGCGCGGCAATTAACGTGTTTTGTCGTCAAGTCGGCTTTGAACTTGAAATTATTGATTGCGGTATATTACAACCGCTGACAGGGCAAACGAGCGTTATCGATCAGCGCTTAGGCGCTGGTACTCACGCTATGCATTTGTGTGCTGCTATGGGGCTTGAAAAAGTCGCCCAAGGGTTTGAGTTAGCTCGCCAGCTGGTTATGCGTCATGTTGCTGGCGGCTGTAATCTGATTGCCTTAGGTGAAATGGGCATAGGTAATACGTCTGCCGCGACGGCGGTAATGTCAGCAATGCTAAATATTGAAGTTGAGCAATGTGTTGGCCGAGGCACGGGCATTGACGATGCAACCTTGGTCACCAAAACACAATTAATTAATCAAGCTTTGGCATTGCATCAGCCTGCTTTAGTGTCTCCAGAGGCTATTTTAGCTCATGTGGGGGGCTTTGAAATCGTGCAAATGACTGGGGCTATTTTAGCAGCCGCAGAGCAAAAAATATTAGTGGTCATTGATGGTTTTATCGCTACTGCTGCAGCATTAGTTGCGGTAAAATTATCCCCACAATCAAGAGACTATTTAATCTTTGCTCACGAGTCGCAAGAGCAAGGACACAAGCTTTTGTTACAACAGCTACAAGCAACACCTTTGTTGTCGCTGGGATTAAGACTTGGAGAAGGCACTGGCGCTGCATTAGCCTTGCCGTTAATTCAAGCCGCGGTGCATTTTTACAATCAAATGGCCAGTTTCGATGATGCTGGCGTTCATAATGTCGTTTAAGGGTACAACATGTCTGGCGAGATAAAGTGGTTGCGGCAGTTAAATTTGTTTTTTGTGGCAATGAGTTTTTTTACTCGGATCCCCGTTCCATCATGGGTGGTGATTGATCGCGATAAATTGAATCAGGCCAGTCGTTATTTTGGTTTGGTCGGTTTAATGATAGGTTTGATTTGTGCGTTAGTATTTTGGTTAGCACAATTAATTTTACCGGCGAGCATTGCCATTCTACTGGCGATGGTGGCCGGTGTGTTGGTTACTGGTGGGTTTCATGAAGACGGCTTAGCCGACACCGCTGATGGCTTTGGTGGTGGTTGGACGGTAGAAGATAAGCTGCGGATTATGAAAGATTCGCGTTTAGGCAGTTATGGTGCTTTAGCCTTGGGGTTAGTGTTATTACTGAAATGGCAACTGTTAGTCGAGCTAGCATTATACAGCCCTATGGCTGCGGTAAGCGCTCTGGTAGCAGGTCATACCTTAAGTCGAGTGGTGGCTTCTAGCTTAATTTTTAGTGAACAATATGTTCGCGATGACGATAGCAGCAAATCTAAGCCTATTGCAGAAAACCAACAGTTAAACGATTTATTTATTTTGATTGCCAGCGGTATTTTTGTGTTGTTATGGCTTAACGGCGTGGCGGCATTTGTGTTGTTTATTACCTTGTGGTTAGTGCGTATTTTGCTTGGTGGCTTTTTCCGTAAACAGATTGGTGGCTACACCGGTGATACGTTAGGGGCAGCGCAACAAATCAGCGAAGTATGTTGTTACTTAGTTATTTTAGCGGTTGGGTTAAGCTAATGATTCATTTGGTGTTAGGTGGTGCGCGCAGTGGTAAGAGTCGCTTTGCTGAGCAATGCGTTGCTGAATACGCAGCGATTGGTTATCAATGCGTGTATTTAGCAACCGCGACCGCGTTAGACACAGAAATGTCGCAACGTATTCACCAACACCAACAAGATAGAGTATCCAGCCCCCATGGCTGGATACTGCACGAACAAGCTTATGATATTGCCCAGACCTTAGTGGCAATCGATAAACCCCAGCAAGTGATCTTGCTCGATTGTCTAACCTTATTACTTACCAATCATTTACTGCTAGATGATGGCGCTTCGTGGGCCATGCAAAAATCATTATTGCTCGACAGTTTGTCTGCATTGCAAAGTGAAGTGGTGTTAGTTAGCAATGAAGTCGGTTCGGGTATTGTGCCTATGGGCGAGCTCAACCGCCGTTTTGTTGATGAAGCTGGTTGGTTAAATCAAGCGGTAGCAGCGATATCTGACCAAGTGACTTTGGTGGTTGCAGGCCTGCCATTGCCCTTAAAAGCATAATGTCATTAGTTCATTCCACACCTGTAACAGGTGACCCCCTTTGCGGCGCATTAATGGTGCAAGGCACTACTTCCGATGCGGGTAAAAGCACCTTAGTGGCGGGGCTGTGTCGTTTATTTGCCCGTCAAGGCGTGAGCGTTGCTCCGTTTAAGCCGCAAAATATGGCGTTAAACAGCGCCGTAACCCTTGATGGTGGTGAAATTGGCCGCGCCCAAGCACTGCAAGCTATTGCTTGTGGTTTAGCGCCTCATACCGATTTTAATCCGGTGTTATTAAAGCCCAGCTCAGATACGAGCGCGCAAGTGATTATTCACGGTAAAGCCTTGTCTACATTAGAAGCTAAGGCCTTTTTCGGACCTCAGAGCCAAGGTTATAAAACCATGGCATTAGCGGCGGTAATGCAATCTTACACTCGCCTGCAGCAGCAATATTCCTTGGTGGTGACTGAAGGTGCGGGTAGCCCGGCCGAAATAAATTTACGCCAAGGTGATATTGCCAATATGGGCTTTGCTGAGGAGGCTGATTGCCCAGTAATCATTATTGCCGATATTGACAAAGGTGGTGTGTTCGCCCATTTAGTTGGTACGTTGGCATTATTAAGCCCGTCTGAGCAAGCACGGGTAAAAGGCTTTGTGATTAATCGTTTTCGCGGTGATATTAGCTTGTTGCAGTCTGGTATCGACTGGCTTGAAGCTTATACTCAAAAACCAGTATTAGGCGTATTACCTTATTTGCACGATCTGCATTTAGACGCTGAAGATGCATTAATTGATAACCCTCAAAGCACGCTATCGACCGCATTATCTGCCAGTCAGCGTTTGTATGTGTTGGTATTAGTGTATCCAAGGATCAGTAATCATACCGATTTTGATCCACTGCGTTTACATCCACATATTGATTTTCATTATGTGACTATGCAGAGCATGGCTCAAGCATCTGAGTGGCTAGCCGCGGATTTAGTCATATTGCCTGGCAGTAAAAATGTGCGTGCAGATTTAGCTTTTGTGCGCGAGCAAGGTTGGGACGTAGCCTTGAAAAAGCATTTACGTTACGGCGGTAAAGTCATCGGGATTTGTGGCGGTTACCAAATGCTCGGTGAGTGGATTGATGATCCCTTAGGTATTGAAGATAACGTTGGTTGCAGTGACGGATTGGGCTTATTACCGATTACTACCGTACTAACTGCTAGTAAAACCTTAACTCAAGTAAGGGGCCACTTACGTTTACAAGGCCAGCAGGTAGAGTTTAGTGGTTATGAGATCCATTGTGGTGAGTCTTCACTTACAGAGAATATAACTCAGCCGTTATCGATTGAACAATATGCCGATCAGCCCATGCCAGTTACTAAGCTTGATGGCATGGTGAGCAATGACCAACAAATTTTAGCGACTTACGTGCATGGATTATTCGATCATCCCGCTGCATGCCAACTTATTTTGCAGTGGGCCGGCTTAGAGAGTCGCCATGCTATTGATATTAACCAGATCCGCGAGCAGCAACTAAATCGTCTTGCCGACGTGTTAGAAGCGCATTTGGACTTGAACACATTGAAAGGAATAATCTCATGACAACTGATAACCACGATAATGAACAAGCTAGCACTATTGATGCAAACAAAGCTGAACGTCATAAAGCCCGCCAACAGAAAGTTAAAGTGGGTGTTGATGCCAAAATTGCTGCTGCTCAAGATGAGAAAGGTATTTTGTTGGTGTTAACTGGTAATGGTAAAGGCAAATCAACCTCTGGTTTTGGCTCTGTGACGCGCGCTGTGGGTCATGGTCATAAAGCCGCGGTAGTGCAATTTATTAAAGGCACTTGGGCTTGTGGTGAGCGTAATTTACTCGAAGGTGCTGGTGTACCATTTCATGTCATGGGCACCGGTTTTACTTGGGAAACTCAAGACAAAGAAAAAGACACCCAAGCTGCCATGGAAGCTTGGCTCGAAGCTGAAAAACTCCTTAAAGATGAATCGATCAACATGGTGTTGTTAGATGAATTAACTTACATGGTCAGTTATCACTATATCGAACTTGAGCGAGTATTAACGGCGTTAAGAAATCGCCCAGCGATGCAACATGTGATTATCACTGGCCGCGCTTGTCATCGTGACATTATTGAGTTAGCTGATACCGTAAGTGAAATTGTTCCGATAAAACATGCGTTTAATGATGGCATTAAAGCGCAGTTAGGGTTCGATTATTAATCATTGATGTTGTCGCTGAAAGCATACATTGACATAATATAACCATAGTCTGACAAAATTAAAGCATAAATTGACATAAAAATAGTTTTTGTAATTTTTTTACAAAAACTATTTCTATTAGTATCATATGTTTAAGATAAGTTTAAAGCATAGTTTGACAAATTTTAAAGTGATTGTACACTAAATGTACTATCAATGACTTGAGATTCGCTCATGTATATTCGTAATTTACGTAAGCCATCACCCAACAAAAACGTCTTTAAATTCGCCAGTGCAAAAGTGCGCGAAACGATAATGTGTGAAAGTACATTGGAGTTCGATGTGTGTTTTTATCATGAATATAATGAGGCTATCGAACATTATGGTAGTCAGCCTGAAGGCTTTGAATACAGGTTCAAAGGTAAAAATTTACCTTACACTCCAGATACTTTAATTCGATATGTTGATCAAACGGAAAAGTACCATGAGTACAAGCCTTATAGCCTTGCTTGTGATCCCATTTTTAGAGAAAAATTTGCAGCCAAACAAGAAGCGTCTTTAAAATTAGGTATTGAACTTATCTTAGTTACCGAAAAGCAAATCAGGATAAATCCTATTTTAAATAATCTTAAATTGCTCCATCGTTACTCAGGTATTTACGGAATAAATGTAATTCAACATGAATTGCTTAAGTTTGTTCAAAAATCTGGGTGCATTACTCTTAAAGATATTTGTTCCGAATTTAAATTGACGCCAGGAGTGTCTCGTTCTTTTTTATGTTCTCTGATTCATAAAGGTATTTTAAAGACGGAGCTTTATAGTGATGATTTAACACTTAACCCTACAGTATGGCGTCCTTCGTGAAAGATTTCTATGATGAGTTCAATGAGGAAATCATTCCAACAAAACCAAATACTCCAATTCAATACGTCAAGCTAGATGATTCAGAATTAGTTAAGCGCGATCTTGATACTTTCCCTGACTTCCTTAAAGAAAAAGCTCTCGATAAATACAAACTAATTAGTTTTATTGAGCAGGAAAACTCAGGGGGCTGGACGCAAAAAAAACTAGATCCAATTCTTGATAAACTATTTGAAGGCAATAGAGACAAGCGGCCTAATTGGCGTACCGTGGTTCGTTGGCGTAAGAGTTATATTGATAGTAATGGTGATTTAGCCTCTTTGGTTGTTAAGCGCCATAAAATGGGTAACCGAAATAAGCGAGTGGAAGGCGACGAGATATTTTTTGAGCGAGCATTATCTCGTTTTCTAGATGCCAAAAGACCGAAAGTGACAACTGCCTACCAGTACTATAAAGATTCCATCACCATTGAGAATGAAACAATTGTGGATGGGCAAATCCCTATTATCTCCTATACAGCCTTCAATCAAAGAATAAAGTCACTGCCACCTTATCCAATAGCTGTCGCCAGGCATGGTAAGTTCAAAGCTGATCAGTGGTTTGCATATTGCTCTTCTCATATACCGCCCACTCGGATTTTAGAGCGAGTTGAAATAGATCATACGCCACTCGATTTAATTCTACTCGACGATGAATTACTTATTCCCCTCGGAAGGCCTTACCTGACTCTAATCGTTGACGTCTTTAGTAATTGTGTTTTAGGTTTCCATTTGAGCTACAAAGCTCCTTCTTATGTTTCAGCAGCAAAAGCTATTGTGCATGCGATAAAACCTAAAGCTCTGAGCAATGTGGGAATAGAGCTTCAAAATGATTGGCCTTGTTATGGGAAGTTCGAAACTCTGGTTGTTGATAATGGAGCTGAGTTTTGGTCAAAGAGTTTAGATCATGCTTGTAAAGAAGCTGGTATAAATATTCAATATAACCCCGTGCGCAAGCCATGGTTAAAGCCGTTTGTTGAGCGTTTTTTTGGAATGATTAACCAATATTTTTTAACCGAACTCCCTGGGAAAACCTTTTCAAATATTCTAGAAAAAGAGGACTACAAACCTGAGAAAGACGCCATTATGCGTTTCTCGGTATTTGTTGAAGAATTTCATCGTTGGATTGTTGATATTTACCATCAGGACTCAGACTCTCGTGATACACGTATACCAATAAAGCAGTGGCAACATGGTTTTGATATATATCCACCGTTACAGATGGGCGTAGAGGATGAAGAGCGTTTTAATGTGCTGATGGGTATCACTGATGAAAGAACGCTAACTCGAAATGGTTTTAAATTCGAAGAGTTGATGTATGACTCCACCGCATTGGCTGATTATCGTAAGCACTATCCACAAACTAAAGACTCTATAAAAAAACTGATTAAGATAGACCCTGATGATCTCTCTAATATCCATGTTTACCTAGAAGAGTTAGAGGGGTACCTCAAAGTACCTTGTACTGATACTACTGGGTATGCCAATGGTTTGAGTCTGCATGAGCATAAAGTCATTAAGAAGATTAACCGTGAAATTATACGCGAGAGTAAGGACAACTTAGGTTTAGCTAAAGCCCGTATGGCAATCCATGCTCGAGTACAGCAAGAGCAAGAACTCTTTAATGAATCCAAAACGAAAGCTAAAATCTCTGCAGTAAAGAAGCAAGCTCAACTCGTCGATATCAGTAACACCGGTCAAGGTACTATTAGGCTTGAAAAAAGTGACACTCTTTCAGTAATAACCAACAAACTGGAGCTGAATATTAGTGATATCCTCGGTAACTGGGATGATGATATAGAGGGATTTGAATGAATATCTTAACCGCTCATCAGATGGAGCAATTGGGCAGGTTTAATGATTGTTTTGTCATGCATCCTCAAGTTAAGGTCATTTTCAATGATTTTGATGATCTAAGGTTAAATCGAAACTTTCAATCAGACCAACAGTGCATGTTGTTGACCGGAGATACAGGAGTAGGTAAAAGTCATCTGATTAACAACTATAAAAAACGAGTGTTAGCTAGTCAAACATATAGCCGTACTTCTATGCCGGTATTAGTTACCCGGATCTCAAGTCATAAAGGTCTTGATGCGACTCTGAGGCAGATGTTAACTGATTTGGAATCATTTGGCAGCCAACAACGAAAAGGGCAGAATTATAAAATAGATTTGAAAACTCAATTGGTTAAAAATTTAGTTCGAGCGAATGTAGAGCTACTTATTTTCAATGAATTTCAAGAGTTAATAGAGTTTAAAACACCTAAAGAGCGTCAAACAATAGCTAATGAATTGAAATTCATCAGCGAAGAAGCAAGAGTTCCAATTGTCTTAGTTGGCATGCCTTGGACTGAACAAATCGCTGAAGAACCACAGTGGTCATCTCGCTTAATACGTAGAAGAAAGCTTGAATATTTTAGCCTCCAAAAAGACAGTAAATATTATCGTCAATATCTAATAGGCTTAGCCAAGCATATGCCCTTTGATGAGCCTCCCAAGATTGAAGATAAACATATTGCTATACCATTATTTGCAGCCTGCCGAGGTGAAAGCAGGGCATTAAATCATCTACTATCAGAGACATTAAAACTTGTAATGGTGAATGGTGATCGCAGTCTTGATATTAGGCATTTAGCTCAAACTTATAGAAAACTATATGAGAGTCAGGAAAGTGAGACTACTTCGGTTTTTTTTAACCCTTTTCTTGAGCCGCTAGATAAGGTCCTTATTTCAGAAGTTGTTAAGCCATCCCGATATAACCCCAATGCGATGACCCCTGATGATATGTTGATTAAGCGCGAGTTTTCTGTGCCAAGTACATTAGCTCAGCTACTCAGTAAATGAGTATCAAACATTCTTACTATTTGTTCTTTATATCCGCCTAATAAGGCCAAGTTGTAGTGGTTTTCTTGTTCAATATCACATAGGTGTGGTTGTATGCTAGGTTTGGTTGATAGCGATAAACCTGAGATTTGCAGGTTAGTGCTATTGTCATGATTAAGTTCGGTTGATCTTGAGTTATTCGATAGTGCTAAATTTAGTTCTTGCGACTCAGTTTGTTCAACAATCACTGAGTTTTCCGGTAGATCTTGATCGATCCTATAAGCAAACTCAGTAAGGCTAGCTTCAGCTAAGGTAAATAACCAAGCTTTTTGAACCTCAGCGGAAGTGACTCTTAATATACGGCCTAATACTTGGCGATAATGCATTTCGGTTTTGATGCGACTCAGGTGACAACATACCTGCAGCCGTGGAATATCTGTCCCTTCTGAGATCATACCAACACTCACTATCCATTGAGTATCGTTCTGTCTAAAGGCTTCAATAGTGTGTGAAGGATGCTTCAACTTAGAAGTGACAATACAGGCTGTTTGTTTAAAGTCTGCAATAAGGATTTGGTATAACTGTTTAGCATGTTTGATTGATGAAGCAACAATGAGCCCGCCAGCTAAGGGATTTTCTTGACGTATTTGTTCTAGTTTTTTAATACCTTGGCTCAGCATGTAATGCATCACCTGTTGATTATTAATTAATGCCTTATAGCTGAATCCAGACCCTTTTAATAACTCAGCAATAGATGAAAACGTTTCTGACTCTAGATCAACATCTAATCTTATTTTGTCATTATCAATGAGCGCGATATTCGGCTGACGACATACGTTATCCTCTATTGCCTGCTTTAATCCATAGCTAAAATCACAGTGGATTGTATTATCTGGTTCAGTGAATCGCGAAAGTACTATAGGGGCCTTATCTGAGCGCCAAGGTGTACCAGAAAGCGCCAAAGTATAAGCTGCATTATATTGAATGTTTAACAGCACCTCCTCACCCCAAGCATTGGCATTAGTTAGTAGACTGCCCTTTAAGTGATGTACTTCATCCATAATCACAAACACTTTATGAGTACGCAAAAGCTGCCAGAATGCTTCTGTTAATGAGGGCATAAACTGATAGGTATAGACACTACCAATTGCTCCCATAAGTCCATCAAAGCGTTTATTTAAGCGTTTAGAGAAAGTACTTCTAATGCTATCGTTGACTTCTGAAGATGGAGAAAAACACAGTACAAAGTCAATTTTACCCATAGCAATAAGTCTTGCGGCTAGTTCTGCCGCCATAATAGTTTTACCCGCACCTGGTGTAGCTAAACACATAAAATGACTTTGAGTTTGATATCGTGCTAACGCAGCATCAACGCATTGGCTTTGCCATTGTCTTAACTTCACTGTGATAAGCCTTTAAAGTCGTTAAGACAAGACTCTACAGCCTTAATCTTCCCCATCAGGGTTGAACTTTTATTGCGAGCATTCATGTATCTGGGATAAAGCCTAGGTTTTGAATTTGGGATTTCTTCAATAAGGCGTTTAAACTCTTCAGCCTCCCCAATGTATCCAAGTAAATCAACCTGGTATTGATTGAGTGTAGCCTTAAGTCGCGTTAATTCTTGAGAGCTGGCAGATGTCGTTACTGTCGTTTTCATGCGCGCTTTACTGGGCACTAGCTGTGACTTATCAAACAGTGCTGTTTTAAAATAAATATGCTTTTTTCCCTGATATTTTTTCTCTAAAAATCCAACATTTACCAGTTTTGCGCAAGCACGACGAACCAACTGATCTATATCTTTTGGCGAAACAGAGGAATTTATCTTCATTATCAAATTTTTTATCTGAGTAACAGTGAACTGATGAAGCTCTGCGGCAATGAGAATACTAAACAAAGTTTCATTTATACGGATTAATTTTATAGTCACGATTTTTACCAATAGTGTTTATTTTCAATGTTTAACGAGCCACTCCATGACATTTTTTACTTTTAAATCAACGGTACCTTCATTGATCTATAACTTGATATGACTTAGCTCAGATAAAAACTTGACAATAACGAGTAAAAAGCTAAGGATTCCTTAGTATACCTTAAGGCAAAAAACTAAGACAATCTAAGTTATCTGGAATTAATAAAAAAATGAACTCGTGTCAGAAAAACAGATTAACCCATTGCCGCATAGGCTTAAGCAGGCGAGAAAGGCTAAGGGTATTAGCCAAAAGCAACTTGGTATCCAATTGGGTATGGAACCCGGTACGGCAAGCGCGCGCATGAATCATTATGAAAAGGGCAAGCACACCCCCGATTATGCAACGCTAAAAGCGATGGCTGATGAGCTGGGCGTGCCAGTGGCTTATTTTTTCTGTGAATCAGAAAGCACAGCTGAATTGCTGTGCTTTCTTGATAAAATGACAGAGGAAGAAAGGGTTGTACTCGTAAAACAAATTAAGGCCGATTAAGCATTAGAAGCCAGGACAATAATCGTATACCTATTTATCCATTAACTACCTTGTACAATTGAATACTCGAGGCCATAAGATATAGGGGCCTGTGTAATTCGTTGCATTGTATTATTATCTAATCCCACTATAGTCCTTTAGTGTAATATCCCTCTAATTTTCTTTCACCTTGGTTCCCGCCAGCAGTAATGCTAGCAACCCCTCCATTATGAATGATGCGCTTTCTCGCACCGCCTAATGATACGGCTATTCTAGGATAATCTTCTTCTAATTCAGGGTATTCTTCCTCTAACCAGTGAGGAAATGGCTTAGTTTGAATCAGTTTCAGGGCTTTGCCTTGTGCTCGAATAGAACCCTGAGCTAAGGCTTTTACCATTGGTAAACCTGCACCACCACCTGTCAAAGCTACCGCTAATGCCCCATTAGGAGCACCAGTGATAAAACTGCTATCGATTCTATTGAGAATTTCATCTCTGCATTCAACTAATGAATCTGAAAACTTTGTTACTTGTGGTAATGACATAAATTCATCTAAGTGAATTTCTATTAGCTCGTCATTAAATAACTTCACATGCACTTCACCATCTTCAAATAGGCGCTCTTTGTAGTCGCGAAGAGACAGTTCTAGATCACCAGAAAAGTTACGAAAATTCTCATTATCGGAAGTTATCCCTGCTTTCTTTAAAATAAGTTGTTTTAAAAGCTTATCAAGATGGTTACCGGCTTCGGTTATGCCCATAGATGAGTTTTCAACTTCTAGAGCAGTACTTTTCCCTGTATTAGGTGTATATGCCATGCGATAAATACTAAAGTCACTCGTACCAGCGCCAATATCTACAACCATTAGCAATGAATTAACATTTCCCTCCCAACTTATGATGGAACCAGCTACACCTAATGGCTCGGTGATACCATCTTTAATAAACGGGTATTCTAGCCTTTCTTGACGGACTAGTTTCTTTGCAGCAATGAAATCTGAAAGATGAATGCCATTTCCCAAAGTGTGATAGAAGGTATCAGCTAAGATTTGCGCCTCACCTAGCATACGAGACAATAGCTTTTCAGTATCTCTGGACTTACTTGTATCTAAACATGGCATAGCAAACCGACGATTTAGGTTTCTTGGTTCATCTAACTCTTCTAGGCAGTGATTTACAGCCCACGTAAGATACATCAAGTAAGCCATAACCATGTCACCATAGGTAATTTCTATATCTGTCGGATTAAACAAAGAAGATACGGGTTCGTTAAAGCCTTCTTCAGATAGATAACGCTTAATGTTATCTAAGCGCTGCAAGCCTGCGTAAAATTTTGACCAATCTTGTGCCTTCTTACCAAACCAGACTTTGCCATCAGGATCGATAAAAACGGATGAAATTAGCATGGTTTCTGAAACCTCTTCTTGGTCACCAGGCACGCCCAAATGCAATACATGGATTTCTTCGAAATCACGCTCCAGTGACTTATCTTTGACTAGGGTCACTTTTGACATAGCCGTACCAAAATCTAGACAAAGTCGCTCATCACTCGCAGGTTCTGTCAATGAGAGTACAGATGTATCCAACTCAATAATACGACTTACAGGTGCTTGCTCTACAATGTTTTTTTCAACAATGGGTTTATCATTGTCAGTAACTTCAGGATTTTGTGTAGGAGCAAGTTCTTGGGGAGCGGCTAATACTGGTTCTTTAATAGGTTTGGTAGGCGTCGGGTGAATAGGCGTTGAAGGGGAGACGCTATTATCTAGCGCACCGAGCGCTAGCTTAAGAGCTGTCAACTCATCATCAGTTAATAAACCTTTTAGTTCAAAGCTATCTTCATCGACCTGTTTGACCCGCTTAAGTAAACTCTTTAACAGGATTTTAGCTTCCATGATTTCCATGTAATTCTTCCTTAATTATTCTTCTTTTGATACCCGTGGTTTAACCAATACTTTAATTTTTCCACCAAAATCTTTCTGGATGCCATCCCGCTCAACACGAACTGTTCTAATCCCCATCTGATGTCCTCCAAGCAATTCATGCTGCAATGGGTTGTATTCTAAAACAGCGCCTTTTAACCCCATATGCTTCAGTTTCCGCATAGTGGCAAGTTGTCTTGCAACAAGCGCTATTTCTCCATAACTGGCAGCAGCTTTTTTGACTGTAGCGGCTAAAGCAGGGTCAGATATTTCAACAAATGGAACTACAGCTCTTTCAAGCTTTTCCATAACTGTTTTACTGTCTTCAACATTAATCAATAATGATCCAATTTGTTGATCTTCAGAGTTGCCAATTTTATGTACCACTTCGCGCTTTCTATTTTGTACATTACCAGCTTGTTCCCACCAAGCTTTAACATCTGGCTCTAGCTCTTGAGCCTCTGCAAAGTGGGACACAATTGCAGGCATGGCCTGAGATTTTGAGTAATAAGCAGATGTAAGCATTTCAACTAGATCACTGTCTGTTTTGCCTTGACGAGCGACAACTAGTGCAGCTTCTTTTAAACATGTCCGGATACGTTCTAAATTTTTTGACTGACGCATAATGTCAGCCCAAACATCTCGCCCCAGAACACTACGAGCTTTTTCAAGCATACTATAGGTGGGTGCTAATAAAGCATGAGAAAAACGTAACTCGATAATACGTGCCAGCATGAGTAAGTTGTCATCAATAATGTCAGTAAGAACATCCTCTCCAACTTCTCGGTTACCTGTCAGCATCAGCTTAAATAACCAATCACCTAACGCTATACCAGGATGTTCGCCTACGTTACTTGACCACTCTTGAACCGCCTCTAGTGTAGAGCTAGAGATTCGGCGGATTCGTTTGTATCTTGCCTCATTACTTTCAATTGATTTTAGGGTATCAAAAGCTCCACTGAATGCTTGCCAAAATGAAGATAGATTGCCAATTTCTCCTAATGCAGTAGCTATGAAGATTCTGCGAGCTTTCTCGGCAGTATCGACAGAAACAGCTTCTTTGAGACAGTATTTAACCAGCCAAGGAGCTTTAACTGATGCAAATGATAACGAGGCATAATATTTCTCGTCTCCATCCGCCAGTAAATCTATCGACTCTGGTTCATCTCTAAACAATTCATCAAGTCTTTCAAATACTGTTTCTTTGCGACCACGCGCAACTGCTGAAATACGCCCTAATATGGCAGCAGAAACAAGTCTATTTTCTTGTTTGTTGCCATTATCAGCCAATGCTAACTCAACTACGGCATCACAAATAAAATAAAGATTATCGTCTTTGAGCAACCCTTGTATTTTTTGTTTTGCCATTGAACGTGTTAGCAGCTCATTGACTGATCGAAGATCATCAGCACCTTTTATAAATTCAAGTTGAGCACTAATGTCATCTAATGATATTTCTTGTTGTTTTTTCATGTTATTTCATTATCCTAGGCACTCTTACTATCTTCAACCACAGCATTGGCATTCACTTTCCGTATCACCCCAAACAGCTCGACCACTTTACCTTCATCAAAAAAGCCGTAAGCGCTTTCGCCGTGGTAATCGGTAAATGGCGGTTCAAATATTTGGGCCATATCGAGTACGCCGTTGTGAACAAGGTAATCAATTACTTGGTCAACAAAGTTGATTTGCTCGGCATTGTAAATGCCGTCATCTAAAAAGCTGCTGAAGGCTTCTTTGGCAGCATTTAAGTCTAAGCCTACTAATTGGCGAATAAATGCGCCTAAGGGCTTCTCCTGCAATATTTGATGGCGATAAGCCTCTACGTCACTCATGCCGCTGGCATCCAGCAGCAACCCATCGAGTACATCTAAGTCGGCTTGAGTGATAGGCTTATTACGTTTTAGCTTTTGAATGGTTAACTGATCTTGATGATCTTTAATATACAGCTCAATTTTTTTGCGATATTGAGCTAAATCCATGGTTGGGCTTTGATAAACAGCGGTAACGTCATGTACGCCTTGTACGTCATCTTCAAAGTTGGTGTACACCACTTCTTTTTTTTCTTTATCGATAGCGAACATTAAGTTACGTAAACGTCTACGTATATCTTCAAGTGTCACTAGATGGATGTCTTGCCAAAACTCGTGAGTTTGTATGTCTTGGATCAGTTGTAACTGAGCCTGAATGGCAGGAATATTAGCTTTTTCTTCTAGTAACTGAGCAAACTCCATTACTCGTAATCGAGATTGTTCCGGCACCATACCTTTTTCAAGCAATGCCAGTTGCATGGTTAAAATAATATTATCAAAGCGGTTAGATAAGTTATTGGGTTGTTCGTCTTGATTAAAGGCTTCAGCCTCAGTCGGTAACACGGATACATGGCTTTCTAGCTCAGTAAACTTGGTGTCATCAATATTGTTCCAATGGTCGCGGTTTAAAAAGGGTTCAACCGCTTGGCGTTTTGGTCTAACAATAAAGTTATCGAGATTCATGCCTATAACTTGATGATGCAACATATCAAGCTGATAGGTGTTTAAGCCACGCAATAAATTACAGTCTTCTGGGTGCTTTTCTTGGTAGCTTTTATCTTGCAGGCGACTGTTAAGCAAGGTACTAAGCTTTACACGTTTTTCGAACACTTGTTGAGTCACCGGCAGAGCAATACTTACGGGCAAACCAGTTGGGTTAGCATCAAAGTATTCGAAGTTCTGGCAATAATCGAATACTTTAAAAGTGGTTTTATGATCATTCGGGCCAAATAAATCGGGGCATAAGCGTGTGCCACGGCCAATCATTTGGGTAAATTTTACCTTAGAGCGTATAACTTTAAAAAACACCAGGTTAACCACTTCAGGCACGTCAATACCGGTGTCGAGCATGTCTACTGATATCGCAATGCGGCAGGTCGGATTTTTCGGGTCAAAGTCTTTACGATCGTTTTCATCGCCGCCAAATTCATCTATTAAACTTTGGTTATATTTTTCAGAGTAAGTGATAACTCGTGCTAACTTACCCGCCCATTTGGGGTAGTTCTTGTTAAACACGGTTTCTAAAAATATCGCATGGTCATTATTAGTCGCAAATATGATGGTTTTACCAATCACATCGCCGCCTTCAACATGTATGCCGCCAAGTAAATCTTTACTCATTAGCTGGGCGAACATCTTTTCTGCGGTATCTTCGTTGAACAAGAATTTATTTAACTCTGACGATAAAACCTCTTCACGATCCTCAAGCTCTGTTTTGCTTTCCCACTCTAATTGCTCATCTTTCGACAACTCTTTGTATTTAATACCATCTCGTAAAAACTTAGTTTTAACGGTTATTTTAGTCGGCGGGACTAAGTATTTTTCGGCATAGGCGCTGACATCTTCATAAGCGTAAGTCGGCATGCCTTTTTGTAAGTCAAAAATGCCGTAGGTATCTTTTTCAACTTCATCTTTTGGGGTGGCGGTTAAGCCTACTAACAAGCCGTCAAAATACTCAAAAATTTGCCGATACTTTGAATACACAGAGCGATGGGCCTCATCGACAATGATTAAATCAAAATGGCCCACGCCAAATGGGCGTTCATCTGCACCACGGTCGAGTAGGTTTTTCATTGTCGGGTAAGTAGCAAAATACAAACGGCTTTCAATGCTGTCTTTGCTTTGGCCAGAGCTTAACATAGCGCAACTCACGCGGGGTAATAGCCTAACGAAGTTCTTTTTCGCTTGAGTTAATAAGGCATTGCGGTCGGCTAAAAATAAGATGTTTTTAATCCAATCGTTTTTAACCAGCAAATCAACCAGGCTTATTACGGTACGGGTTTTACCTGTACCGGTTGCCATGACGAGCAGAGCTTTGCGTTGATGTTCTAATTCAAAGTCCTGCAAAATATGAGTAATTGCCGCTTTTTGATAATGACGGTTAGTGATGTCGTTATTGATATCAAGGTTTTCAGTTTCAACCAGCGGGGTGTTACTACCCGTCATAAAAAACGCTTTACGATCGCTGCGGCGTTTTATCATTAACTCAAGTTCAGCCTTGGTATAAAAACCTTGTACCTTACGTGGCGGGTAAAAATAGTCATCCCACAAACGGGTTTCATAGCCATTGCTGTAAAATATCACCGGGCGCACGCCACACTGCTTTTGTAAGCAATCGGCATACAGTTTGGCTTGCTGCTGGCCATCTTCTGGGCGGCGACTGGTACGTTTGGCCTCTACCACTGCCAGGGCAGTGCCATCATCACCCCACAGCACATAATCCACAAAGCCATTCCCATTGGGGTTAGCGGTCGATATTGGCATGCTGTTAACCGGATATTCGCGGTCGCGCGCTTGGTTTAAAGGCCAACCCGCTTCATTAAGCAGAGCATCGATTAAGTAATGGCGGGTTTCGGCTTCGTTATAGTCGTGGGTATCAAGTTGCGTTTCTGCGTTTTGTTTGGCTTTGGCGATTTGCTCAAGCAAGGCTTGGTTTTCGGCCTTTAACGCAGCGTTTTCACTCAGCTGTTGCTGATACTCATCACGCTTAACACTGTCACTTTCTGCCAGCTGTTTTTCGAGATCTTGCACTCGCTTAATGCTGCTCATCGCCTTAGTCACAAGACCTGCATCAATGGCAAGCTTGTGGGGGATTAATGCTTCATCAAACGGCGCAACGGTAAATTGCTGTCTGTCTAACGCTGGCGTATAGGTGCGAACGAACCAATACAGCACATGGTGCAGCTCTTTTACCGATTGTAAGGCATCACGCTGTGGCAGTGCGCTTTTGCCGTGTACGGCCTCGTTACCGATTTTGATAATCAGTTTAAGCTTAGGGAATAAATTACTGCTGAGGTTTTGCTTAAAGCCCTGCTCATGAATCAACGACATTAACGTAGCGTCATGGCGTGGCCGAGTTAACCAGTTGTCGATGTCAAATACGGTTTCAACCATTAGCTCCAGTGCATTACGGGCGTAAAAGCCAGCAATGCGCGGATCGGTTTTAATGTTGGCTTCAGCGCTTTTAGCCCGCAGCTGTATTTCAGCGCAGCGCATAGAATACAGATCATTGGCTGCTCCATTTGCAATCGCCACATCCATAAAGTCAAAATTACTCATGCCAAGAGAGTTAGCGCCAAAAGCGCTAGCGTCATGTGTGGCTGTGGATTCTGGAGGTTGAACCGTATCTGACATGTAAGTTCCTTTTACATCTTATTAAGTGTTAGCGTTATCGAGGTTAAGCTCGCCATTGAAAGCTTTTTGCATTAGGGCGCTAAATAATAAATCCAACTCTTTTGAATGCTGCTTATGGGCTAAATGCTCATTTTTTAATACATTTAATGCTAATGTATATTTAGTCTGCAAAGCCTCTGAAGGAATTGGAACTTGAATCGAGTGTAGTATTTTTTTGTTTAAATTAGGCATCGTAGCACCTAAAGATTGTTCTTCTAACCACGATTTCATCGAGCTGCAGGACATAACAGAATTTAAATATACTGGCTGAATGAGTTTAGATTTTGGACGAATATATAAGCTACCCGTACCACAGAACCAACCTTTTGATGAGTCATCAACTAAAGCTGTTCGTCCCATTTCACCTCGTCTGCCCATGATAATGTCACCACTCTTTAAGTGATAATTAGGCAGTGACTCAAACTTTTCTAATGTTAGCGTTAAGTTTAAGTTAGGGACAATTTGGCCTTTAATAATATGAGTTGGATTTATTAATGGAATTCCATCGGAAATGTAATCTTCTTTATGAAGCTGTGAGCCAAATGGGCCAATTTGTACTTTGGCTAAACTATCAAGAGTTTTAGTTTCCCACCCCTTCAGATTGGTCACTGGATCACCAAACATCTCAATAAACACGGACTGAGCGAGGCTGTTTAGCTCTTGCTCCAAAAGCTTACAGTCTTTACGCAGTTGGTCGGCTTTTTCTAACACCGCCGCAATTTGCTTTTGGGTTTCGAGTGGTGGGAGTGGGATTTTTAGTCCTTTAAGGATAGATAAATTTATATTCTTTTGTGCAACCCCTCCCGACTGTTTTTCTATATCCGACAACTTAGATTTTAAGCAATACATCAAGTATTTATTATCAATATTTGCATAACATTTAATCGCTGCAATAGCTTGATTTGTAGCCATATCCTCACCTAAAATGGCTACTCGCCCTAAAGTCGCAAATATGGAAATGATGACGGAATCTTTGCAAAACAACTTAGCTGAACTGTTTCTCAAACCTTCTTTTGTTATCTGTTCTTTAGTGCTGACTACTAAGTCAAAATCCTTGTAATCTCTTATTGATAACCATTTAATACCATCTCCCCAGTAATCTTGGTTACTTCGTGATGGTGTACCGCCTGCATATATTTCTCCAAGCGAAGCGAGATTTACTAAAGGCCAACTCACAGTAATTTCTCCAACTCTTGCACACCCTTTGCCATCTTCTCTTGCAGGGTTTTAATTCGCGCTAAAATTACTTTCGGTGAATCGTACTGTACTTCTTCATACACCACTTCTTTATAACGATTGAGGCTTAAATCGCAGTCGTTAGCGGTAATGCTTGCCACTGGCACCATAAAACTTTGTTCGGTGGTTTTGCGGCTGTGCTCTGGGCTGGCAAGGTTGGGCGTGCCATCGGGATTAGTTAAACTTAAATAACGGGCAATAATATCGGCAATGTTGCTTTGTTCGTGAGTGGGCTGCGCTCCATCTTTAAGCAGTGGTGTACGTTTGTCGTCAAGCGAAAAACCATCGGCCTGCATGTCGTAAAACCACACTTTGTCGGTGCCGCCTGAATTGGTTTTAGTGAAGATTAAAATGGCAGTGCTGACACCGGCATAAGGCTTAAATACCCCTGATGGCAAGGAGATAACCGCTTCGAGCTTTTGCTCGTTGACGATTTTTTCGCGAATGCTTTTGTGGGATTTAGTTGAGCCGAATAACACCCCGTCTGGCACGATAACTGCTGCGCGGCCACCAACTTTTAGCATGCGTAAAATCAGCGCTAAAAACAGTAATTCAGACTTTTCGCTTGGGCCTTTGGCTTTAATTTCAACCTGCGTCTCTACGCCGTCTTCATCGATTTCAGTTTTGTACTTTGGCGCCACTTTTTTTGTGGCTGGGTTTTTACCTAAGGCGCGCAGTAAGTCAGGGGCGACGATGTCAAAATCGACCGAGCCTTTAAATGGCGGGTTAGCCAAAATTAAGTTATAGGCCTCACTGATATTGGCATCGCCTTGGTCTTGTAAGCTGTCGCGATACAGTACGCTTGGGTTTTCAATGCCGTGCAATAGCATATTCATCGCGCCTATGCGCAGCATGCTTTTGTCAAAGTCGAAACCAGTGAACATGGCATTATTCACATGTTTACGGTTTTCTGGCTTGTTAACCTCTTGCTTATAGTTGTTTTCAACGTATTCAAGCGCCGCCATTAAAAAGCCGCAGGTGCCCGATGATGGGTCACAAATGGTGTCGCCTAATTTAGGCTGCATTAGCTCAACCATCATTTGGATTAGATTACGCGGGGTGCGGAACTGGCCATTAACGCCAGATTGCTGCAACTTGCTGAGTAGGTATTCGTATAAGTCGCCTTTGGTGTCTTTGTCGTCCATGTTGATGGCGCTAAGCAGTTGCACCACTTGGTCGAGCAACTTAGCTGACGGGATCATAAAGATGGCGTCTTTCATGTGCTCGGCAAAGCTGCCTTCATTGTGCAGAGCTTTGATTTTAGGAAACACGTGATTTTGGACTATGTCCATCATCACGTTAGGATCTTTATCTTTAAAGTTGTTCCAGCGTAGCGCTTGCTCGTCTGGACCAAAGGTTGGGTTAGCAACAGGAATGCCAGTGGCCTGTGCACGACGCTCAGCGGTGCGCTGCAGCTCGTCTAAACGGCGAATAAATAACAGATAAGAGATTTGTTCAATTACCGAGATAGGATTGGCGACACCGCCGGTCCAAAACATGGTCCACACTTGGTCTATTTGATTACGTATTTTGCCTGTTAACATTGATTCTCTCTTGGGTATGCAGTAGTACACATTATGCGTTTAACCGCACTTAAACCGTGTACATGAGCTTCGCTATTTATTTAGCTTAAGCCCTTAAATATTTGGTTTTATCATATCAGTTAATGTGCAGTAAGTTATGGTTTCCGGTCAAGTTTTTGGTTTGCTTATTCACACTATTTCATCGGTGTATAAACATATCTGAAGAGTTTCTTGTCATTTTAGATAAAAGCTTATAAGTTAAGCTAAGACTTCCTTAGTTTTTGGTGCGGTATGGCTTTTCTATTTTCTCCTAAATCTCGTGCATTTAATGATGAGTCGCTTGAGAGTTATTTACTGCGGGTAGTGGCTGAGAACTTTTTTGATTCATATGAGCAACTCAGCCTAGCTATACGTGAAGAGCTGCATGAGCTTGATTTTGAAGCCCACGGCGCTTTTCCTATCGATTTAAAGCGGCTTAATGTTTATCACGCCAAGCACAACAGCTACTTTAGAATGCGAGCTTTAGGCTTACTAGAGTCTTTGCTTGGTTTGCCGCAATTTGAACTTCAGAAATTGGCTTTGTTAAGGTCAAATAGAATTATTGTTGGATCGGCTGTGGCCGTGCATCGCAATGGCTCCGATATTCCTTTGAGTTTAGTTAGGTATTCGAGTGAAGAGGGCGAACAGAGTATTCCTATTTGTCCGGAATGTTTGCAAGAAGAGGCTTATGTTCGACAAGCTTGGCATTTGAAACCTGTTGAGGCTTGTACAAAACATGGATGCGAGTTGATGCATCATTGCCCTGAATGTGAACTCCCCATTAATTACATTGAGAATGAGTCAATTACCCACTGTTCATGTGGCTTTGAATTTTGCTTAGCTCATCCTAAAAAAGCTGATTCTCAAGCTGTTGTATTATCAAGTGTGGTATTCAATGGTGAGCCTAAGTCTAGTAACATATTGCTGTGTGAAGACTCTTTAACACATAGATTAGCTGCATTGGCATGGCATAGTAAGCGTTTTTCTAAAGATAATGATTACTGTTATTTTGATGCTATTGAATATTTTGTTGGTTGGCCTAAAACCTTTTATCAAGAACTTGATTTGTTGACCCAAGGGGCTGACTTCAAGCTGATTGATTTGTTTAATCGTACTGCTTTTCGGTTTATTTTTGGTGAGTTAATTCTGTATTCAGAATGTCTTCGTCCTGAGGATAAAAAACCGCATTTTATTTATATCGCATTGATGGATTATTTATACAATTTAGTTGAATTACATCCTAAAACTAAAAAGCCAAATGTAGCTGATTTATTGGTGAGCGTAGCTGAGACTGCCGTTCTGTTGTCGACGACTTATGAGCAGGTTTATCGGTTGTATCAAGATGGGATTTTAACATCGGGATATCGACAGAAGTTGAAGCAACGAGTAGACCCTAATGTAGGTGTTTTTTATTTAAGACAAGTTATTGAGTATAAGCGTAGTTTTGGCTCAGATAGACAAGGAATGTACTTATCAGCATGGTAGAGAAAACCCATTTAAAACAGTTACTGGAAATTGACGATATTCAGGAGCGCGATATTGCTCTGAGACGTGGATTTACTGCTTATACTGAACCATTAGATATAACTGGATGTGAAAGTATTGCACTTGTTATTTTACTTAATTTGACTCATTCGAGGAAATTAGTAGACGACTTGCTTGATAAAGTTTTAGCAAAGAAAACTCTGAAAAATGAGACTCATTTGGAGCAATGTTTAAATGAAGTTTTATGGTTGCATACTCATAATCTCAAATACCCGGATATTCGAGTAAGTAAACAGCGACTGATTGCTTCTCCACCGATGTTACATCCGGCTGCGTTAAGTAGTGCTAATTGTGATCGAGTATTTGGATGGGCTCATGATAGTGCCAAAGTTAATTATGCAAAGTTATTTGGTAGCCACTTTGTTTGGCAGGGACAACTATGTTGCCTAGCGACCATACTTCCAACGGCCCCAACAGAGTGGAAAATTGCTTTTCAAGCTATTGGTTTATCCGTAAAGGATTATAATAATTTATGCAGCAGGATTAGGGGCTTACTTCCTGAAATGGAAAGTCCTGATAGTGTTGATAAGTTCTCTGTTCAAGTCCGTGTGCCTTATCGAGATAGTTATTTATCGATTACACCTGTTATTAGTCATGTTTTGCAATCTGAGCTGCAAAAAGCAGCAATAGCTAAGCAATGTCGTTATACCAATATTGGGTTTACTCGCCCAGCCTCTGTTGGTGATCTCGCTGCATCTCTCGGTGGCAATATACGAGTATTAAATTACCCACCTAGGATTTTTCATTCAGAGACCGGACAAAAGACATCGTGGTTAGCCAGAGTTCAGCGTGGTGAGTCTATATTGAATAACAAGGTGTTATTTCAAAAAGACTCTACTGGTGCGCTGGCTGGTTTGTTGTCGGTTGGTTTAGCATTAGCGTTAAAACAACGACGACAACAGAAGGTGGCAAGTATCAAACAGATACGATCTACTTTGTCTGCTTGGTTAGCGCCATTGTTAGAGCTGCGTTTGGCTATTAGCGAAAATAATATATCACTAGCTGAATTGTCGGGTATTCAAGGTTCTTTAGAGCATCAGTTTCTAGTGGAAGCAAATGATCATTTGCTTGAGTTGCTGCCACTTTTGTTCAGTTTGTTAAACTCAGTGTTATCTCAGTCTGCTACTACAAGTAAGTATGCTTTTAATCAACAATTGATCAAGCCACTTAAAGAGTCTTTAAAATGGCTGCTAGTTAATATTTCCCAAGAACCTAAGAGCTTACCTGTTGATGCTCATGAAGATGTTCAGCAGCGTTATCTGTATTTGAAAGGTATACGCGTATTTGATGCTCAAGCATTATCAAATCCATATTGCGCAGGCATTCCTTCATTAACGGCAGTGTGGGGGATGATGCATAATTATCAGCGACGTTTAAATGAAAGGTTGGGCACAAGGCTGCGAATGACTTCATTTTCATGGTTTATTCGGCAGTATTCATCTGTATCAGGTAAAAAACTGCCTGAATATGGTATGCAAGGGCCGAAAGAAAACCAATTTAGAAGAGCTGGTATTTTAGATAATCGATACTGTGACTTAGTGTTTGATCTAGTTGTGCATATTGATGGTTATGAAGATGAATTAACTGAACTTGATAATTCCATTGGCATTATTAAAGCAAGTTTCCCTGCTAATTTTGCCGGAGGGGTGATGCATCCTCCTGAAATTGATAAGACAAGTGACTGGTGTGCGTTATATCGAAGTGAAGCTCAGCTCTATTCAATTCTGAGAAGGCTTCCTGCATCGGGGAAGTGGATTATGCCGACAAGGCACTCAATCGGTAGTCTTGATGCCTTGTTATTGAAGTTGAAGAAAAATGCTTCGCTGCGCCCTGTTATGACCGGCTATCTTTTACTCGAAAAGCCTCAAGTCCGAAAGAAATCTATTGAGTTACAACATTGTTATGCTGAATCTGCCATCGGCGTTGTTGAGTGTGCGACAGCAATTGATATAAGGTTGCAAGGTATGCATAATTTTTTTAGACGGGCTTTTTGGATGCTTGATATAACAGAGACATCAATGCTGATGAAACGGATTTAAAGGAGTTTTATGGAGTTATGTAATGTTTTAAAATATGACCGTTCTTTATACCCTGGAAAAGCAGTTTTTTTCTATAAAACTGATGATAATGATTTCATTCCTCTTGAGGCTGAAATAAGCCGAATTCGTGGTCAGAAGGCTGGATTTACTGAAGCATTTACTCCTCAATTTAAACCTAAAAACTTAGCTCCTCAGGACTTGGCCTATTCTAACCCTTTGGTGATTGAAGATTGTTATGTCCCCCCTAATGTTGAATATCTTTATTGCCGTTTTTCTTTGAGAATTCAAGCAAACTCACTTAAGCCTTCTGGGTGTAGTGAGCCAGAGGTATTTACTTTACTCGAGGAGTTGGCTGCAACATTCAAAGAGTGTGGCGGGTATAAAGAACTTGCGACGAGATACTGCAAAAATCTGTTATTGGGTACTTGGTTATGGCGTAACCAAAATACAGGTAATACTCAGATTGAAATTAAAACGAGCTCGGGACAGTGTTATAAAATAGCCAACACACGACAATTTGCATGGGATAGTGTTTGGCCCTCTGATGCTCAGCAAGTTTTAGAGGCGTTAAGCGAAGAGATTTACCATGCTTTATCTGATAGTTCCATATTTTGGAGTGCAGATATAACCGCCAAAATTCAAACTACTTTTTGCCAGGAAGTCTATCCAAGTCAAATTCTTGGTGAGAAGGCTGCTAATGGTGAAGCATCTAAACAATTTTCTAAGGTTAAATGTATCGACGGTCGTTTAGCTGTTAGTTTTAACTCTGTAAAAATTGGTGCTGCACTTCAATTGATTGATGATTGGTGGGACGATGATGCCGACAAACGATTGCGAGTTCATGAGTATGGTGCTGACAAAGAGGTTGGAATCGCACGACGCCCCCCTGAAACTCAACGGAGCTTTTATTCCTTATTTGTTAATGCTGAATTGTATCTAAATGAGCTTAATAAGCAGATAAGTAACCCGGACTGTACAATTAGCCCTGATATTTATTATTTATTTGCTGTTTTGATAAAAGGTGGAATGTTCCAGAAAAAAGCTGAAATTAAGAAGAAGGTTTAGCATGAAGCGGTATTATTTTATGGTTCGATTTATACCTAAAGAAGCAAACTTGGCTCTATTGACCGGACGCTGCATTTCTATCATGCATGGTTATATCTGTAAGCATGATATTCAAGGTCTTGGGGTAAGTTTTCCTGCTTGGTCAGGTGAGTCTATTGGTAACATTATCGCTTTTATTCATACTGATTCTAATGTTTTAAATGCTTTGAGGCTGCAATCTTATTTTCAAGATATGAAGGAGTGTGGCTTCTTTGAGGTTGGGGAGGTTAGCACCGTGCCAACAGGCTTTGGTGAAGTCAGATTTAAGCGTAACCAAGGCATTGCAAAAATGTTTGTTGGCGAGGCCAGGAGACGGTTAAAGCGATTGGAACAAAGGGCATTGGTCAGAGGTGAACATTTTGAACCCAAAAAAAATAGTGAACCTCGAGAATTTGATACTTTTCATCGAATCGCAATCAGCAGCCAAAGTAATAACCAAGATTACATTCTTCATATTCAAAAATGTATCGTAGAGAAACAAGATAAGGCTGTGTTTAATCGCTATGGCTTTGCAACTAATCAGGAGTTGAATGGCACTGTTCCTGACTTATCTATGTTAATCGACAGCTTTTAACCTTATTAATTTAGGGGGCTAGTAAAATATTGAAAAATAGATGTATTAATTGCTTTGTAATTATTTTGGTGTTCAGTGGCATTTCAACTTTAACTATTGATTTTATAAAGTTATTTTTGATATGTTGATTGTGACCTGCCGAATAGGCAGCTAAAAATTCTAAATTTTAATTACCCCCTTTATTGGAGGAGTGACCTGCCGAATAGGCAGCTAAAAATCATTACAAGCTAGATTACAGAGTAGTATTAGAGTGACCTGCCGAATAGGCAGCTAAAAATGTAAGTGAAGTTGAACCAGTTAATCATGCATTAGTATCTGCCGAAAAGGCAGTAAATCTCTTCTTGTTTATGCAGGAAGAGATTTTTATTGTTTGATGAAATATTAAAGCTGTTAATTAGAATCAATATTTGGCTTGTAAAAAATTTATATCCAAAGTAGAGGATTAGCTGAGTAACGCTAAAGTGCCCCTAGGTATTGGTCTAATACCTAGGGGGGAGAATTGGGTCATAAGCATGCTGTCTTATCTGAAGTGATAAATCTTGCAATAAACACTACAGAGCGTATAACTTAACTACTAACTTTTATGGTATAAATCTCATGTCAAACGACTTTCGCTCTATCAAACAAGAAAAGCGTTCACGACAAAACAGCTATGCGAAGCGAGTTTTGGCTGGGAGTATTTCTTCTGAAAACCGTTGTATTTTGGTCGGTTGCAGAAAGTCTAAAGTCAATTTAGTTGTTCCAAAATCTATCTAAGTATTTATTTCTAAAAATAATTCTGATGATAGGGAATAAAGACGTTAGTACTTATTTAAACTCGATGTTGCCCAATTAGTTCTCGATAAAAACCATACTATTATCCAAGCATTGAAAGCGATGAAGGTTGGTAAATCGACTATTGATAAATGGTGGAGACTGCTAAAATTAGAACATCTGGATTACCCCAAAAAGCATCTCCCATTACCCCGAAATAAATTGAAATTTGTGAACTTAAAATGCAGATTGCCCTTCTTGAGGAGCATAAAGGAATCCTAAAAATTACAGGTTTTCAATGTCAGACTCGATAAAAATTTACATTAATTAGCGAACACAAGCAGAATTACCTTGGTCCTGTATCTCCAAATGAATATGAAAAAATATTTTTCTAGCCAAGCTAGGTGTATAAAAAATAGTAGTAAAATTAATGAAATATTTTTAATTTATGTGCTTAGATTATGTGGTCAGTTATTGAGGAATACATATGCAAGAAATCGATTGCAATGATCCAAAAGTTGTTCGAATTGGTTTTAAAACGGCATTGAGGATCTTGGAAAAATGGAGCTGCAGCCAACAGCAAATTCAAAAGTTACTTAAATTGCCTGAGAACTATGAATCACTTGAGTTTGAGCAAATGTGTTTGAGCAAAGAGCAAGTTGAAAGAATAAGCTATATCCTGAATATTCATGCTGGCTTACGGGTAACATTTAACAACCCTAAAAACATCTATGGTTTTATTAATATGGTAAATCATAATTCCCCTTTGAATGGTAACAAGCCAATAGATTTCATTTGCAATGGTGAATTAGAGCATTTTCAAAGGCTTCAAGTTCACATAGATGGTTTATTCGGGGGGGGAGCATAAAAGATATTTATTCTTTATCTGCAATCCTCTAGCAGCTCTAAATAATCTAGGTATGTATTCATGCGCAGAGCAAGCTGGTCATGTCAAGTATAGATGAAGATTTCAAACGAGATGTCATGCCTCATATCCATAATGTTAAATGGATTCGACTTATCTTCTACTGTACAAACTTTATTGCGTCAATAAAGTTTGTACAGTAATGAGCCTAGACATGTAAATTGTTTATGCCCCAAAGGGAGTTAACTCGCCAGGTTGAGTAGTCTTCAGCTAATTACGTTTACCATACATGCGCTAATGGATAAGAAAATACAAGACCTGGCACGAAGCTTTGTCGATAGGGTGAAGTAAGAGCTTAGGTTAATCATTGATGTTATCTGGTTTGTCGTGGTTCGGATTGTTCCTTGCGTATTCAACCCCATTTCTCTTATATATATGGGTGTCAGGATGCAGCCCTTGTTTCACTTCTTTGACCATTTGAGTGCGTGACACTTTTCCTCTACCTGTAACTGTGTAGTTATCGTTTCCGCCACCATTACCTCCATTGCCATTAATACTTGAACCTTTTGCCATTATGTACACCTCATAAAAATACTTCTTTAATTCCGTATGATTAATACTATCACGACCATTCTGGTCTGACCAGTGTGGCGCCAATTATATACGAAATATGATTACTACCCCAAAGGCGTCTTGAATGAATATTTCTCAAGGTTTAACTGTTTGTATTTACCCTCATCACCTTTAATAAGTAATGGGTTGTTAGATTCGACGAATTAGCTGTAAAAGTTGGCTTTTAGCGATTGATACCAAGGCATTTTAACCATTTTATCCTCACCTAAATCATAAACTTTAGAAAGCTCATTGTGGCAACGATCACCCAATGCTTGTATCAGGGGAGGTTCTTCAACTTCTATCGCTATCCGCTTGGCCTTTAACGACTTCTCTTCATAGTCGTAAATAAAATCACGACCTGATAGCTCAAGCTCTAATTGCAAATATTTCTGCCTTAAAGACGCATGTAGCGTGGTTTTAGCTTTAGAGTCGATAACAAGTTCCAGTGTTTGGGCCAAAGCGACTGCACACGCCAACCACTTAGCGATTCCATTATCACTTTGATAGATGGTGGCAAATGCGGCTGAACTCATCACAAGAGAAAAGGCGGTAACAAATTTACCAAAACGAGCATAAAAACTTTGCATGTGCATGTGATAACGCACACCTAATTGAGTGTTCCATAACAACGACCAATGACGATCATAGTCTTTTTCAATTGGTATTTGTGACGTATTTGTCTCTGTCATAGCTTCGCCTTATTTTTTGTCTGGGTTCCCCGTAGGTCTTACTGGAGTTGCTGTGGTTTGTAAAATATCTGATTTATTCGAACCACCAATAGAATGTCTAGTACCACCATAGTTTGTATCTTTAACTATATGACGGTTACCTTGTGAATTTTCAGGCGTTGAACCATTATTTTTACCATTATTACTCTTTTGACTCATCAGTCATCCCTCTATTATTGGTTTAGAATTGAACGTCATTATATTTACTTTATTTTTCGAGTATAACTATATCTAACCAATGTTTAAATAGTTCTGTATTCGTTTAAATATTTTCGACAAAACATAACACCGATAGAATTTTACGAGCCAACAGAGAGTGTTTTAAGTCATCATTAAGCATGTTGCTGCTGAGGCCCCTTATACAGTAACTGTCTGGATGAGTTAAGATACTTTTCATACTCAAAGTAATTTGCAAGCTGCTAATTTAGCAAACCTACTCGCACGTTTACGTTCAAAATATGATATGGCTTAACTAACTTATGCCCCAAAGTTGGTTAGGCTATGACCTGCGGCCACTAACGTCGTGGTGCTTCGCCCACACCAGACCAAGAGGAAATCAACGGCTATTCCCTCTTGGAACTCCCAGCCGCCCCGCAACATTTTCAAACAGCGAAAAGGTCGCCATGGGGATTGATCCAGCTTTTAACTTCATTTGAAACCTGCTTCGGCCTTATTCGAAAATGCTAACGCTTCCGATGGTACATCCTGTACCGCGAAAGCTAAGCTCACATCCATGTGAGCTTCACGCTATTTTCTTCAACGTCCTCAAGTTCAGAGTTGAATCACGTCAATTGTAAGCAAGGTATGCAAATCATTTATGTCGGATAGACGACACTTGTTACCAAGTGCCGCCCTCCTAAGAACCCAGCGTGCAACTTTCACTGCACTAGGCTCAAGCCTCCACAAAGGTATCGTTTGATACCCAGCAACTTATAAAGCAGTGAGAGCAGGTTCATTCCAAGCGTTACGAGCTTGCCTTTTCGATTTTCTCCTAGCCAAGTATTCTTGGTATTGAGGATCGAATGGTATAGCCGCACTTCGAATTTTCACATGTCTCTCAATAGGCACTTTGGCTATTTGGAATAGATTGAATTGGCAATCCATATCCTTGACCTTCTGCCAACCGTGAAATTGCCATTGGCCTTTTCGGTTGATGAAGTATTTAAGGGCTACCCAAGTCTTAGACTTTGTTGGATGGCGCCTTACTGCCCAGTGCCATAACGAATAGAATAGTTTGTGCCCAACATACCCGAATACTTGTTTAGCAACGCAATGACGATAATAATTCGCCCACCCCCTTAGTTTCGGATTTATCAGTTTGATAAGGTCGTTAACAGGGATGGTTGCGTGCTTTTTGATGAGTTCGCGCAGGTTACTTAAGAACAACAACGTGTTGGATTTACTCGGTTTAATGAGCAATTTTCCTTTGTACTTCCTATGATTAAACCCTAAGAAGTCAAAACCATTGTTGATGTGGGTAATATGCGTTTTCTCTTCGGAGAGTGTTAAGCCTCTTTCCGCTAAGAAATCAGCTATCAACGGTTTGATATCGTTCTCGAGCACTTCCTTTGAAGCGCAGGTGACGACGAAATCGTCGGCGTATCCAATAAAGTTGGCTCTGGCACCCTTTTTGAGTGCTGTAGACTTTATGCGCTGCTCAAGTCCAGCAAGAGTCATTAGCATCAAGGTGGGGGATATAACCCCTCCTTGTGGCGTGCCCTCATCAGTACGATAAAACAGCCCTTTGTCCATAAAACCAGACTTTAACCATTGTTCCAACATTCGTTTATCTATGGCGATGTTATCAATTAGCCATTGATGCCCGATTTTGTCGAAGCAGGATTTGATGTCCCCCTCAAGAACCCATTGTGCTGATTTCTTTAGAGCCAAACATTTGAAGCACTGATCGACTGCGTCAGCAGTGCTACGATTTGGTCTAAATCCATAGCTGTTTGGGTCAGCAAGCGTCTCCGATATTGGTTCTAATGCAAGAAGGTGGAGCGCTTGTTGTGCTCTGTCTATCATGCATGGGATACCAAGAGGTCTGAGTTTGCCATTCTTTTTGGGGATATAGATACGCTTGAGTGGTTTGGCTTGATATGCCTTCCTGCTCAATTGATTTACTGCTTTCATGCGGCGGGTATCTGTATTCCAGATAACACCATCAATTCCAGGCGTTTTACTGCCTTTATTTTGTGATACACGCTTAACAGCAAGAAGTTTTGCTGAACGCGAGTGAGTCAGTATCCACTGCAACGCTTTCGCCTTGCCGCGTTTACCTTCTCGTGTTGCTTTTGCAATACGCATCTGAAGCTTTAATACATGCGGTTCAACGGATTTCCAGTCTATTGACTGCCATTGAGCGCTGTCAGGAGAGGCACTAATTTCTGTTGAAATCATCATTTGCGTTTCTCCTTGAATAAAGTTCTTCAAATTATCTTGCAACGGGAGACCAGTCGGAAGTGGGCTCACTTTCGTGACCAGACACAAGTCTGTATCAGCATCGTTACAATGCAGCCTTTGCTTTTTCCAACCTCCTATACCTACATCACTATCGGCCAAATCAGCTTTCCCAAAGGGAGCGATATAGGCTTACCGTGTTCCGTATGTCGCGCAATGTCAGGTTAGATGCCCGCTATAGTGCGGAGAGCGTATTGATCACGAAAGAGCATGGGGCAATCTCTTTCCAACTCTCATGCCTTTTGGCTACAGCGTATTAACCACTTCCGCTGTTTCATCACATAACGCACCTTACGCGGATTCACTTATGTTTATCATACTGACTGCCTAGCACTCACCCGATTTGTGGTTATCAGGAGGATCGTCCTCTCACGATTGAGATCCCGATTAGTCCATGACCAATCTTCGTTACATTGTTAGGCTCGCTACTTTATTCAGAGCCCTAGGTTCATCTGGTGATACAGATGGTTCACTCAAAAGCGGTGAACAGCGCTTCATACGACCTCACGTCGCACGCCCCATTATGATTTAGAACAATTACTCATTCTAACTTTGTGTTTCTGTGTTTGCCTCATATTTACTAATGCGGAAAGCAAAAGATAAGGCCTTAGTAACTTGTTTTGTAGTATGCCTTAAAGACTGTCAAGAGAACTTATGACCCCAGTATGATGGCCACCAATCACATGGGTATATATCTCGGTCGTTTTGACATCACTGTGTCCCAATAACTCTTGGATGGTACGAATGTCATGGCCTTTGAGTAATAAAGATGTTG
>NZ_JACJEB010000059.1:0-316 GCF_014163845.1 Shewanella sp. SR43-4 | reverse complement strand
CAACGAAAAAAGCCCTAGCATTTCTGCTAGGGCTTTCATCTTAAGTTGGCGGAGCGGACGGGACTCGAACCCGCGACCCCCGGCGTGACAGGCCGGTATTCTAACCAACTGAACTACCGCTCCTTTAGCAAATTGCTTACGCACGATGCTAAATCTTTTTAAGTCGCTGATATGTCACTATCAGGAGACTTCTCTTTCGTAAAAGAGAAATTAGGCGCCTGGAAATGACCTACTCTCGCATGGGGAGACCCCACACTACCATCGGCGATACTGTGTTTCACTTCTGAGTTCGGAATGGGATCAGGTGGTGCCACAG
>NZ_JACJEB010000058.1:0-347 GCF_014163845.1 Shewanella sp. SR43-4 | reverse complement strand
TACAGCAAACACATATAGAGGCTCTCTTAGTGCGATCTTATCGCTGCCTGACTCTTTTCACTCCTTTGAAATTTCAGGGGCACTAGACATTTATCGGTTAACCCTAAGATGGCACTATTCAAGTCTCAGGTGCTTTATGCACAGTTAGTTTCAGGCTCATTTAAGGTGTAAACGACTTTATTGATTGTATTGATTAATGCGCGTCAATAAGGTGTCTAATCAAGGCGATGTAGCTTAAATAGCATTTGGCATAGTGATGATGGTGAGAAGTCATTGCTTCATTAGCCACATCATTCACGGTCATGCTCGCTTCTCTTTTTAAGAGTATCTAGTTAGACGTTCAGCTC
>NZ_JACJEB010000057.1:0-351 GCF_014163845.1 Shewanella sp. SR43-4 | reverse complement strand
GCCTTCATATAAAGCGCATGACCTAGTACAAAATCAATCCCAAGTTCAGCACACCAATCTGACACCCAATACCAGCAATGCATGCACTCAACGCCGACAATCACATTGCCGATATAGGGTTCTAGTATGAGTAATAAGTCATCTTTGCTGGCACCTATCTTTTTATGAACAACAACTTCCCCTTTAGAATCAATGATGCAGACATAAAGTAAGCGTGCATGTAAATCGATACCACAGTAGTATGGATGTGAGTTATTATAAAATCTCATTGAGCTTTCTCCTGTTGGTTTAGTCACCTTAAGCATACCGCTGATGCGGCTTGCTAGGGAGGAGGCTCAATGAGTATCAAGC
>NZ_JACJEB010000056.1:0-440 GCF_014163845.1 Shewanella sp. SR43-4 | reverse complement strand
GCGAGTTCTTTGGCATAGCAATCAAGTAGCGCCATATCTAAATCAATGTTGCGCTGCACGATAGGGTCTTGATACTGCTCACGAAGTTTTTGTCTTGCTGAAATGTTTTTAAGATTTAACTCAGTGGCAGGCAAGTTGTATTGGCTGTTGGTGTTAACCACATGACCTTTGAGCATGGCACCGTGACGAACAATTTTCATTCGTCGACGTAATAGGTCACGGGCAGCGCGCATTTCGCTGGGGTAATCGTAGGCTATTGGGAAATTACCGCCACGCAGTAATGAGGCAATTTTAAAGGAATCGACTTTATCATTCTTGGTTTTACCGCCGTGAATCGCCTTCATATAAAGCGCATGACCTAGTACAAAATCAATCCCAAGTTCAGCACACCAATCTGACACCCAATACCAGCAATGCATGCACTCAACGCCGACAATCAC
>NZ_JACJEB010000055.1:0-516 GCF_014163845.1 Shewanella sp. SR43-4 | reverse complement strand
AGGCGATGTAGCTTAAATAGCATTTGGCATAGTGATGATGGTGAGAAGTCATTGCTTCATTAGCCACATCATTCACGGTCATGCTCGCTTCTCTTTTTAAGAGTATCTAGTTAGACGTTCAGCTCACCTTATTGCGCGACTTATCCTTTCAAGAATCGTTGTTCATCAAACACCATTTTGTTCATCAAACACCGTTTTGTTCTTCAACATGAAATAGACACAGCGGCCAAGCTTATGAGCGAGTGCAGATAACGCTTTGGCCTTACTCATTCTTTTTTGTAATCGATTAAGGTAGTTACGGGCTTTGTCATTGCCACGCAGGTACAGCACAGCTGCTTCTGAGAATGCCCACTTCAAATGAGCGTTACCGATTTTATTACCATTAGTACCATAGGTTTTACCCGCCGATTCAGCTTTGCATTTGACCAATCTAGAGTAAGAAGCGAACTTTTGCACTGACTCAAATCGGCAGATATCACCGATTTCATACAAAATTGTCAGTGACAGAATCTTGCC
>NZ_JACJEB010000054.1:0-539 GCF_014163845.1 Shewanella sp. SR43-4 | reverse complement strand
GTGATTGTCGGCGTTGAGTGCATGCATTGCTGGTATTGGGTGTCAGATTGGTGTGCTGAACTTGGGATTGATTTTGTACTAGGTCATGCGCTTTATATGAAGGCGATTCACGGCGGTAAAACCAAAAATGATAAAGTCGATTCCTTTAAAATTGCCTCATTACTGCGTGGTGGTAACTTTCCTATAGCTTATGATTATCCAAGTGAAATGCGCGCTGCACGTGACCTATTACGTCGACGAATGAAAATTGTTCGTCACGGTGCCATGCTCAAAGGTCATGTGGTTAACACCAACAGCCAATACAACTTGCCTGCCACTGAGTTAAATCTTAAAAATATTTCAGCAAGACAAAAACTTCGTGAGCAGTATCAAGACCCTATCGTGCAGCGCAACATTGATTTAGATATGGCGCTGCTTGATTGCTATGCCAAAGAACTCGCTCAAGTTGAATGGTTCATTGAAAAACAAGCCAAAAATCATAATCCAGTGTATCTAGAACTACTTAAAACTGTACCAGGTATTGGCAAGATTCTGTCACT
>NZ_JACJEB010000053.1:0-572 GCF_014163845.1 Shewanella sp. SR43-4 | reverse complement strand
CCCGTGACCGGTGTCATCAGCTTGACCCCAGCGGGCGTGGCCGCCGTCGCCAATGACTTTGAAGCCCTGGCGAACGTGCACAATTTAGTCGTCGGCGCCTCAGATGGCGTCAACACCACCAACATTAACGTCACCCTCACTGAGCTTGATGTCAATGAAGCGCCTGAGTTCACCCCACCCGTGGGCGAAACCAGCTACAACTTTACGTATTTTGAAAACAGCAGCGACAGCACTGTGATTGGCACCGTCAATGCCATCGATCCGGAAGGCACGCCAGTGACCTACAGTATCGTCAGCGGCAATGACGACGCTTGGTTTGAGATTGACCCCGTGACCGGTGTCATCAGCTTGACCCCAGCGGGCGTGGCCGCCGTCGCCAATGACTTTGAAGCCCTGGCGAACGTGCACAATTTAGTCGTCGGCGCCTCAGATGGCGTCAACACCACCAACATTAACGTCACCCTCACTGAGCTTGATGTCAATGAAACGCCTGAGTTCACCCCACCCGTGGGCGAAACCAGCTACAACTTTACGTATTTTGAAAACAGCAGCGACAGCACTGTGATTGGCAC
>NZ_JACJEB010000052.1:0-576 GCF_014163845.1 Shewanella sp. SR43-4 | reverse complement strand
CAGGGCGAGATCGTGAACGTTTTTCAATCAACTTAACACACTATTTGACGTTAACATTTAGCTATGATCTTATACTCCCTTTTTTCGGGAGCTCATCATGCATATTGACCACTTCAAAGAGACTTTTCAAACCATAACTGACCAACGCCAAGGGGCTAAAGTGACCTATTGCCTTTTTGAGGTTTTGTTTGGTTCTCTATGTGCCGTTATCGCAGGAGCTAAAGGCTGGTTTGATATTCGAGAATACATACTTGGACATCATGATTGGTTTAAAAACAATAACCTATTCGTGAGTGGCATTCCTGCTGATGACACTATAGCTCGTATCATATCAACGATAGAACCAGAACAATTTCACCGGTGTTTTATCAAATGGATGTCATCGATACACACTCTTACCGAAGGCCAAGTGATTGCTATCGATGGAAAAACGCTTCGGGGGTCATACAATCGTCAAGACAGAGCCAGTACCATACACATGATTAGTGCTTATGCTTCATCAAACAAATTAGTACTTGGCCAACTTAAAACAGAACAAAAAAGCAATGAGATAACTGCCATTCCTGAGTTGATAAA
>NZ_JACJEB010000051.1:0-598 GCF_014163845.1 Shewanella sp. SR43-4 | reverse complement strand
GACTGGGGTGAAGTCGTAACAAGGTAGCCCTAGGGGAACCTGGGGCTGGATCACCTCCTTACCTATACGACTAACTCAATACCTAAAGTGCAGCAATGCATGTGAGTGTTCACACAGATTACTTGATAGAAGAAAGAGAAAGATATCGAAAGGTATTTTTGAGGATTTTGATTCTTAATCAAGGCACTTGATGAGTCTCGCAGGGAGTGTGCTTTAGCACATGACTGAGAAACGAAGAAAGTAACGCCGAGTAAGGATTAAAAGACCAAAAAGAATGGGTCTGTAGCTCAGCTGGTTAGAGCGCACCCCTGATAAGGGTGAGGTCGGTGGTTCAAGTCCACTCTGACCCACCAAATCTTCATTTTATCTGCGTTAATTAAATACTCGTTTAGTGAAGAACTAAACGTCGCATTGAATTAACTTGTTAAAATTCGATTTGGCTTCGCCAATCTTATGATTGGATACTTGATATTAATCTCAACTGCATGTAAATGGGGCTATAGCTCAGCTGGGAGAGCGCCTGCCTTGCACGCAGGAGGTCTGCGGTTCGATCCCGCATAGCTCCACCATTTACACTTATCATGACGATAAGCTTATG
>NZ_JACJEB010000050.1:0-696 GCF_014163845.1 Shewanella sp. SR43-4 | reverse complement strand
TTGAGAACTCAAGTGTTAATGCTTTCGCATTAACGTTTTTCGCACTAACGTAATCACACAAACGACAACGAATCATCATTCATGCGCCTTTAGTTAGTACTATCAGCTTTCCAAATTGTTAAAGAGCGGGCTTAAAAAAGCCAAAGATAAAATTTCGTTTATCTTTGGCATCTCTAACCTATGCATAAGCTTATCGTCATGATAAGTGTAAATGGTGGAGCTATGCGGGATCGAACCGCAGACCTCCTGCGTGCAAGGCAGGCGCTCTCCCAGCTGAGCTATAGCCCCATTTACATGCAGTTGAGATTTTACGTTTACCTTCAATGAAGGTCTCACCAAAAAATTGGTTTGCCAATCGTTTCTAATCAAGGCGGTTGATAGCGACATTTAGTAGACTAAATGAATCATCATCCAACGCAGAGTAGGAAAGATTGGTGGGTCAGAGTGGACTTGAACCACCGACCTCACCCTTATCAGGGGTGCGCTCTAACCAGCTGAGCTACAGACCCAACGTAATTTCTCTTTCTTCTATCAAGTAATCTGTGTGAACACTCACATGCATCGCTGCACTTTTAGGTATTGAGTTAGTCGTATAGGTAAGGAGGTGATCCAGCCCCAGGTTCCCCTAGGGCTACCTTGTTACGACTTCACCCCAGTCATGAACCACAAAGTGGTGAGCGTTCTCCCGAAGGTTAA